>WFYJ01000021.1 GCA_015490175.1 Saprospiraceae bacterium | reverse complement strand
TTCCCAAACCACTTTGATTTGAGTATATCGTTGAGCATTGAGGTTTTCATAATTTTACTTATCTGTTTTTTTTAATTGACAATCAACAACTTGGATCAATTCCTCGATTCCTCGGTTCCTCGATTGCTCAATCAAAAATGTCCATCGTCTATCGTCCATTGACTATCGTCAATAATTCCCGAACCGAATTGCGCTGAGTATATAACCATATCTCATCCAACACGCCATTGCAACGACTATGAGTCAACCAGGAATCAAAGTATTCGCTCCCGCCTCCATCGGCAACGTTGGTATCGGTTTCGACCTGATGGGCATGGCGCTTGAAGCGCCCGGCGACGAGATCGTGGCCCGTTTTGCGGATGAACCCGGCATCCACATCGCGCGCATCACGGGTGCCGGAGGAAAACTGCCCACCGATCCGGAAAAAAATACGGCCGGCAAGGCGGCGCTGGCCGTGCTCCGGCATCTGGGGCTGGCTGAAAAGAGGGGCATCGAGCTGGAGCTGTACAAAAAGATGCCTTTTGGCAGCGGACTCGGCTCCAGCGCCGCCAGTGCCGTGGCAGGCGCCATGGCGGTCAACGAGCTGCTGAAGCGACCGCTCGAGAAGAAAGCGCTGCTGCGCTTTGCGCTCGAAGGCGAAGCCATCGCTTCGGGCAGCAAGCACGCCGACAACGTGGCCCCTTCGCTGCTCGGCGGCATCGTGCTCGTGCGCGACCACGAGTCGCCGGACGTCATCCGCCTGCCCGTGCCGCCCGGCCTCTTTGTGGCCGTCGTGTATCCCCACATCACCATTCGCACCGAAGACGCACGTGCCCTGCTGAAACCCGCGGTCCCCCTGGCGCTGCACACGCAGCAGGCGGGCAATCTTGCGGCCTTCGTGGCGGCCCTGTATCGCGGCGACCTCGACTTGCTGAGTCGATGCCTCGACGATGTGATCATCGAGCCGCAGCGCGCGCCGCTCATTCCGGGATTCTACGATGTGAAAAAAGCCGCGCTCGCGGCCGGCGCCCTCGGATGCAGCATTTCCGGAAGTGGCCCCTCGGTGTTTGCGCTGTGCGCCAACAGCCTCATCGCCGAAGAGGCGGGCAAAGGCATGCAATCCGTTTTTGCGAAAGCAGGCATCGAATCGGATCTGTTCCTTTCGCGCATCAACATGAAAGGAGCATTCAAATTCTGAGGAAAAAAGACGTTTCCCCGAAACAGCGCAAAAGCACGAACCAATGATCCTCTACAGCACGAAAGACCGCACGCATCGCGCCACGCTGGAAGAAGCGGTGTTTCGCGGCCTTCCGCCCGACAACGGCCTTTACATGCCGGAACGGATTCCCGAATTGCCCGCAGCTTTTATCGAGCATCTGCCCGAGTATTCTTTCCAGGAAATAGCCGAAACGGTGAGCAAGGCACTTTTCGGCGAGGTCATTCCCGAAGACGACATTCGGCACATCACAGGTCGCGCACTCGACTTTCCTGCGCCTGTCGTCTCGCTCGATGAAGACACGCACGTGCTCGAGCTGTGGCACGGCCCTTCGCTTGCCTTCAAGGACTTTGGTGCGCGCTTCATGGCCGCACTCATGAGCTGGTTCCTCAAAAAGCGAAACCAGGAAACCGTCATCCTCGTGGCCACTTCAGGCGACACAGGCGGGGCCGTGGCCGCCGGTTTTTACGACACGCCCGGCATCCACGTGGTCATCCTCTACCCTTCCGGAAAAGTCAGTCCCCTGCAGGAAAAACAACTCACCACCCTCGGCAAGAACATCCGCGCGCTGGAAATCGAAGGCACGTTCGACGATTGCCAGGCCCTGGTGAAACAGGCCTTCCTCGACGTATCGCTGCGCCGGCACATCGCCCTTAGCTCGGCCAATTCGATCAACATCGCCCGCCTCATCCCGCAATCGTTCTACTATTTCGAAGCATTCAAACAACTCATGCCGCTGAAAAAGCCCGTGGCATTCGTCGTCCCCTCGGGCAATTTCGGCAATCTCACGGCCGGACTTTTCGCCAAGCGCATGGGGCTGCCCGTCGCGCATTTCGTGGCCGCCACCAACGTCAACGATGTCGTGCCGGAATATCTGGCCACCGGGAAATTCAGGCCGCGCCCTTCCATCCCCACCCTCTCCAACGCCATGGACGTGGGCAATCCGTCCAACTTTCAGCGCATGCTCGACCTGTATGGTTCCACGTGGAACAATCTGCGGAACGAAATTTCGGGCTACGCCTTCGACGATGCGCAAACGCGCCAGGCGATCCGCGCCATTCACGACCAATACGGCTACCTCATGGACCCGCACGGCGCGGTAGGTTTCCTTGCATGGCAGGCCTTTCGGCAAACGCGGCCCGAGCTGCAGGGCATCATCCTCGAAACGGCCCATCCGGCAAAATTCCTCGAAACCATGGAATCCACCCTGGGGCGAAAGATCGCCATCCCCGAGCGGCTGGCTCGATTGGCCCGAAAAGAGAAAAAATCTACCTTGCTGCCCCCCGACTACGAGCAATTCAAAGCCTGGCTCGAAGCGCACTACAAAAAAGACTGAGCATGCAATACGAAAACCCGAAACTCGTCCTCGAAACTTCGGAAATCAAGGAAGGCAGCATCACCTGGAAAAGCCCCTCCAACATCGCCATCGTCAAATACTGGGGCAAATACAGCGACCAGCTCCCGCAAAACCCCTCGCTGAGCATCACGCTCGAGACTTCTTTCACCCGGACGACCCTGCACTATGCCCCTCGCCGGACACCGGGGCAAGGCGTGTCGGTGGAGCTGTACTTCGAAGGCGCACGCCACGAAGCCTTCGAACAAAGAGTGCGCAAATATTTCGAGAAGATCCTGCCGATCTTTCCCTTCCTCAGACAACTCGATCTGAAAGTGGAGACGGCCAACTCTTTTCCGCACTCTTCGGGCATCGCCTCCTCGGCTTCGGCCATGAGCGCGCTGGCCCTGTGCTGCTGCACGCTCGAAGACGAGTTTTTCCATACCCTCGAGGACGACGAGGCCTTCGACCGCAAGGCCTCGTATGTGGCGCGCCTGGGCTCGGGCAGTGCCTGCCGTTCGATATACCCCTACCTGGCGCTGTGGGGCGAAACGGGCGAAGTGCCGGGTTCCTCGAACCTCTACGCCATCCCCATGGCCGAACAGGCCCATCCGGTGTACCAGACCTTCCACGACGACATCCTGATCATTCGCTCGGGCGAAAAAAAGGTGTCGAGCAGTGCAGGACACGGCCTGATGCACAACCATCCGTTTGCGGAAGCGCGCTTCCAATACGCGCGCAAAAGCCTGCACCAGCTGTTGGGCGCCCTGCGGACGGGCGATCTCGAGACTTTCGGAAAAATTGCCGAGGCCGAAGCCCTCATGCTCCATGCCCTGATGATGAGCGCACCCAGTCCTTACCTCCTGCTCGCGCCGCACACCATTACGGCCATGGAACGGGTACAGGCGTTTCGGGCCGAGACCGGGCACCCCGTGTATTTCAGCCTGGACGCCGGCCCCAACCTACACGTGCTCTATCCCGAATCCGTCATTCACGAAGTGCGCCCCTTCATTGACGACCAGCTCGCTCCATTGTGCGAGGAAGGTGTGTACTTGCAGGACTGGGCAGGTGAAGGCCCCGAACAACTTTGAACGCGCACCAATACGCCCGTTTTTGCGTTATCCATCGAAACAGAACCCATGAGAACCACGTGGCTCCTTTTCCTGATCTTTCTGACCAGCCAGATGGCCTGTATGGCGCAGCACGATCCTCCCGACAACCTGCCTTCTGTGTCGGACGAAGCCTTCGACAGGGAACTGAAACACCTGCTGCGCTTTTCGGCGCCCGTAATCGGCGTGGAAGAAGTCCGCACGCTGCTGGGTAAAGCCCTGATCCTCGATGCCCGCGAAAGCGAGGAATACGAAACCAGCCACATCCCCGGTGCCCGATACGTGGGCTACGAGCAATTCAAAGCGGACGCGCTGCGCGAGCTGCCACGCGATACGACCATCGTGGTGTACTGCAGCGTGGGTTATCGCAGCGAGCGCATCGCCGAACGCCTGCAGGCAGAAGGTTTCCGGAAGGTGTACAACCTGTATGGCGGGATCTTCGAATGGGCCAATCGCGGCCTCCCGCTCGAATCGAATAACGGCGCCCCCGCTCACAGCGTGCACACCTACAACAAGCGCTGGAGCAAATGGGTCCGCAACCCCAAGGTGAAAAAAGTGTGGTAGGTCCGGCAGGGTGTGGATACCCTGCCCCGACGTCGCTACTCCTTGCGGGCGCTATCGGCCACCTGCTGCTTTTCGCTATTCGCCCCAAGCCAGATGCGCCGAATGCGATAGGGGCGCTTGTCTTGCGATTCGAAGTAGGTGCGCATCTGGATCTCGACCATAATGCCAAACGTGACGAGCTGGATGCCTGCCACCACCAGCATGAGGGCAAGGATGAGCAAAGGCTTGCCCCAGATGTCCTGTCCCATCAATTTCAGCGCACCGAGGTACAGGTTGATGAGTGCGCCGACAGCAAACAGCACGATGCCCCAGATGCCGAACAAGTGCATGGGGCGCTGCATGTATTTTTTGAAAAAAAGCATCAGCAGCAAATCGCTCACCACCTTGAACGTGCGTCCCAACCCGTATTTCGACTGGCCGGCCACCCGCGGATGGTGCCGCACATTCACCTGCGTGATGCGCGCACCCTCGAGATAAGCCAGTACGGGAATAAAGCGGTGCAGCTCGCCATACAGTCCCATCCCCTTGGCAATCTCTGCACGGAAGACTTTCAGGGCGCAGCCATAGTCTTTCATGTGCACGCCGCTGAGCTTGCGGATGATCCAGTTGGCAATGCGGCTGGGAATTTTTCGGAAAAGCACGTCATCCTGCCGATTGGCGCGAATGCCGGCAACCAGATCCCAGTCGCCCTTTTTGGCCAGCTCCAGCATCATGGGAATATCGAACGGATCGTTCTGCAGGTCGCCGTCCAGCGTGACAATGTACTCGCCAACAGCCTGATCGATGCCGGCCATGAGTGCGAGACTCTGGCCGTAATTTTTACGCAACTCAATGATTTTCAATCTATTATCACTAACAGACTTGAGTTCGTCGAGCGTGCCGTCGGTAGAGCCGTCGTCCACGTATATCAGCTCATATTCAAAGCCGCGCAGGGCCTCAGCGATGCGCTGCACCAGCGGGCGCACGTTTTCGGCTTCGTTGTAAACGGCTACCACGACACTGAGCTCGGGGCGCTTGTTCGTTTTCATTTGCTACGGATTGTCGCTGCCGGACGCAGCGGACCGACCAGCATGGTGCGCCGGCCATGACGGATTTTGAATTCGGATTTCACCTGCAAAGGAACACGATACAAAGTTGTATCCACTATCATCCAGTCGAAAGGATCCGGATGGAGGGTGCGCCTGACAATCTGCCCGGTATGCGAAGAGAGGTAAAAGCTGTTGGTTGCGGGAATCCAGGTGCCTTTGTACAGCCACAGCTCCTGCTCCTCCGCTACGACTTTTCGCGCCGTCTCGACAGTGGTGGCCCGCACCACGGTGCCCCAGTCTTCGCGCAGGCGATCAGGCAGTACGAACCAGTCGAATCCCAGCCGCACGGCCAGCAACAGGACGACCATGGCAGGAAGCTGTCGCACGGCATCCTGGCGCCACACGTGCAGCAGCATCCAGCCACAAAGTGCAAAAAGGAACAGCGACTTGAGGGCAAGCGCCGGCACCCGGGCCAGCCGCTCCTGCAAAAAGAGCGGTGCGAGGGCCCCGAGCGTAGCCAACAGCGCAAAAGTCACGAACAGCCCGCTCACCCATTTGCCGAAAGGCGTTTGGCGGAAAGCCGGCTGCAGGTACCAATGCGCGAAAGGCAAAAACACCAGCGGCAAAAACATCAACAGATAGCGCGGATAGACCTCCACCGAGCTCCAGTACACCCAGATGTTGGCCGCAAAAGTCACGGCAAAAAAGGTGAGCAAACGATGCTGCCAAATTTGCCGAAAGGCACCTCGGACAAACACCAACAGCACCATGAGCGACCAGGGGAAAAAGTGATACGCCATCTCGAAAGGGAAGGTGAACAGGTGCAAGACGGTTTTGCCCATACCGTACTGCACAGCCGTGCGTTTGGCCGACTCGGTGAACAGGCGCTCGAGCAGGGGGACTACTGGCGCCTGCTGTGCGTAGAGGTAGTAGTAGCTGCCCAGCAGACCGAAAGCCAGTCCCATGCCGATCCAGTTGGGCAGCGACAGGCCGCGACGCAAGGCCCACCCTGCGGCCCGAAGCAGCGTGCGGTGGCGCTCCCGACCCAGCCAGGCGAGCCAGGCGGCAATGGTGAGCACCTGAAACACCAAGGCAGGCAACCCTTTCAACATGAACGCCACCACGGTGATCAGCCACGAGCCCACGAACATGCGCCACCACCTGCCCTGCTCCGCCCAGTGAAATATCCACAGGAAATTGGCAAAGACCACCAGCGAAAAGCAAATGTCGATGAGCCCCAGCAACGAGTCCCAGAAGAGGATGCGGCCGCACGTAATGAGCATGGCCGCCACCAGCAAGGCCTCGAGCTGCGACACGTGCTTGCGCAAATACCACACACACACAGTGGCATAGCACAGCAGAAATATCACGGTGGGCAGCCGCGCCGACCACTCATTGGCCACACCGGAAAGCACAAAGGAAAGCGCGAGGATCCAGTTGTAAAGCGGCGGCTTGTTCAGGTAGGGCTCCCCATTGATCGTAGGGACGAGGTAATTGCCCGACAGCAGCATTTCAAGAGCCACATCGGCGCGAATGCCCTCGTCGCCGATGAGCGTCATCAATCCCAGATTGACGAGCAAGGCCGGAAGCAGCAGGAGCCCGGCCAGAAGCCACAGGTATTTCGGGGGAAGCAACAGTCGTGACGCCACGTCGATTCAGAGGTTGTGGAAAAGTGGCGCAAAAATAGCCTCTGCCCTGCAGTTTATCCCGTCGGCAGCCAAACGAAGCGCCCACATCGCATACCCACCCGCTTCGGCCGTTTGAAAAAAATGTGGAAATTGGGCTGCTGCTTGCGCAAAATCCGTCTCGATATGCATCCGTTTTACACATCTGCCTTTCGGCAAATGCTTCTGTTTTTGCTGACTTGCATTGCGATTTGCACATTTTCCACAGGAAAAACGCAAACACTGTCCACTCCTCCAAGCGGGTGGAAAGAAATCCACGAATCGCCACACATCCGGCTCGATATCCGCTATGCCGGTACCAACAATTTTACGGGGCAGCAGATCTATGGTTGCGCTCGGTGCTTTTTGCGCGAAGCGGCCGCCGAAGCCCTGCTCGAAGCGGCTCGCCACCTCGCGGACAAAGGTTATGGCCTCATTCTGTTCGACTGCTATCGCCCCCGCCCTGCCCAATGGCAGTTGTGGGAGATCGTGCCCGATCCCCGTTATGTAGCCGATCCTCGCAAGGGATCCATGCACAACAGAGGCCTGGCCGTAGATCTGACCCTTTTCGATCTGAGCACGGGCAAGCCGCTGGACATGGGCACGCCCTACGACTTTTTTGGTCCCGAAGCGCATGCCGACTATTCGGCCTTGCCCCGACAAGTGCTGGCCAATCGAAAGACCCTCAGGGACGCCATGCATGAAGCGGGTTTCAAGGGCATCGCGACCGAATGGTGGCACTTCTCGCTCAGCGACCATGCCTCGCCCCTGGCCGAATGGGAATGGACGTGCCCCAGATGAGCCATGGCACAGATATTGAAATGGCAGCACGGCGCCGTCCAACCGCTTCGAATTGCGTTTATATTTGCCCGCTGCCTGAGCCTCAAAAAACAAGTTTTGCACCCAGGCGTTTGGAAGCCATCAACCATTTCGTCAAAAAACCGAACCCACCAGCGATGAGTCAAACCACGTTCAAATCGGATGTAGAAGCAGTAGATGCCCTGGCACAGGCATACCAGGACCTCAAGAGCGAAATCGGCAAAGTCATCGTCGGGCAGGACGAAGTCGTCAAGGCCGTGATCATCTCCCTGTTCAGCAACGGCCACAGCCTCCTGGTAGGGGTGCCCGGACTGGCCAAGACGCTGCTGGTGAGCACCATCGCCGAAGTGCTCGACCTCGACTTCAAACGCATCCAGTTCACTCCCGACCTGATGCCCTCCGACATCACCGGCTCGGAGATCCTCGACAAAGAGCGCAACACCTTCCGCTTCAACAAAGGCCCGCTTTTTGCCAACATCATCCTGGCCGACGAGATCAACCGGACGCCGCCCAAGACACAAGCCGCCCTGCTCGAAGCCATGCAAGAGCGCGCCGTGACGGCAGGCGGCAAGCGCCATGAGCTACCCAGCCCCTTCTTCGTGCTGGCCACGCAAAACCCCATCGAGCAGGAGGGCACCTATCCGCTGCCCGAGGCCCAGCTCGACCGCTTCATGTTCAACATTCCACTCGACTATCCCTCGTACGAGGAAGAGGTGGAGATCGTCAAGCAAACGACGACGCTGAAAGAATACGACCTCAAGCACGTCCTTACGGGACCGCAGATTCTCGAATACCAGAAAGTGATTCGTAAAGTGCCCGTGTCGGACCACGTGCTCGAGTATGCCGTGTCGCTGGCCGTAAAGACGCGTCCCAACACCCCGCAAGCTACCGATATGGTGAACAACTACATCTCGTGGGGTGCCGGACCGCGTGCGTCGCAATACCTCGTGCTGGGGGCCAAGTGCCATGCGGCCATCAGCGGCAAGTATGCACCCGACGAAGAAGACGTACAGGCCATCGCGCCTTACGTGTTGCGCCACCGCATCGTGCGCAACTACAAGGCCGAAGCCGAAGGCATCAGCGAGGAAGACATCATCAAGAGCCTGTTCTGACAGACAGGGCAACCAGAAGCCAACCGCTTTTTGCGCAAGCGCACCGCTACGCATGCTCGTGGCGCAGGGAGTATGCCAGCAACAGCGCCGAAGCAAGTGTGAGCAAAGCCCCGCCCTGATGCACGACTCCCCAGAAGACCGGCACGCGCCCCACGCAATTGATGACCGTCAGCACGCCCAGCACGAACTGAATGCCGAGCATGCCGTAGAACCAGCGGCTGCGCTGCACGAGCAAACGCGGCGCCTGCCAGCGTCGAAGCCGGAAATGCCACCACAGAGCCAAACCCACGAGTACCCAAGCCGTGCCCCGGTGCAACAACTGGACAATGGCCTTGATGGCCCGTGCCGGCTCGTAATCAATGAAGCGCTCCCAGTGCCAGTCGGTCGTTTCCGTCAGCGCCTGCCACAACAGATGCCCTTTCACGAACACGGGCCAATGGGGGTGGATGAGTCCGGCGCGCATGCCCGCCATGAGTCCCCCAAAAGCAATCTGTAGCAGTACGACCCCGACGATCAGCCACGCCGCCCGCCGCAAGCGCCTACGCGCAGCAAATTGCGCCACGGCAGGGCGAGCCGCCAGCAGCCAGGTCCAGAAAAGATACGCAAACAAAACCGTCGCGATCGACAGGTGTACCACCAACTTGTAGGCGCTCACCCAGGTGCGCTGGTCGTTGTTCAGTCCGCTCTTCACCATGATCCAGCCGAACACGGCCGCCAAGGACGCCAGCAGCATGACAATGCCCAAGCGGCGAAGCAACCACCGTGGCAACATTTTTTTCCAGACGAACCAGAGGAAGGGCAACAAAAACACCAGGCCCATCAACCGCGCCCACAGACGGTGAAAGTATTCCCAGAAGTAGATGAACTTGAACTCCTGCAGGCTCATGTCGCGATGGAGCGTCTCGTACTGCTTGCGCGCCATGACCTTGTACTGTGCGAAAGCCTCCTGCCATTCGGCTTCATTCAAGGGCGGCAACGTGCCCTGAATGACGGCCCACTCAGTGATCGAGAGTCCCGAATCGGTCAGGCGGGTGATGCCACCGAGCACCACCTGAAAGAAGACCATCACCACACCTGTCAGAAGCCAGACACGTACCGGGCGCGGAAGCGATTGGAAAGACCCCATGAGCAATTGCGTTTTGCGCGTGAGAGAGAGACGGAATGGTGGAACAGGGCAAAAATAATTTGTTCCACCGCCGCGAGCCGAATGCGCTTTGTCACTCCCCTCCTGATGACAGTGAATTCATTTTTTTAAAAAATGAACCATCATCATCATCAGGGCTGTGAATTCGTGCAGAAAAAGACGGCCTTTTCCTTCCTTTTTTGAAACCGTGAATAAACGCGCTCGATATCCACTCCCGATTCACTCCATAATGACCTTGTTTTCATTCATTCGGAGATTTTTGCACACCGCAAAACGCACTTGTCAACGGGAAAAATTCTGGAGAAGCGGGAGGGTGTAACATTGTAAATTCGGTTTACAAAAGGGGGCGCTTTTTCGGAAAAGAGGTGTCCTTTTCCAGTGGCCTGATCCATTGAATGGAAAAAAGCACCTTCGGAGTGGAAAAAGAGGGACTTTTCCCCTGTAAAGTGCACAAACCGGAGTGCAAACCGGAATTACCTATTTTGCTGGAATCGAGCAACTGATAAAGGTGTCCAAAAAGGGGGAGTGGAGAAGGAAAATGGCACGTATTTGTTGCGGGGCTTGCAGCGAAGTGTTGTGGAGGTGGCAGTTGAAAAATGTGAGTACCTTGAATGCCAGAATTTTGGTCGGGGCCAGGGCAAAGGAGATGTTTGTGCTGCGTCGCGTATCGAAACAAAACTGCGGAACAAATGTGTGGGAGGTTCTCGTTTGTGGCTACGAAAGAGCAAATTCGGCAGGTATTGCCTTTTGTGGAAGTGCCGCCCAATTTGCGCACCAGTTACAATATCGCTCCGACCCAACACGTCTGGGTGGTCGCCAACGATGCACCCGATCGATTGCAGCAGATGGTGTGGGGCCTGGTGCCTTCGTGGTGGGACGGGACCAAGCGGCCCGTTCGCCCCGTCAATGCGCGCGCCGAAGGTATTGCCACCAGGCCATCGTTTCGCGTCCCCATACGCAAGCAGCGTTGTGTCGTACTTGCCGACAGTTTCTACGAGTGGCGCAAGGAAGGCACGCGGAAGCTGCCTTACCGCATTTTTCCCAAGGATGGCGGACTACTGCTGATGGGGGGCATCTGGGACGTATGGCATCAGCCGCCCAATGGTTACCCGCACAAAAGCTGTGCAATCATCACTACCCCACCCAATCGCGAAATGTCCTGTCTGCACGACCGAATGCCCTTCCTCTTGCTGGACGCCGATCAGGTCCAACTGTGGCTCGACGACTTGCCACTCGATGAAGTGCTCGCCATGCTCCAACCAGCACCCGATGGATTGCTGCGGATGTATCGGGTGACAGACAAGGTCAATAACTATCAATTCGATGACCCTGCCTGTCACGAGCCTGTACCTGAAGATCTGGATCTGTTTTCTCAGCGGTAACCCGGTGAAGGAGGCAAGCGCTGCGTGGTTGATTCACACTTTGAGGCTACTGAAAAAACCCCAAATCTCACGCAACAGCTTGCCCCCGGCGAGCCGGAGCTTGTTCCGACTTGTCGGAAGCAGGCTCCGACCAAAGTCGGGAGCCCGTCCCGACTCAATTCGGGAACGCAACGACACGCAATGTATTTTTGATTTTAAATCAATTCGTTGCAAGTTAATCATACACGCATATGTTACGTCGTTGCGTTGTTACGGACTTTTTTCAGTGCGCTCACACTTTGAAATCCAGTAGAAACTCTTTGACGCGTGCATCGAAGCGCTCGCCGTCCTGGAAGAGAAATTCCACTTCGACGGGAAGCACGAAGACGGGCAGTTTTTTCTCGAGCAGGAACTGCTGGTGCAGCTCCATCCGCATGGCATCTTTTTCGGTGGTGAGTATTACATCAGGTCTGGGCGAGCGAATGCGGAACTGCCGATCGAGCTGCCCCATGTCGTAGTTGCTGAAATAGTGGTGATCGGCAAAAGTGAAGGTCGCTACCGAGGCTACATGGGATTCGAGGTACTGCAGCAGGTAGTCGGTATTGGCGATGGCCGAGATCAGCAGCACATTCATGGAAGGGGTCAGGGCGATGCGCTGCTGCGGGTTGAACAGATAGTAGGGTTGTCCGTAGCGATATTTGCTGAAAAACAACTGTTGGTGGGGCAGCAGGTTCAACTCCTTTTCGAGGGCTTCGGCCTTTTCCCTGCTGAGGGCATCGGGGCATTTGGTGACGATGACCACGTTGGCACGCCGGGCGGCGGAAGGCCATTCGCGCAGTCGACCTGCAGGCAACAGCCAATCGCGCGTGTAAGGACGATCGTATTCGGTGAGCAAAATATTGAGGCCCGGTTTGATGGCGCGGTGTTGGTAGGCATCGTCGAGGAGGACGACCTGGATGTCGGGGCGGTGCTTGAGCAATTGCGGGATGGCCAGGGCGCGCTCTTCCGCTACAGCAACTACTACGTCTGGATATTTGCGCTTGTATTGCAGGGGTTCATCGCCTGCCGTGAGGGCATCGTCTCGCCCGCCAATGATCCGAAAGCCTCGCGTTTTGCGCTTGTAACCTCTACTCAGGGTAGCTACCTGCAGATAGGGACGCAGCAGACGAATGAGGTATTCCACATGAGGAGTCTTGCCCGAACCTCCTACCGAAAGATTCCCTACCGAAATGACCGGAAGGTCGAATTGCACGCTCTTCAGTATTCCCGTTTGCCACGCCCACTCGCGCAGATACACGCCCAGCCCGTAGACCAGGGAAAAGGGAAAAAGGAGTGCGCGCAACAACCAACTCTGTACCATGCGGCAAAGGTAGGCCAAGGGGAGTTATACCCGCATCAAAGTGGTTTGGGAAATCCTGTTGCAATGGTTGAGGGTGTGGCCTTGAGGGTTTTATGTTTTATTTATCTGTTTTTGTTGACAATTGATGAGTTGTATCAAATCCCCGATTCCTCGGTTCTTCGATTGCTCAATCAAAAAGTCCATCGTCTATTGTCTATTGTCTATTGTCTATCGTCCATTGACTAATGAGGTCTGTTGTGCTTGCGGATGCGCTCGTCGAGCTGGGAGGTGAACCCGACGTAGAAGGACCCATCCTTGCGGCTCTGGATGATGTAGGTGTAGTACTTCATGAGTGGGCGGGTTTCAGGAAGGGGACAATAAAAAAGCCCATCGAAACCATGTTCGATGGGCTTTGTGAAGCGGTCCGGACAGCTTGCTCCGATGACAATCGGAGGGACTCGAACCCGCGACCTTTCCCGATGCGAAGCCTCGGGACAGTCATTCTAACCAGCTGAACTACCGGGTGATGGAATCCGGATTCATGTGCTTACACATCCAATTGGTTTTGAATGATCTTCCTGATGGCCTTGGCGCTCTTGAGCTTTTTGATTTTGCGTTCGAGGGCGATGGCCTGTTTTTTTGAGGAACATTCTTTTGCCCACCTGAGCACCCATGGTTGTTTTCGAGCGGTGTATCCCTTGTGAGGTCTGTTGTGCTTGCGGATGCGCTCGTCGAGCTGGGAGGTGAACCCGACGTAGAAGGACCCATCCTTGAGGCTCTGGATGATGTAGGTGTAGTACTTCATGAGTGGGCGGGTTTCAGGAAGGGGACAATAAAAAAGCCCATCGAAACCATGTTCGATGGGCTTTGTGAAGCGGTCCGGACGGGACTCGAACCCGCGACCTCCTGCGTGACAGGCAGGCATTCTAACCAGCTGAACTACCGGACCGTGTTGTCAAAGGCAGTACGGTGCTTCAGTGGTGTAAGGGGAACTACCCCCCGCGACCTTCCCGACGAGTCGGGACAGGCATTCTAACCAGCTGAACTACCGGACCGTGTTGTCAAAG
>WFYJ01000020.1 GCA_015490175.1 Saprospiraceae bacterium | reverse complement strand
CCCGCAGGCCCGCTCGTTCGTAGCAGCCACCCTGGTAGTGGTAGTGCACCTCTTTCATCGCACTGACGGCGGCGCGCCACACCAGGGTCACCAGCTCTTCGACCTCGAGGGGCGGGTCGGGGCCACCGTGGGCGGTGAGGGCCCGCGCTGCGGCTTCCCGCACCACTTCGCGATCGACGGGGCGCCACTTGAGCAGCGCCTCCAGCTCGCGAAAGACGGGCTCGAGCTCGAAGAAATCGCCGGTGACGAGCAGGCTCTTGAAGGTTTGCCCTTTGAGGGCGACAAAGGCACGCAACAGGCCGGCTTTCGTCTTCTTGATGCCCTCGCCCGTCATGTCGGGCTGCGGCGTATTCTGATGCAGCCACGCGTCGTGGCCGTATTTTTCGCGTACCAGTCGGCCGATGGCCTGTTGCTCGGCCCCATCGAAGGGCAGCGGCTCGAGGCTGCGCCCGAAGGCGCGCGCATAGGCCGGCGCCAGCAGGGCCCGCAGCTCGTCGGCATCGAAGGCTCGACCGCATTCGGCCGAGACGGTGGTGATGCGGGCGCGCACCCGCGCCAGCGACTTGTCCGAAATCTTTTCGAGCGGCACCTTCAGCACGCGCAGCATCAGTTGCAGATCCATGTCGAGCAGCAGGCTGGTATGGAACTGCAGCACGCCTTCCCGATTGGAATAGATGCCCAGTCCGGCAATCTTGCGGCCGGCCACCTCGAGGTCGTTTTTTCCGCGAAAGCGGGCATCAATGCCGAGGGTGCCCAGCACCTCGATCAGCGGGCGTGCATAGCGGTGATAGAGCTGCCGCGTATTCAGGCCCACCGGCACGCGCTGCACCAGACAGATGCCCAGTTGGCGGCGCCCCATCAGTATGGCGCCACCGCCCGTGAGTCTGCGGCTCCATTCGATGCCAGCCTTCCGGCAAAAATCGAGGTCGAGCTCGGCCTCGAGGTGCTGGAAGCGCCCCACGAGCGCACAGTGATCTCTGTAAGTGTACAGGCGCAGGGCCACGGGATCGCTTTCGGCGGGCGCACTGCCCACCCACTGCATCAGCCATTCGTCGCCTGCGAGCCCTTCCGCAGCTCCCACGCCCTCGTCGGCCACATATCTCATTCCGGCAAAAGCCATATGCGTTATCGGGATTGCAGTCGGGCGCGTCCGAAGAGTTGCGCACCGACCCGTTGCTCAACAACCACACGAACAGGCATCCTCGACAAAGACGGGCCGCAGCCCCCTGTCGCGGGCATACTGCACCACGCCCTCAGCCGGAAAGGCCATGCCGTTGTATCCGGCATCTACGGCCTTGCGGTCCACGATCTGCTTGTAGTCGCCCAGCGGACGGGCGCAACCCAGCATGATGAGGGTGCGCGGCAGGCGCATGCGCGAATGAATGAAAAACGCCTCGACGTCTTCGACGAGCGGCGGCGTCACGCCACACATCTTCGTGCCGTGCAGCGGTACGAGGATGACGACGATGAGGGCGTGATGCGGGTAGCGCGCAATCATCTCGAGCGCTTCGTACTCGCCCCGAAACTCGCCATAGTGGTGGCCGAGGATGATGTGGGGCCGCAGGCTGAGCCCTGCATTGGCCATCACTTCGAGGCTGCGCTCGTAGTCTTCGGTCGTGGCATCGAGGTGATAGACCTCGCGGATGGTGTCGTTGCTGCCGATGATGTCGAGCGCCACGCCATCCACGCCGGCTTCCTTGAGGGCGCGCGCGTGTGCCGCATCGGTCATCAGGCCGGTATGCACCATGACGCGCATGCCCAGCTCGTCCTTGACGCGCCGGATGTCGTCGATGTGGTTCATGAAGGGCACCTCGCCGTTTTTCTTCGAGCCGCCACTGACGAGGATGGCGCGCGTGCCGCGCTCAGCCAGCGCCTTGCACATGTCGAACAGGCCGCGCCGCCGGTCGAGCGGCACCATGGGTTCGAGGATGCGCTTGTTGCAGTGATCGCAGTCGAGTGCACAGCCGCTGCCCGTCAGGCTGATGGGCAGGTAGGCCAGCGGCGTCTCCTGGCGAAACTCCTCGGTCTCGTATTGCTTGATGCCGCCCGGCGCGAAGAAGGTGATGCGGTCGTCGGGGAAGTGCGTGCGGCGCAGCGCAAAGGCCTCCTCGAAGGCCGAGGGCGGCGCGCTCTCTATGGTTCTGCCAACCATCCCTTGTCTTTGTATTTTTTCAATTCTGCTTCATACCACGCGCGCACCGTCTCCTCGCCAAAGACGAGCTGGTCGGCCTCTTCGTCGAGGCGGCTGGGCTCCAGCTCGACCAGCCAGGCGCCGTAGGGGTCGAGGTTGGCCAGGCGCGGATTTTCAAGTACGGCCTCGTTGACGGCCAGCACGCGCCCCGACAGCGGCGCCTTGAGGTGGCCGACGTGCTTCTCGGCCTCGACGCTGCCGAGCGTGTCGCCCCGCTGCAGCTCGCTGCCCGGCTCGGCCAGCATCAGCGACACGAAGGCGCCAGTGCCTTCCTGCACCAGCGGACTGAAGCCGAGGCGCACCCTGCCGTCGCGCAGGTCGAGCCAGAAGCCCTCCACGGGGTCGTACCACAGATCGTAGCGGAATGCGGTTTTTTCATTCATAATGACTGCAGGTTCACGTTTTGCGAAAGCATGAGAAGAAAAAAATCGGCGTCGGTTGCTCAGCCCATGGCTTCGACGATGAGCTCGGCGATGTCGCGCACGATGAGCTTGCCCTCGTTGCCGGTCGATTTGACGGCGTCTTCGAAGCGCGACACCTCGTACGGACAGCACACGGCCAGCACTTCGGCACCCGTCTCTACGGCCTCGCGCACGCGGTTTTCCGACAGGCGCTCCTGCACGTGGTCGGCCATGAAGCCGTCGAGCCACATGCCACCGCCGCCCCCACCGCAACAGTAGCTGTCCTGGCGGCAGCGCCCCATCTCGATGAGCTCGACGCCGGGCAGCGCCTGCAGGATCTGGCGGGGCGCCTCGTACTCGCCGTTGTGGCGGCCCAGATAGCACGGATCGTGGAAGGTGACCTTGTAGTTGAGCGTCTTCTTGAACTCGAGCTGATTGATCATCGGGGCGAGGAAGGTAGTGTAGTGCACGACTTCGTACTCGCCGCCGTACTTCGGATACTCTTTCTTGAGGGCGTTGAGGGCATGCGGGTCAGTGACGAGGATTTTGTTGAACTTGTACTTGCCCAGCGTCTTGATGTTGGCTTCGGCAAACTCCTCGAACAGGCCCTGCTCTCCGGCCAGCCGCTGCGAGTCGCAACTGCACTTCTCTTCCGTGCCAAGGATGCCGAAATCGACGCCGAGGGCGTTGAGGATGCGCGCCAGAGCCGCACTGGCCTCCTTGCCACGGGCGTGATAGGACGGGTAGCACTCGACGAACCAGAGCACATCAACGGGCCGCTTGATTTCCTTCATGATGGGCACGTTGGATCCCGTCTCCTTGACCCAGTCGGCGCGCTTGCGCTGCGACTCGCCCAGCGGATTGCCGTATTCGAAGGTGTTCTCGAAGGCTTCCTGCAGCTCTTCGGGCACATCCAGGCCTTCCATCACGGCCTCGCCCCGCAGCGCCGGCATGATCTCGACCATGTTGACCGTCTTGGGGCACACCCGCAGGCAGTTGGAGCAGGTAGTGCACTTCCACAGGTCGGGGTCTTCCAGCAGGTTGATGCCCTGTTGCACCTTGCGGTAAATCTTGCGCGGGCCGTAGTCGCCGCCCACGGCATCCACCGGACAGACAGGCACGCACTGGCCGCACTGGTAGCACCAGCCCAGCGACTCGGCACCCTCGATCGAGGTAAGCTGATCCATCAGCGAGTCGTCGTAATTGGACACGGTGCGCTGGGCGAACATGCGGTTCCACTCGGCCGTCAGTTCGATGCCCTCGACCACCACTTTGTCCTTTTCGATGATCTGGTTTTTATCAACTGGCATAGTTGTCTGATTTTCAAAAGAATGCACAAAACCAACAAAATCGCTTTTGCCGCTTTTTCCCATCCGCCTTTCGGCAAATGGCGCCCTCAGGCCAGCGCCTCGTATTCCTCCATGCGATACACGCCGAGGAGGCGACGGGCGAACTCTTCGAGGCCGGGCACCACTTTGTTGAACTCCTGCGTCATGCGGATGCGCAACACGGTATAGGCATAGATCACGTACACGGCGCACAGATAGACGTCGGTACCGAAGAGGGTGCGGCTGATGGTCTGGAAGCCGGCCGCCTCGCCCACCTCGTGCACGAAAGCCGTGGCGCGCCCCACTTTCAGGTAGCGCTCGGCATCGTCGGCGCCGTCGAAGTCGTAATCTTCGGTCACGACGAGAGGCAGCGAGCCCGTCTTCTTTTGCGGGTCGCACAGCCAGCGGCACCACATCCAGTGGCGGTCGGGCTGCGTGAAGTGCAGCAACTCGCCCGCAAGGTCAATGCGCAGCCAGTAGGGCAAGGCGTCGAGCCGTTGCACGAAGCGCTGCAGGCGCTGCTCGGCTCTGCCCTCGCCGTAGAGCAGCTCGCCAATGGCGGGCCTCAGTTGCTCGGGCGGATAGTGCGCCAGCACGTCCTTGACGCGGCGGCGCGCCGAGAAGACGCAGCGCAGGATGTGGGTCAGCGCCTGCGCGTCCAGCGACTCGAGCCGCCCCTCCGCCAGCCACGCTTGCATGGCCCGGCTCTTGCGCTCGAGGTCGGAGGCGATGGCCACGAGCTGGGCTTCGGAGACCTTGCCGAGGGTCTCTTTCATGAACTCGCGCGCACTTTCGGTATCGACGATCTGGCTCATGTTCCAATGCAATGACGGTGGTACAATGGGCCTGTCAGGCCGTGGCGGGTTCGGCCTTGCGCACCGCGGCGATGGCCTTCATCACGGCCAGGCCGGCTGCCGAGACGGTATCCTCGAGGTCGGCCGGGCCCGTACAGGCGCCCACGGCAAATACGCCGGGCACGTTGGTCGTCACGGTATCGAGGGGGCCGCCTTCCGTTTCGATGAAGCCGTACTTGTTCTGCTTCAGGCCGAAGATTTTGGCCATCTCGCGCGTGCCGCTGCTGGGCTCCATGCCCACCGAGAGGATGACCACGTCCATGGGCACTTCCATGGGGCGGCGCAGGGTGGTGTCTTCGCCCTTGACGAGCAGCCGATCGCCCTTCTTGATGATCTCGGTGGCGATGCCCTTGATGTAGTTGACCTTGTACTTCTCCTGGGCAGGCCAGTAGATCTCGTTTTCCCAGTAGCCGTACATGCGCATGTCGATGTAGAAGATATACACCTTGCAATCGGGCAACAACTGGCGGATCTCGATGGCCTGTTTCGAGGCGATGCCGCAGCACACCTTCGAGCAGTACTCGTTGCCGATCTGGCGGTCGCGCGAGCCCACGCACTGAATGAAGCACACGCGCTTGGGTGGCTCGCCCGTCGAGGGGCGCACGAACTTGTGGGCCTTGAGCATCTTCTCGGCATCGACGAGCGTGATGACGTCGTCGTGCTCGTAGTAGCCGTACTTCTGCGTCTCGCGGCCGGGATCGAAGTGCTGGAAGCCCGTGCACACCAGCACGGCGCCGGCCTGGAAGCTCACCTCCTTGCCCAGCTGGACGGCCTTGATGGTGAAGTTGCCCAGCTCGCCTTCGGCGCCGGTGACGAGGGTGTTGTAATGGACTTCGACATTGGGGTGATTGACCACGGGGTCAATCATGTCCTTGAGTGCTTCGTCGGCCGGGCGCAGGTCGGGCGTAAGGGCCGCGTACTGTGCCTCGTCGGGCGTGCCGCCCAGCCGGTCGCGCTTTTCCACAAGGATGGCTTTGTATCCCAGATCGGCCACACCTTTGGCTGCCTCGAGCCCGGCCGGGCCGCCGCCGATAATCAAGATATCCTGACTTGCCATTGTTTCAAGTTGATTTTATTCGGAAAAAATGGTCTTTCGTTTTGGCGAAAGCCGCTTATGGAAACGGGTCATTTTGCGGCCACGGGCGCTTCCACGTCGTCCCAGGTGAGGTACAACTGCTCGCCGCTCTTGAGCCGTTCGACAGCTGCCTCGAACTCGCGCCACTTCTCGTCGGGGTCGATGCCCAGCTTTTCGAGGAAGGGGCGGTTGTCGGTGTTGTGCCAGTGCATCTGGAGCACGAGATACGGATGGGCGCCCATGGCCAGGGCGGCCATCTGCGAATCGGACAGCACGGGGATGCCCACCTTCTTGCCATGCGCCTTGGCGGCAAACTGGCTCTGGTCGAGCGTGGTGACGCAGCCGGTGTCGTGGGTGACCACGATGTCGGGATTGGCCTCCTCTTTCATCACCTCGATCTTGCGCTGCACGGCGAACGAACGCGAGAAGTCGCGCGACACGAGGATGTGACGGAAGCCGAAGCCGCAGCAGTCGAACCAGGTCGAGTAGTCGGCCACATTGACGCCCAGCTCCTGCAGCACGCCTGTGATGATGGCCGTGCGCTGCGCGCCGTAGATCTCGGGCGTGTAGATGGCGTCTTCCTCGATGAGCTTGTGGTAGTGGCATGCCGGGTGCACCGTGGCCGTGATGTGGCTCATGTCAATGACCTGCCGCTCGGCAATGCGGTCGCGCATGGCATAGACCCACTCGCTGTAGTGCACGATCTCTTCGGGAATGACCAGCGGCTTGCCCAGCTTCTCGAGGATCTTGCGCACCTGGGCGCGCAGCTCCGGATAGTGGATCAGAGCCTGGCGTACCTCCTTGTAGTGGCCGAAGCTGGTGCCACAGTGGATGAGCGGGTAATACCCCGTCTCGTAGGCTGCGGCGAAGTTGCGGATGGCCACGGCGGCCTGTGCCGCCGAGTTGGAAGTGGCCGAAGCGTAGTAGTTCCATGCCGTGCACGACGTCTGATCTTTGGGATCGATGTAGTCGAGCCCGAGCTGGCGATTGAGCCAGAAGATCGAGGTCGAATAGCCGGGGATGTGCCCGCACTGGCCGCAGCTCTTGTGGTGCCACGTCTTGCCAATGGGGATCTTCTTGGTACGGCCATACTTGGTCTTCACCTCGATATAGGGCTCGGGTACCCGCTGTACGATGATTTCGCCGTCTTTTTCCAGTTCGTCGAGCGCCTCATGGTAGTCCTCGGTAGGCGGATTTTCCGGAAGGCGGAAATCGCGCTCGCTTGCTTTTTTGACTACGGGAAGAGGAATCATGGGCCAATGGTTTATGTGAAAAAATCAAGAACAAGAGCCTTACGCAAAAAGGCCGTCGGCCTGCCGAATCAGAACGACACGTCGTATCCTTCTTCTTCGAGCCGCTCCTCCATCACATCGACGAGGATCATGTGGAGGCCTTCGTCCACTTCCTCGATCATGTCCATCACGCCGGTCATGTGCCAGATGAGATACAGCTCGATGATGGTCTTGTCCGACACGGCCCAGCCCGTCTCGGTGGTGTGGAGCGTCTCGGGCGGCAGGGCGCGGCGCCACACTTCGAGGTTTTCGGAGATGTGATGCACGTGGGGCCCCCAGTCGGGGAAGGCATTGGGCTGCAGCATGTCGGGCGACACCTGCGTGCCGGTGGACATGATCTTGTAGATGATACGGCCATAGCCTTCGAGCGCCTCGCGCGCCGTTTCCAGACCGTTGCGCACGGCCACCTCGCGCATGATGGTGATGAGCATGCCGGGCGAGTTGTGGCGCGGGCAGCGGTCGCAGGAAAAGCACTGCGAGCAGTCCCAGATGCTGTCGTTCATCAGAGTATAGACCAGGTCCACGTCTTCGCGGGCCACGGCCTGGGCGATGACGCGCGGACTGAAGTCGTAAAAGCGCGCCGACGGACAGGCCGCCACGCATACCCCGCACTCGTAGCAACCGTAGAGGGCATGGTGGAAGCGCATGTCGGATTTCACCTCCTCAAACAGCCGCTCCTTCTCCTCCCAGGGCACATCGGCATATTTGTTTTGACGCAAGTCCAGAGCCATACTTGTCGTATTTCAATGTTATGAAAAATGCAGTCTGCTCCGGCCTCAGGCCGGCTCTTCGGTACCCTCGATATGGGTACAGGTCACGCCGTCCTTTTCGATTTTGGCGCGATAGGCTTCCACGGCGGCGTCGCCGGTGACCAGATCGGCCAGATCGGCTTCGAGGTTGTCGGGCTTCATTTTGATGATCCAGCCCTTGTAGTAGGGGCTCTTGTTGAGCACGCGGGCATCCTTGGCCAGCTCTTCGTTGATTTCGACGATTTCACCGCTGACGGGCGACTTGACCGGCCCGACCCACTTGCCGCTTTCCACCGTGGCAATGGGTTTGCCTTTTTTGCGATGCATGCCCGGCTTTTTGGCCTTGGCGTGCAGAATGGGACCTGCCAGCGACTGCGCTACGTCGGTCATGCCGATGGTCACCGTGCCGTCGTCATTGACGCGCACCCAGGTGTTGTCTTCCACGGCGTAGTACAGGTCCTTGACGATGTAGCATTCGTTCACCTTTTCGTAGGCCATGACTTGTTGATTGTGGTATCCGTTGAATGAATGTTCAGAAATACATTACGTGGTCGTATTCGAGGGCCAGGTCTATGATGCTGGTGGCGCCGAGGATTTCCACGCCCTCGATGAGGTCTTCGGGCTTCATGTCCCACAGTTCGAGGCTTTGCTGGCATACGGCCAGTTTGACGTCGTTGTCCAGCGCCATGTCGAGCATCGTCTTGAGCGTGACGCCGCTTTCGGGCTTGAGCGACACCTTTTCGGCTTCGCCCTTTTTCAACTGGTTGGTGCCGTTCATGGTGAACCAGATCATCACCTCCATCTCCATGGCGGCCGCCGCGATGGCGTAGTAGATGGGCGAGTAGGTGCGCGTGGGCGTATCCACGCCGTGGGTCTGGATCACCAGTATCTTCTTTCCTTCGAGATCTTCCATGTTTGTTGTTCTTTTTTGAGTTGGTTTTCACTGAATGTTTGTGCCGCTGGCCGGCTGTGGCCACTTGCTGCTTCATGCCAGCGGGCATTCTTTTTCGGGATCGGACCAGACCACGATGTAGTCTTTGTCCCAGTCCCAGTCGTCGGCTTCATCCATGAGCCAATCGTACAGCTCATCCTTGTCGGGGCCCCATCGCAGCAGCCGCAGCTTGCGGGCGCGGCCGTGGTCGTCGCGTTCGAGCACTTCCATGAGCAGCCATTGATGTGGCAGCGCGGTATAGACCTTGCGCATGTCCACGTCCGAATACGTCTTTCCGGCAACGATTTCCATGAGGCGCAGCCACGTTCAATTTTCGCCTTTCGGCAAATACCGCCCGGCGGCAAAGGGGGCCCGGGGAGCGGCCTTGCGGATGCGTGCGATGGCATCGGCAAGGAGCTCGGGCCGCAGCACGCTGCGCGACACGTCGTGCAACTGCCACCAGGCCTCGGCCACTTCCAGCACTTCGGCTTCGTCCATTTCGACCAGGTGCAGCATGCGGCCCAGCGCTTCGAGGCGGGCCGGCGGCATGTCGGCGGGCGGTCCGCTCCACACCGCCTGGTCGATCCGGCGGTCGCGCGTGCGCAGCGTCAGCCAGCGCACCTCACCGTCGGCGCCCTCGATGGGGGCGGTAGCCACCCACACTCCGGCCTGCACCTTGACGGCGCGCACGCCTGCAGGCTGCGGCTTTTGAGCCAGCTCCTGCCACCGGGCCTGCTGGCCGGCGAAGCGCGCTTCCATTTGCGCGATGGCGACCTCTTCCTCGGGCGTCCACGTGCCGGCCACTACCGGCCGTTGCAGGACGCGGCTGCACGCCTCGCGATAGTGGCGCTTCAGCACTTCGGGTGCAGGTGGGTGCCCCAGCTCGCGGCGCAAGGTGGTCAGCCAGCGGGCAAGCGCCTCGGCAAAGGCTTTTGCGAAAGCGGGATGGGGCGCGGCCAGCACCTGTTGCATCGCTTCGTAGTCGAAGTCGAGCAGGTAGTTGCCGGTTACCACCTCGGCCCGGCCGATGGCAGCGGCGCCCGTGCCCGACACCTTGCGCCCGCCGATGTGCAGGTCGTTGGGCGGCCCCAGCGTCGCCTCGAGGCCGAGAGGCGCGAGGGCCTCGGCCAGCGCGCGCACGAACAGGCCGAAGCGCTGATCGACGCGGCGCGGCAGGCGCTCAGGGGCGAAGACCCACTGTGCGAACACCTGATTGCTGTCGATGTACACCATGCCCCCACCCGTCTCCCTTTGGATCACGGGCAAGCCGATGCGCCGGCACCAGGCCAGGTTCACTTCGGCTTCGGGCTGCTGGTGGTAGCCCACGCATACATAAGGTTCGGATGGCTGTACCCAGACGATGGTGTCAGGAGTATCGGAGGCGCGTGCATGTGCCAGGCCGTGATAAATCGCTTGCGACCGAAAGGCGCCGGCATGCCCGGCATCAATCCATCTGACAGCTTCGCGGGTCAATGGTATTGTCTGTTGTTCTGCTTTCGCGTGACGAAGGCCGCGATGCCCTTGCCTCAGATAAAGAGCGTAATGTTGGCATCGGCGGCATAGGACAGAAATGCGGCAGCTCCGCCGATTTCGGCCTCCTCGATAAAGTCTTCCTTGGTAAAGCCGAACACGTCCATGGTCATCTGGCAACCGATGAGCTTGACGTCCATCTCGACGCACATCTCGCGCAGTTCTTCGATGGTGGCTACGTTTTTCGACTTGAACAGCTTTTTCATCAGTGCAGTAGCGGCATCTTCGAAGCCGGGCAGGTTGGCCATCAGGAGGTTCGGAATGGGCCAGTTGACCTTTTGCAGCCCCTCACCGCCAAAGGGCATTTTCATGGGCATGGCGGGATTGCCCAGAGGCGAAACCTTGGCGTTGATTTCCTTCTTGAGCAACGGCAGACCGTAGAAGGTGAAAAAGATGCCCACGTCCCAGTCCATTGAGGCCGCGGCACTGGCCAGAATGAAGGGGGGATAGGCCCAGTCGAGCGTCCCCTTGCTGGCAATGAGGGCCAGCTTTTTGGTTCCGTTTTCAGCCATAATCAGTGGGTCTTTTTGATGAAGAAAACAAACTTGTCACCCAGATCCTTGGCTTCGAGGAGTTCATGTCCGGTCTGTTTGGCCCAGGCCTGCATGTCGGGCATCGAACCCGGGTCGGTAGCGACCATCTCCAGCACCTGACCTACCTCGAGGTCTTTGAGTGCCTTCTTGGTTTTGACCACCGGCATGGGGCACATCAGGCCGGTGCAGTCGAGCACTTTGTCTGCTTTCACTTCTGCCATGACGATTTTCTTTATAGAGTGAGTGGAACATTTATACTCAATGCAATTCGGTCTGGGAATTTTTGATTGAGCAATCGAGGAACCGAGGATTTTCAAGAGCCTGCTGAAAAAGTCGAAAAACATTCAGTTACACAGAGAGCCACTGAGCACACACTGATTTTCACAGAGTTGTGAACTCTAAACCCTAAACCATTGTGCAACAGGATTTCCCAAACCACTTTGATGCGAGTATACACACCGGTCTGCGTCGGCATACCTGCTACAATTCATCAAACAACTCGCACTTTTCCATGCAATCGAAAATGCTGGTAATGGCGCCAAAGGCCAACCGGTAATACACCTGCCGACCGCGCCGCTCCGAGCAAAGCACGCCCTTGTCTTTCATCCTGTTCAGATGGTGCGACAGCAGCGAGGGCTCTGCCTGCACTTCCCTGAGAATGTCGCCCACACACGCCTCGCCGTGTGCTTCCAGCAGCTCGATAATCTGCAGCCGCAACGGATGGGCAATAGTCTTCAACACATGCGCCATAAGGGAAAGCTGCGCACTCGTGATCTTCCTGCGCTTGCGCGCGACAACGGGCAACTCCATCTGGACAACTTTTGGCAACACTTCAACAAGTGTTGAACTATTGAATGATGGCCCGAATTTATTGTCACGCCCTCCAAAACTCCAAAATTTTCAAAGAATTTTTTTTACCGAATCGTCATTTTACCAAAACCAATACACACCAACAGCTCCAAAATTGAAATAAAAACACATAAACGACAGCTATATCAAAACAAAAACAAATAAACACATGAACATTTTTTCATGTTTGAACAAAATGCTCATAATCATTGAATTAAAAATCAACAAAACATCAATAATGCCGTGAGCCTCGTGCTCATGCGACACCAAATCCATTAACTTCCAGCTTTTTGAAGGCATGCGGAGTTCCCTGGATACCGGCGGCCGATGCCATGCTGCGGGACAGCCCCATGCATTGAATGGAGAAAAGTTGAGGATGTAGCGTTGAGCCTCAACGCTACACCTTTTTGCACCCGGTTCATTTGCGGGATGAGGAATCATTCAAGGACACCACCAACCATGGCAGGCTCTGGACATCGGTCAGGATGCCGCGTTGGGTCCCTGCGCTCTGTTTTCAGGGGCTAATTGAATGGGAGGCGCAAAGGGAGTCGCCTATTCCTCCCAGTTGCGATACGGGCCGAGATAGACGAACAGGTGGCGCGCCACGGGCATGTCGTCGTGCAGGATCTGGACGGTGAGATGCGCCTGCTCGTAGAAAGGCCGGCGTCGGGCCAGCTCCGATTCGATAAATGAGGTCAGGGCGGGCAGGTCGTCGAGGTGGGCGATGAGGGGGCGATTGTGGCGTTCGGGGAAGAGGCGCCTGGCCAGCAGCGCAGGGGTGGCATCGAGGAAAACCGTCAGGCCGCGGGCATTCATCCAGTCCATATTGTCGTGGAAGCAGGGCGTGCCGCCTCCGGTGGCCACCACGCTCCATTCTTCGTCGGGCAATTGGCGCAAGGCGTCGCGCTCCATTTGCCGAAAGGCGGCTTCGCCTTCCGAGGCAAAGATTTCGGAAATGGCACGCCCGGCCCCCGCCTCGATGCGGGCATCGAGATCGTGGAAGGGACACTTGAGCAGGGCGGCCAGCTCGCGGCCCACGTGGCTCTTGCCGGCGCCCATGAAGCCGAGGAGGAAAATTCTCATGGCCGGAAGTTTGCGTAAAGCCCCTTTTTTTGGTGGTGTCCTTGAATAGATGATCTCGCATCCCGAAAAAGGACCGGCTGCAAAAAGGTGTTGCGTGTAGAGTTTAGGAACTATGTAAAAAACCAAGCTCTTTGACAAGAAAAAGGGGTAAATTTGGGGCAAAGAAGCAGGTCTTCCTTTGAGACCATGCTGTCCAGGCAGGCCCCAATGTGTGTGCTTGCCTGGTTGTTTTTTCAGGCAGCTTGTCGTTGT
>WFYJ01000019.1 GCA_015490175.1 Saprospiraceae bacterium | reverse complement strand
CTTGCCGAGTGGCCCGAGTGCGCCATGTATGCTCAGCGCAATCCGGTCCGGGAAATTCAATGCAGGAGAGAGTGAATGAGTGATGGAGTGAGGAGTGAAAGGGAGTGCCGATTCAACCGATTCGACCGGTTGATTCAAGAGCCTGCTGAAAAATCGAACAATCATTTCAGTTACACAGAGATGCACTGAGCACGCACTGATTCTCATAGCGTTGTAAACGCTCAACGCTACACCCTCAACCCTCAACCTCGGGTATAAACTGCGCTCAAACTGCGTGAATCTGCGGCCGAAGGCTGCGGTTGTGATGGATGAGGAACCGAGGAACCGAAGAATCGAGGATTTGACAAAAAAACTGATAATCAACAAGAAAAACTTTAAACTTTAAACTCTAAACCCTGTTGAATCCAATCAATTCGCAGTGCGCATAATGGCCCTATACAGGCATGT
Source organism: Saprospiraceae bacterium (assembly GCA_015490175.1). Lineage (GTDB taxonomy): Bacteria > Bacteroidota > Bacteroidia > Chitinophagales > Saprospiraceae > WFYJ01. The sequence continues at coordinate 3,262 of WFYJ01000019.1, read as the reverse complement.
CTCTCCGCGCGCTTTTTTCCTGTGGGCGGCATCGCTGGTGCTGGCCCTCGTGCTCGTGCGCTGTGAACTGGACGGGCCGGAAAGCCCCGCCTTTCGCAACCTCGGTCCCGAGGCGCGCTACGTGGGTATGGAGGTGTGTCGCTCGTGTCATCCCGACCAGCACGCCGGCTTCGTGCAGACGGGCATGGGCCAGTCGTGGGGCCGCGCGCCGCAGCACAGCAAGGCCGTCTTCGACGCCCACGCCGTGGTCCACGACTCGATCCGCAACCTGTGGTACCATCCCTTTTTGCGCGACAGCGCCTTGTTCGTGCTCGAGTATCGGCTCGAAGGGGGCGACACCACGCACCGCCGCCTCGAGCGCATCGACTACGTGGTGGGCTCGGGCCAGCACACCAACTCGCACCTCATCATGCGCAACGGCTACCTCTTCCAGGCGCCCGTGACGTGGTACGTGCAGGAGCAGCGCTGGGACCTGGCGCCCGGCTTTGCCGAGTGGGGCAATCCGCGCTTCGGCCGCTGGATCGGCGCCGAGTGCGTCACCTGCCACAACCACCTGCCCGAGCAGGTGCCCGGCTCCGTCAACAAGTATGCCCGCATGCCGCTCGGCATCGAGTGCGAGCGCTGCCACGGCCCCGGCTCCATACACGTCGAGGAAAAGCTGGCCGGCATCGTGGTCGATACGGCGCGCGAGGCCGACCTCAGCATCGTCAACCCGCGGCGCCTGCCCCGACACCTCCAGCTCGACCTGTGCCAGCGCTGCCACCTGCAGGGCATTGCCGTGCTGCGGCCGGGCAAGACGTTCTACGACTTCCGGCCGGGCATGGCGCTCGACACGGTGATGCAGGTGTGGCTGCCCCGCTATGCCGACAGCGACGCCCGCTTCATCATGGCCTCGCAGGCCGACCGCCTGCGCCAGAGCGCCTGTTTTCGCGAAAGCGACGAGCTGAGCTGCCTGAGCTGCCACAACCCGCATCGCAGCGTGCGATTCACGCCGCGCAGCCACTTCAACGCCGCTTGCCGCAAATGCCACCCGGGCCCGCCCGAGACCGTCTGCACCGCACCGGCGGCCGCGCGCACCGCCGCCGCCAACGACTGTGTGGGCTGCCACATGCCCACCTCGGGCACCACCGACATCCCGCACGTGCGCATCACCGACCACCGCATCGGGCGCGCCACCGCCCGCCGCCACCTTTTTGGCGAAAGCCGGAAGAAGGGAAAAGGCTTCCGGGAGCTGAAGCTGCTCACGCGCGGCCGCGCCACCCCGCTCGACCGCGCCCGCGCCTTCCTCGCCCTCTACGACAAGTACCTGCCGGCCCCCTTCGCACTCGACTCGGCAGCGCACTACCTCGCCCGGGCCCGAGCCGACGACCCGCTGTACGAGCAGGTGCGCATTCATCTGCTGTTCAACCGCGAGGACTGGCCCGCCCTGCTGGCTTTCGCCAAACGCCTCCGCCCCGAAGCCGTACGCGACGCCTGGACGGCCTACCGCCTCGGCGAGGCAGCCTCACAGCTCGAAGTGCCGCACCTGGCCCTGGCCTGGCTGGGCCGCGCCGTCGAGCTGATGCCGCTCCATCTCGATTTTCTGGAAAAGCTGGGCGTGGCGCAGATGAATGCCCGCCGTTTTGCGGAAGCAAAAGCCACCTTCCTCAAGGTGCTGGCCGAATACCCCGACCGGCCCGTGAGCTGCGTCAACCTGGGCTTGCTGGCCGCCCGCGCCGGCAACCTGCGCGAAGCCGAGGCCTGGTACCGGCGCGCCCGCGCCCTCGACCCCGACCTGGTGCTGCCGCAACGCTAATTGCGGCCGCTCAGTCGGCGCTATGGTCGCGCCAGTGGGGCCCGCGGCTGAGGACGACCTCGAGCGTCCATGCCGGCGCGGCAAGGAAGTCGGCCTGGCGCTTGTCGCAATCCGCCTTTCGGCAAATGCGACACGCGCGCGGCGGCTCGCACGGATCGGCGTGGATGAACAGCTCGACGGGCTGCTCGCAGCAGTCGGCCACGGCCCGCTCGAAGGCCTTGACTTGGGCATGCGCCTCGCGCAACGTGAAGTACCACGGCAACGTCAGGTGGCAATCGACGTGCAGGGCAGCACCGTACTTGATGATGCGGAAGTTGTGGACGTCCACCCACTCGGGGCGGCGGCGCGCCTCGAGCGTGCCGATGATGTCGGCGATGAGGGCCTCGTCGGCCTCGTCCATGATGCCGGCGGCCGAGGTGCGCAGCAGACGGTAGCCCGTGAAGAGGATCCACAGGCCGAAGAGGATGGCCATCAGGTTGTCGATCCAGTGGGCGCCGCTCAGCCGGATGAGCACCAGTCCCAGCACCAACCCGGCCGACGACCAGGCGTCGCTCTGCAGGTGCCTGCCGTCGGCCACGAGCGTGAGGCTGTGATGGCGCCGCCCGAAGCGCTCGAGCGCCCTGCCCATGCCGAAGTTGGCCAGGCCGGCCGCCGCACTCAACACCAGCCCCAGATCGAGGTGCGCCAGCGGCTGCGGCTCGAAGAAGTTGTACAGCCCCTTGCCGATCATGCCAAGGCCGGCCACGGCGATGAGCGCCCCCTCCAGGCCGGCAGCGATGAACTCGACCTTGCCGTGACCGTAGGGATGATTGCGGTCGCGCGGTCGGGCCGCCGTGTAGAGGCTGAACAGCGCAAAAGCGCCCGCCACCACGTTGACGATGCTTTCCAGCGCATCGGCCAGGATGGCGTTGGAGTTGGTTTGCCACCAGGCGAAAAACTTGATGGCCAGCAGCAGCAAGCCCCCGCCAAGCACCCACGCCTGCAGCCGCAGCGCAGCATCGTGATGGGCGGCACGGCCCATCAGCGGCGCACCTTGTAGCTGCCCCCGTCCTCGATGATGGCTGCGATCTGTTCGGGCGTCACCTTGTCGGGATCATAGACGAAGGTGCCCTTCCCTTCCGGAAACGACACCTCGGCCCTGAACACGCCTTCCACCCCGTCGAAGCGGTTGCGGATGTTCATGGCGCAATGGTTGCACGTCATGCCTTCGATCTCGAACGCGACCGTAGCTGCATTGGTGGGCATCTCTTCGGCCCCGAATATTTTCTTCAGCTTGTCGAACATGGCCAATCTGTTTTTTTGCTGACGATGGACGATATACTCAACGCAATTCGGTTTGGGAATTATTGACGATAGTCAATGGACGATAGACGATGGACATTTTTGATTGAGCAATCGAGGAACCGAGGAATCGAGGATTTGATTCAAGAAGCTTGCTGAAAAAATCGAAAAATCATTCAGTTACAT
>WFYJ01000018.1 GCA_015490175.1 Saprospiraceae bacterium | reverse complement strand
CAAGTACCTGGCCGCCCACTACTTCCACTATCGGCTTTCGCCAAAACTGGCCTTCGGCTTTTACGAGGCCACCGTGCTGAGCCGCGACGGCCAGTTCGACCTCGAATACCTCAACCCCGTCATCCTGTACCGCACCATCGAGCACCTCGTGGGCAGCCCCGACAACGTGCTCATCGGCATCGACGCCAAATGGAACCTGCTGCATCGCTTCCAGCTCTACGGCCAGCTCATGATGGACGAGTTCAAACTCGACGAGCTCATCCTCGACAACCGCGGCTGGTGGGCCAACAAATTCGGCGTGCAACTGGGCATGAAATACGTGGACGTGTTCGGCATCGACCACCTCGACCTGCAGCTGGAGTTCAACACGGCCCGCCCCTACACCTACACGCATCGCGACAGTATGAACCGCGCCAACTACGCACATTACAACCAGCCACTGGCCCACCCCCTCGGTGCCAACTTCAGGGAGTGGCTGGGCATCGTGCGCTATCAGCCGCTCAAGCGCCTCTTCATCGAAGGGCGGTTCTTTCACCAGTTCTACGGCGAAGATCCGCCCGGCGAAAACTGGGGCGGCAACATCCTGCTGTCGCACCGCACCCGCGTGCAGGACTACGGAAACAAAATCGGGCAGGGCATCCCCGCGACCACTGTCATCCTCGCCCTCGATGCCAGCTATGCGCTCTACCACAACATGTGGCTGGACGTTCACTTTTTCCGCAGGGCCAAAAACAGCGAAGACGACACCCGCGACGCCACCGAGCAATACATCGGCGCAGGCATCCGCATGAACAGCGGCCTGATCCGAAGGGAATTCTGAGCGGAAGCGATAGAGTGATGGAGTGAATGAGTGAATGAGTGACGGAGAGATGGAGAGATGGAGTGACCGTGCGACGGTGCGAAAGAGCGCGCGGAAGTTGCACCGATTTGCCCATCAAAATCCTGGGCCTGCTGAAAAAGTCCGTGACGGCCCCGAGCTTCGGCGCCTGTCCCGGCTCGCCGGGAACAAGCCATGACAACGTGACATCACAAATAACAAACTGAATTAAAATCAAAAACACATTGTGGATCGTTGTGTCGTTGCGAGAGACCCTGGCTTTTTTCAAGGGCCTCAATCCTCTCGGTTTCTCCGCCAAAAACCGCAGCTTTCAGCCGCAGATTCACGCAGTTTGAGCGCAGTTTTTGACCAGGTTGAGGGTTGTGCGTGTAGTGTTGAGCGTTTAGGGTTTGAACTCTGCGAAAATCAGTGCATGCTCAGTGGCGCTCTGTGTAACTGAATGATCTTTCGCTTTTTTTCAGTGCGCTCAAACCTCGGTTTCTCAATCAAAAAACGTCTATCGTCCATCGTCCATTGACCATCCACAAAACACCGACATCATGCCCATCCGCCATCTCATCTTCGACCTGGGCAACGTGCTCATAGACCTGGACATGGCCGCCACCGAGCAGCGCTTGCAGGCGCTGCTGGGCGATCACTTCCGGGCCTCGTTTGCGCGCAACGAACAGGAAGGGCTGTTCGAGGCTTTCGAAAAGGGTCTCATTTCGGAAGCGGATTTCTTCGCCGAGCTACGGCGTTTGGCGAAAGCCGGCACCACGGTGGAGGAACTGAAAGACGCCTGGAATGCCATGCTGCTCGGCTTCCCGCTCGAGCGCCTGCTGTGGGTCGAGCATTTGCGCAAGCGGGGCTGTCACACCTACGTGCTGAGCAATACGAACGTCACACATCTGGAATGGGTGTACCACCACCTGGATGCCGAGTACGGCATCAGCAACTACGAACAGCGCTTTTTCGACAAGGTGTGGTACTCGCATCAGCTGCACCTGCGCAAGCCTGAGCCGGAAATTTACAGGTATGTGCTCGAAGACGCCGGCTTGGACCCGGCCGAGACGCTGTTCGTGGACGACAATCCCGCAAACGTGGCAGCGGCGCGCGCAGCGGGCATCCGGGCGCTGCGCAACCCGCCCGGCACCGACGTGCGCCAAACCCTGGCGCCCGTATTGGGCGAGCTGACAACCCTGCGCTGAAGACACGGATCTCGGCGCATCGTCCACGCCGCCCTGGGCGCTCCAGCACCTCAGGACGTCTGCCGCACCTCGCTGGGCCGGATGCCGAAGCGCTGCCTGAATTTTTTGGTGAAATAGGAAGCCGACTCGATGCCCACCTCGTAGCGCACCTCCGCTACCGTGGCATACTGACCTTTGCGCAGCAGCTCCATGGCCTTTTGCAGCCGGATTTCGAGGATGAACTCGACAGGCGTCATGCCGGTCAGGCGATTGATAATGCGCGAGAGCTGGCGCTTGCTGTAGTTGAGCGCTTCGGCCAGTTGTGCCACGCCGAAGTCGGGATTGTCGAGGTTTTCCAGCACGATGGCTTCGGCCTTGCGCAGCAGAGTCTCGTCGGCACTGAGTGTCTGCCGGCCATTGTCGCCGTCTTGCTGTGGCGCCGCTGTAAAGGTCTGGCGGCGGCGGCCCCGCTCGATGGCATTGCGCACGCGTGCCACCAGCTCGGCCGGGTGGAACGGCTTGACGAGATAGTCGTCCACGCCGAGGGCGAAGCCCTTGAGCACGTCGCGCTCCGCTCCGGAAGCCGTCAGAAAGATAAAGGGCACCTGCCGCCAGCGGTGATGGTCGGCAAGGCGCCGGCGCAGGGTGAAGCCGTCCATACCGGGCATCATGACATCGCTGATGATGAGATCCGGAGGGTCGTGCCGCTCCAGCCACTGCAGCGCAGCGTCTCCGTCGAAGACGTGGTGCACTTCCATGGGCGGGTCGAGCAACCGTCGGACGTATTCGGCCATGTCGGGATTGTCTTCGACCAGCAACACCCGCGGCACGAAGTCGGGCTGCCAATGGCCGGCAGGCTCCTCCTCGGCGGCGGTGCGCTCGGGGCCGGCCATTTTTCCGGAGGCACCGGCACGCTCCAGCGGCAGCCGGACGTGGAAGACGGCGCCCTTGCCCGGTTCGCTTTCCACTTCGATGCGGCCTCCGAGGAAGGCCGTCAACTCGGCCGTCCAGGCCAGGCCCAGGCCCGTGCCGCCGCGGGCGCGCCCCTCGCGGGTCTGGTAGTAGCGCTCGAAGATGCGTTCCCGGGCTTCGGGGGCAATGCCGGGGCCCGTGTCGCTCACCGACAGGTGCAGCGCGTGGTCTTCATAGCGGGCCACCAGGCGCACCTTGCCACCGGGCGGGGTGAACTTCAGGGCATTGCTGAGGAGGTTGTAGCAGATGTGCCGCAGCTTGGCCGTATCGACCCGGAAGACCGCCTTCAGCTCGGGCGCTACCTGCCATTCAAGGGCAATATTCTTTTTTCGGGCTGCCGCTGCGAAGCTGTCGTACAGGCCGGCAAAGAAGGAGTCCAGCTCGACGGTTTTGTCCTGCCGCTCGAGCATGCCGGCGTCGTAGCGCACCATGTCGAGTATCTGGTTGACGAGCACCAGCAACTGGTTGGCCTGCTCCATGGCCGTGCGCAGCGGGCGCTCCAGGTTGGCCTGGCGCAGCAGCGAGAGGGCTTCCTCGAGCGGCCCCAGCATGAGCGTCAGGGGCGTGCGCAGCTCGTGGGCCAGATAGCTGAAAAAGGCCGTCTTCTGCTCGTCGAGCTGGCGCAGCAGGGCTGCCTGTTCGGCTTTGCGGCGCGCTTCGGCTTCGGCCCGCTCCTTCATGCGGCGCTGCAGGTAGTAGCGGCGCTGCAGTATGGTAGCCGTGAGCAGCAGGGCAATGAGTGCCAGCCCGATGACGAGGTTGCGCGTATTGCGCTGCCGCTCGATCTCGAGCTGCTGGGCTGCGATGCGTGCCTCCTTCTTTTCCGACTCGTAGCGGGCGTTGGCCTCGGCCAGCTTTTCGGTGAGTTGCTCGTTGAAGAGCGTATCCTGCAGGCGGATGCGCGCTTCCTGCAGGGCATAGGCACGCGCATAATCGCCCTTCCGGGCAAAAAGGGCCGCCAGCTCCTCGAGTGCATCGGCCTCCATCTGTCGACTGCCGAGCCGGCGCGCCAGCTCCAGGCCGCGCTCCAGGTGCCATTGCGCCGAGTCGAGCATGCCCAGCGCCGCATAGGCATGCCCTGCATCTATGGTGGCCGTGGCCTCCTCGTACTGATCCTGCGAACGCCGGCTGAAGTCTATGGCCTTGAGGTAGGCTTCCAGCGCCGGCCGCACCTGCCCCATCGAGTCGAGCAGGCAGGCGCCGAGGTTGTGCCAGGCATAGGACAGGGCCGAGGGGTAGTCCAGCTCCGTGGCTTTCCGAATGGCGCGCCGCAAAACGGTCATTTTCTTCTCAGCCGGCAGGTCGGTGGCCCCCAGGTTGATCCAGGTCTCGACCAGCGAGCGATCCATGCCGTAAGCCTCGAAAATCGCCGCCGCGCGTTGCAGAATCTCACGCGCCTGCGCGGCCTGATCCAGATCAATATAGGTAGTGGCCAGGTTGATCCAGGCATAGGCCAGATCGAGGCTGTCGCCCCACTCTTTGGTCAGCTCGACGGCCGAGAGGAAAGCGTCGAGCGCTTCCTGCTGGCGCCCCATCTGCCGATAAATGCTGCCGATGAGCGTCCATACGGCCGGCAGGCGATAGCCCAGGCCCGCCTGTGCAGACAGGTCACGACAACGTATGGCCGCCTCGAGTGCTTCCTCGTAACGCCCCTGCTGCATCAACGCATAGCCCAGCATGTACCACGCCTTGCTGGTGCCCCTTACGAAGCCCAACTGCTGCGCCAGGGCGAGGGCTTCCTCTGCCCGCACTTGCGCCGCCGCCGCATCCATTCCGGCCAGATAGTAGGCCAGATCGTTGAGGGCATTGACCCGATGGGAGTCGGGCGCCATCTCCTGCAAGCGCTGCTCGATACTGTCAATGTAATGCTGCTGCCCGTATGCCGACAAGGGCCACGACCACACCCACCACACCAGCACGAATGTCAGAATCGCTATTGCCAGGTCCTTCATTGGCAAAGAGGGCTTTTGCTGGTCCAAAGGGGTTGTTTTTTGCTTTTTGCAAAAAAGGCGCATATCTCATTCGCGTGTACGCCGTAATGATACGGCATCCGGCAGGCATGCCGGGTGCAAAAAGTTACGCTCATCGTCATGGAAAGTTGTGCCGGGCCGTGCGCTGTCCTTTTTGCACAACGCTTTGTCGCAAATGCACAAACCCTGTCGGCATGATTGGTTCATCTTTGGGCCGATTGCCAAGGCAAACAATCTTCTTGGCAAGAGAGGGCTTTACAGACGGCAACGCTGCTGTTGGCGGCTTGCCGTCTTTTCGTTTCCGACGCCCTATTTTAGCGGCCTTTCCGGTTTTGCGCTTTCGCAAAATACGAAAAACCGCTATGTATGCGCCCGCTTTTCACCAATGACGCCATCGTGTTCGGCCTGCTGTGCATCGTATTGGCCGCCATCTTCAAGACGGCCCACAGCGAACGGCCCTTCTGGAAAAAGTTTTACACCTACGTGCCGCCGCTGCTGCTGTGCTACTTCCTGCCCGCCCTGATGCACTGGCCGCTGGGCCTCATCTCGCCCGAAGGCTCGCAGCTCTACTACGTGGCCTCGCGCTACCTGCTGCCGGCCAGCCTCATCCTGCTGTGTCTGGGCATCGACCTCAAGGGCGTGCTCAACCTGGGCCCCAAGGCGCTCATCATGTTCTTCGCCGCCACCTTCGGCATCATCATCGGCGGGCCCATCGCCCTGCTGACCCTCGAGGCGCTGGCGCCCGAAGGCTTTATCGCCGCCGGCCCCGACGAGCTGTGGCGCGGCCTTTCCACCATCGCCGGCTCCTGGATCGGCGGCGGCGCCAACCAGACGGCCATGAAGATCATCTTCGACGTGGACGACAATCTGTTTGCCACCATGATCATCGTGGACGTGGTGGTGGCCAACATCTGGATGGGCTTCCTGCTCTACGGCGCCAACATCTCCGACCGCATTGACCGCTGGCTCAAGGCCGACAGCTCGGCCATTGAAGACCTGAAGCAGCGCGTGCAGGCCTTCCGTGAGCGCGTGGCCCGCATCCCCACCACCACCGACCTGTTCCTGCTGGCCGCCATCGGCTTCGGAGGCACGGCCCTGGGCCACGCCGGCGCCGAACTGATCGTGCCCGCCCTGAGCCGGCACGAGGAAGCGCTCATGGCTGCCGGCCTCAACTCGCTGCTCTCGGGCTTTTTCTGGATCATCGTCATCGCCACCACGCTGGGCCTGCTGCTGTCGTTCACGCGCTTCCGCGAGCTCGAAGGCGTGGGCGCCTCGCGCTGGGGCTCGGTGTTCATCTACATCCTCGTGGCCACCATCGGCATGAAGATGAACCTGAGCGAGGTGTGGGACAACATCGGCCTGTTCCTCATCGGCATCGTGTGGATGCTGGTGCACGTCACCGTCCTGCTGGTGACCGCCAAGATCATCCGCGCGCCCTTCTTCTTCGTGGCCGTGGGCAGCCAGGCCAACGTGGGCGGCGCCGCATCGGCACCCGTGGTGGCTTCGGCCTTCAGCCCCACCCTCGCGCCCGTAGGCGTACTCATGGCCGTACTGGGCTATGCTCTCGGCACCTACGGCGCCTTGGTATGTGCCTGGCTGATGCGGCTGGTGGCCTGATGGCAATGTTGAGACACCGCTGCCGCGGTAGTGTTGAGACGCCGCTATCACGGCGATGTTGAGCGGCTGGCTTCGCCAGCAATGTTGAGATACCACTATTCCGACTTTTTCGGGGATGGTGTTGAGATGGTTTTTGCTTGCGCAAAAAGCCAAAATTTGCGGTCCTTTGCGGCCGCTTTCGCAAACGCCTCTTGCTCATGCTCGACCTGTTCATCGCCACGCTGGCCTCGCTGTTCACCATCGTGAACCCGATCGGCGCCGTGCCGGTCTATCTGGCCATGACGCCCCACTACAGCGAGGAAGACCGCCGGCGCACGGCACACCAGACCAGCATCTGGTTTGCGTGCATCCTGTTGGCCTTTTTTCTTGGCGGAAAAATCATCCTGGCCTTCTTCGGGCTCGATGTGCACGCCATCCGCATCGCCGGCGGCATCGTGATCATGCTGTCGGGCTACGGGTTGCTGTCGGGCCAGTTCGCCCGTACGCGTGCCATCGACAACAAGGTGAAAAAGGAAGCCCTGGAAAAGGAAGACATTTCGTTCACCCCACTGGCCATGCCGCTGCTGTCGGGGCCCGGTTCCATCTCGCTGCTCATCAACTGGGCCACCGAATACAGCGAGCCGGGCAGCCAGCTCATCATCATCAGCGTCATTCTGCTCAATGCCGTCATCGTACTGCTGGTGCTGCGCTCGGCGCCCTGGCTGGGCCGGCTGCTTGGCGCTTCGGGCATGAGCGCCCTGTCGCGCATCATGGGCTTTCTGGTCATGGCCATCGGCGTGCAGTCCATCATCACCGGGATCGTGCTTCAGGTGCAAGACCTCTTGTGAGGCACACGCCCTATTTTTGCGCCAAGCAAATGACTGAATGACGCATAGCTGCACGACCTGCGGAAAGGATTTGCCGAAAGGCGCACGCTACTGCCCGTGGTGTGGCACTGCCGTTGCACAGCAGCACGTCTCTTGTCCCGTGTGCGGCTTCGACAATCCGGCCGAGGCCGTTTTCTGCAGTCAATGCGGCACCGAGCTGGGCCATGCCACTGCGGCGCCCCAGCCCGAATCGCCCTTCACCGAGCCGCAGGCCATCGCCGACAGGTTTTTCCAACTGCTGTACGACACGCTTCAGGAGCAGCAGGATCCGGCCCTGTTCGAAGCCTACATGAATCGGTTGCAGGAGTCGGCGTTTCGCTCGGTCTTCGAGGCGCGCATGCTGCAACTGGCCAGCCAGGTGCAACACCTGCTCGCGCGCGCCATCGATCCCGAAGCCGCCATCGAAACGCTGCTCGACCAGGCGCTCGACGAGCTGATCGAGTTTTTCCTGGTGCGCCACGCGGCCGACCTCAACGTGCATCCTTTGCCGAAAGGCATCCTCAAATACGGCTATGCCGACCTGGCCGAGGCCGACCTGTTCGCCCTGATCATGGACTACCTCGACTGGGCCAGCCTGCCCGAAGAGCTGGTCTATACCAACCTGCTGGAAATACCCGAGAAGCTGTTGCAAAATGCAGCAGCGAGTTTTCTGTTCGTCGAACGCAACGAACGCGTCTTCTTCCTCCACGACTGGACGCTGCTGCACACGCTCAAGGCGGGTTTCGCCATGACCGACCAGGCCCTGTACTGGAAAGCGCCATCGCTGGAGCCGCAAAAAGTGTTCTATCACCACCTGCGCCACGTAGCCATCAGCGGCAGGCACCTCGAAATCAACGGAAAGTACTTCTACGCCCACCCCACCCTGCACGTGCGCCTGGTCCGGCTGCTGCGCAAGATCATGGCGCGCCGGCAGATGATCGAAAACGACTGAGCCGCGGCACACTCAGCCCTGTGTGTCCGGTTGGGCGGCCTGCGATTCCGGGCCTGGTGCCGCTTGCTCGCGCTTGCCCTGCCACAGCTTCGCCCACGCGGCCAGCATGCCCAGCGGGAAAGAGAGCCAGGCCGACATGCCCAGGCAGCTTCCCAGCGTGAATCCGAACGGCAGGATATTGATGATCATCGCCGGCTGGAAGAACCAGCCGGCGAGCACGTTGTAGCCAAACTGGGTGAAATTGCCCAACACCACCGCAAGAATCCACAACCACTTGCGCGACAAGCGGCTGCGCACAATGCGCACGATCGTCCAGACCATGGCTGCCAACAGCACAATGCCCAGCCCCACGAGCACGTACCAGGGCAGCAGTTGCGCCGGGCCGGGCACGGGCATCGAGGCCGCCTCGACATTGACGCCCATGATCTTGCCCTCGTCGTTGAACGTGAAACGCACCCAGGCCAGGCTGTCTCGTCCCACCATCTCCAGCAGGTAATCTTCGAGCGGTACCGCCTCGCGCCGGCCTTCCGCATCGGTGCGGTATCCCATCCTTTTCGCCCAACGCGCCGTACGGGCTTCCTGCAACGCGCCCAGCTTCTTGCGCAGGTATTGCTCCATTTCGGACAAGAGGATCTGCAGGGTGTCGCTACCGCCCGCATATCGGACGAACTCCTCGTCCATCATGGCTACGGCCGTTTCGTACTCGTGGGCCATCACGTTGCGCACAAAGGCAACAGCCGTCTGCTCGTGGCGTTCCATCTCCTGCAGGAAATTGCAGGAACCGAGCGTGCACACGAGCAATCCCGACAAAAAGAGGTGTCGCAAACTCATGACGCGTGGGTTTGTTTCGGAAACTTCCTTAAAAAAACGCAAAATGATCGAGATCGGGAGTTTTTGACGATGGCCAATTTTTTGAGATGGGGCAAGGGGGTGACAGAACGAGGAAGCGATGGGGCGCGGGCAAGCCGGACCGAAACGCTCAACCCAGTTGGCGCAGCAATTCTTCGGCGCGGGCATATCGCACCAGCAAACGCCTGCCCCACCAGCGCCGCCGACGGGCCTTGCACTGCACCTTCACCCGGCCACGCCCGCGCACCAGCAGCAGGCCCTGCCCTTCCATCTCGCACAATCGGGCCAGGGCCTTCCGGTCTTCCGGCCCCATCTGCTGAAAGAAGCGCTCCGGTATGGCCAGCCATTGGAAGTTGGCCGGGTAACGATCGAGTTGCTGCATCATGGCGGCCTGCCGATGCCCCGGATTGCGCCAGGTGAGCAAGCCGTACAGCACGCTGCTGCCCACCCACAGATTGAGCGGCAAGAGCCAGCTCCAGCGCCCCTCCACCTTGTACCACAGCGTCAGGGTGCCCGTAACGGCACACACCACCAGGCCCGCCAGCAGCGAGTTGCGCAGCCACTGTCCGAAGTGAAACTTCGGGCGAATGGCCTGCCGCGTCAGCCGCGACTTGGCCTCCATCGAAGCCACCTGTACGGCGCCCGTCAGCCAGTGGCGCCAAACCAGCAGTCCGTCGGCGCGGCCCTGCCTGCCCCGGCCATTTGTGCGCGCTTCGGCAATTGCGGCCACGCGTCGGCCACGGGCACGACGGCGGTAGTAGTTTTTCAAAAAATCAAGCGCATAGACCTGAACCTGCGACTCGGAAAGCATGTGGGAACCGGAATTTCACAAAAATGACACCTGAGTCGCAAACATAATTTGTTTGAAACAATTGGCAGTGTCCCCGATCAACTGATTTTAGACTGCGTTTTCTGCGGCCGAAGGCTGCGGTTGGAATGAGTGAGGAACCGAAGAACCGAGGATTTGACAACAACTGATAATCAACAAGAAAAACTTTAAACTTTAAACCCTAAACTCTACACGC
>WFYJ01000017.1 GCA_015490175.1 Saprospiraceae bacterium | reverse complement strand
CGCCCCTGCACATGCGAGGCCTCGATGTGTGCAGCTCTTGTCGTTCACGGGATTTTGCGCAAGCGGGGCAGGCTGGTGTAATCGGTCCATGGCCTATGGTCTATGGTCTATGGTCTATCGTCCATGGTCTATCGTCACATCCATGACAGCCAGACTGCATGCATGCATGCAATCCATCTGTTTGTGCGATTCTTCCACGAAGGTAGTGCGGGGGGGGTATACAAGTCTTTGCCGTATTTGCTCAGAGAAAGTCGCCTGACTGTCGTCTTCTGGGCATTTTGCAAAAGCGCGTGCTTGACAATCATTCTGCTTTCCTATTTTGGGGCGTGTTCGGGGCCTTCGGTTGCGGCCATGCGCCATTTCGGCTTCGGAATGCATCTTTCCATGCGTGAAGTTGCGATCCACCCACCAATGCTGTAATTGCCATGATGCGTTTTTGTGCTGTCTGGTTGTGCTGCACGGTATTTTTTGTGTCGGTCGGGCTGTCGGGCTGTGGGCCTGAGTCTTCCGAACAGGGCCCGGCGGCCGATCCGGCGGCCTTGCAGGCCGAGGCGCCGCGTCAGCCCGTGCGGGTGCAGCGTGTGCGGCGGGGTGCCTTTGCCGTAGAGCGGCATGCCACCGGCCTGCTGCGTCCTGCCCGGAAGGTGGAGGTAGTGAGCAGCCGGGGCGGTCGGATTCTGTCCTTGCCCGTGCGCGAAGGGCAGGAAGTGGCTGCGGGTCAGCTCATTGCCCTGATCGACACCACGGAGCTGCACTTCGCGTTGCGGGAAGCGCTGCTGGCGCTCGAGGAGGCCGAGTATCAGAAGAACGACATGCTCGTCATGCAGGGTGGTCGTTGGGGGGTGGACAGCAGCGTGAGCCGTGCCGTACTGGATAACCTGCTCATCGTCAGCGGGCTGAAGCGGGCACGCGAGGCATTGCGGCGCCTGGAGTACGAGCGGACCGCCTGTTTTGTGCGGGCGCCATTTGCCGGCCGCATTGCCGAGCTGGAGGTGGCCGAAGGGGCCATGGCCCAGCCCGGAAAGAAGCTGTGCAGCCTGCTCGATCAGTCTTCTTTCGAAGCCGAGTTTCTGTTGCTCGAAAAGGAAGCTGCCGAGGTGCAGCGGGGGCAGCCCGTACGCGTGCGCCCTGTGGCACTGGGCGAGCGCAGCTTTCGCGCGCGCATCCACAGCATCAATCCGGTGGTGAGCGAGGAAGGGCTGGTGCGCGTGCGGGCCCGCCTCGAACATACGGGACGCGCCGGCGCCCGTCTCATGGAAGGCATGCAGGCCGAGGTCGTCATCGAGCGGGTGCTGCCCGATCGGATCGTTGTGCCGCGCACTGCCGTGGTGCTGCGCTCCGACCGCCCCGTCGTCTTCACATTCGATCCGCAAACACAGCGCGCCAAATGGCACTACGTCGCCATTGAAGCCGAAAACAGCGAAGAAGCAGCCATTGCCGAAGGACTCGAGGGCGACGAGCTGGTCATCACCGAAGGCAATCTCACGCTCGACCACGACGCCCTGGTGGAAGTCCGGCAGGAGTAGCGACAAGAACCGCCGGCACACCGCATATCCCGCCCAATCCGGTTCGGGAATTTTTGACGATGTCTTTTTGAGACGGAGCGATGGAGCGAAGAGTGAGGAGTGATGGAGTGCGGTGTACCGATTCAACCGATTTGACCGATTACAGCATGTGCACAACCGGATTTTTCCAACCACTTTGATGCGCATATATCACGCGAACGAACGCTTCATCTGCATGTCATGCACGACGCACTGAACTTTCTGGTACGCCGCCCCATAGCCGTCACCATGAGTTTTGCGGCGGCCGTGGTGCTGGGCATCGTGGCCATCTTCACCCTGCCCGTGTCGTTGATGCCCGAGGCCGACCTGCCGCTGGTGAGCGTGCGCGTCGAGGCAGCGGGTATGGACCCGCGCACGCTCGAAGAGCAGGTGGTGCGCCCGCTGCGCCAGCAGCTCATGCAGACCGGCGGCCTGCGCGACATACGCAGCCGCACGCGGCCGGGCAGTGCTCTTATCGAGCTGGTGTTCGACTACGGCCACGATACCGATCTGGCGTTTCTCGAGGTGAACGAAAAGGTGGATCTGGCCATGCCGCTGCTGCCGCGCGGGCTGGAGCGCCCGCGGGTGGTCAAGGCCAGCATCACCGACGTGCCGGTGTTTCTGCTGAGCGTGGCACCGCGCGACACGCTCGATCCGCTCGAGCTGGCCCGCTTCACGCGGGCGGTGGTGCAGCGCCGCCTCGAACAATTGCCCGAGGTGGCCTTTGCCGACCGCAGTGGCTACGCGCGGGCGCAGGTGCGCATCGTGCCGCGCCAGCCGTGGTGGGACCAGGCCGGCATGGATGCCACGCGCCTCGAGGCACTGCTGGCACAGTGGACGCGCACGGCCCCGCCGGTGGCCGTGGCCGACGGCCCTTTCGAGTTTTATCTGCGTGCCGGTGCCGGGGCACACACGGTGGCCGACCTGAAGGCGCTGCCCTTCCGGCAGGGCGGCCGCCTGCTGCGCCTGGGCGACGTGGCCGACATTCGCCTGGTGGCGGCGCCGGCGCAGGGGCTGCACCTGTTCGACGGCAAGCCCGCCGTGGTGTTCAGCATCCGCAAAAAGGCCGACGCCCGCCTGTTCGATCTGGTGGCCCACTTCGAGGAGCTGCTGGCCGACCTGCGCGCCGAGTATCCGCAACTGGTATTCGAGGCCACGCACGACCAGACGGAGCTGCTGCGCGTGTCGTTGGCCAACCTGGCCTCGAGCCTGGGCTGGGGCGCCCTGTTCGCGTTTCTCGTGCTGTTTGCCTTCTACCGGCAGTGGCGGCTGCCGCTGCTCATCGGCATCACGGTGCCGGTGGCGCTGGTGGTGGCCTTTACGGGCTTCTACCTGGCAGGGCTGAGCATCAACATCATCTCGCTGGCAGGGCTGATCCTCGGCATCGGCCTGATGATTGACAACGCCATCATCGTCATGGACAACATCCGGCAGCACATCGAGCGCGGCAGCGAGCTGACCGAAGCCTGTGTGCGCGGTACGGCCGAAGTGCTGCCGCCCCTGCTCAGCTCGGCACTGACGACCTGCTCGGTATTCCTGCCGCTCATCTTTCTCAGCGGTGTGGGCGGCGTGCTTTTTTTCGACCAGGGCGTTTCGATTGCGCTGGTGCTGGCCAGCTCGTTTGCCGTGGCCGCCGTACTGTTGCCCACGCTCGTGCGGCAGGCATGGCGCGGGCGCCATTTGCCGAAAGGCAGACCCACACAAGGGCTGTCCCGCTTTCGCAAAACGGCGGAATGGGTCCTGGCAAGGCCGTGGTGGACGATGGCCGTGGTGGCCGCCTTCATGGGTTCGGGCGTGTGGCTGGCCCTGCATCTGCCGCGCGCGCAGTTTCCCGAACTGACGCGCCCCGGCCTCGAATGGCACATCGCGTGGAACGAGCCGCTCAGCCTCGAAGCCAGCGAGGCGCGCGTGCGGGCGCTATGGCGGGCAGCGGCGCCTGCCCTCGTCCATTCCAACCTTTTTGTGGGCACGCAGCAGTTTCTGCTCGAGCAGGAGCCGCTCGAGCCGCAGGAGGCCCGGCTGCTGCTCTTCACACGTGCAGGCGTCGGCCTCGACAGCCTTGCCGGGGCCCTCGAGGCCCTGTTGCGGCGGCACTACCCGCGGGCCCGTGCCACACTGCGGCCCCTGCGCACCCTGTTCGACGAAGTGTTCCACACGGGCGAGCCGCCGCTCGTGGTGCGCTTGCAGTCGGTAGCCGACCGCCAGACGCCCGACACGGCCACTGCGGCGCCGGTGCTGGCCCTGCTGCGGCGGCGGGGCGTGCCCGTGCGGGTGCCGGCCCGCCAGCCGCTGTACCTGCTGCACCTGCGCGAGGAGGCGCTGCTGCGCCACGAGGTGTCGCGTCCGGCGCTGCTGGCCGAGTTGCGGCGACGCCTCGGGGCACAGCCCGTGGGCACGCTGCACACCGGCACTGATCAACTGGCGATAGTGTCCGGCCCCGCACGGCGGCGCCCGCTGGCCGAGGTGTTGCAGGGCAGCGTGCGCAACCGCCGGGGACAGCCCGTGCCACTGTCTCGCCTCGTGAGGCTGGAGCCCCACACCCAGCCGCGCCTCATCACGGCCGGCCGCAGCGGCGAAGCCCTCGAGCTGCGCATCGAACGCGTGCCGCCGGGCCTGACCGACAGCATCCGACAGGTGGTGCGCACCGAGGGGCGCCTCGTGGCGTCCTTTTCGGGGGCCATCTTCGAGCAGCAGCGCCTGCTGCGCGAGCTGAGCGTGGTGTTGCTCATCGCGCTGGCGCTGCTCTACTTTATCCTTGCAGCCCAGTTCGAGTCGTTGCGGTTGCCTTTTATCGTACTGCTCACCGTGCCGGCCGGCATGGCAGGAGCCCTGTGGGCGCTATGGCTGGGCGGCCAGACGGTCAACCTCGTGGCGCTCATCGGCATCATCGTCATGAGCGGCATCGTGGTCAACGACGCCATACTCAAAGTAGACATGATGCAGCGCCTTTCGGCAAAAATGACCCTTGAGGAAGCCATCCACGAGGCCGGCGCCCGCCGTCTGCGCCCCATCGTCATGACTTCGCTGACGACCGTCCTTGCCCTCATGCCCGTGCTGCTGTCGGGCGGCCTGGGCGCGGAGTTGCAACGCCCGCTGGCGTGGGCCGTCACGGGAGGCCTCATCGCCGGCACCCTGGCCAGCCTGTACTGGATCCCGCTGCTGTTCCGGCTGCTGTACAGGGAATGAGACGTCGGAGTGCCGAGGATTTGCGGAAGCGGGTGTTTGCGCCATACAGCTTGGGAGTTTCTGACAATGGTCAATTTTTCGAGTGGGCGCGAGGAAAGATGAAGTGATCGGACGCGAAGGGCACGGGCGTCATACCGAGTACACTGGTAAAATCATTTCACAATCGGATTTCCCAAACCATTGCCTGGACATATTTTTCAAAAGAGCGTCAAAGAGCAGGATGCGATGCAAGGCCACCACTTTCGCCGATTGATGATTTTCGCCGTGCTGACGATAGCCGGGCTGGGGCTGGTGCCGCGCCTCGACCTGTCGTTCGAGCCGCGCGTGTGGTCGGCGCGCGTGGCGGTCACGTGGAGCTGGCCGGGGGCGTCGCCCGCTCAGGTGGAGCGCGAGGTGACGGCTCCCCTCGAAGCGGCCCTGGCGCTGGTGGACGGCGTGGAGCGCATCGAATCGGTTTCGCGCAACGGCGGCGGCCGCATCAGTCTCGAGCTCGACCGCGACGCTTCGCCTGCGTTCATGCGTTTTGCGCTCAGTACCCGCATTCGACAGTTGGCGCCCGCCTTGCCTGAAGGCGTGAGTTGGCCACAGGTTGAGATCCGCAATGCCGAAGAGGAACAGGTCGAACGGCCGCTCATCGTGTGGTCGCTCAGCGGCCCTGCCACGCCGGCGGCCTTGCATCGCTATGCCGTCGAGGTGATCCAGCCGGCCATGGGCTTTTTGCCGGGCTTGCGCCACGTGCAGGTAGAGGGCGGCAATGCGCTGGAGTGGCTGGTGCGCTACGACGAGCAGGCGCTCAGCCGCCTGGGACTCGACGAGGTGGCGCTGGTGCAGGCCCTGCGGCTCCAGCTCGAGGACCAACTGCTGGGCATGGTGCGGACCGGCGCGCGCGAATGGGCGGTACGGCTGGCACCGCCCGCTGCCGCCACGCCCGAGCAGCAGCAAGGGCAGCTCGAAGCCCTGACGCTGAGCCTGCACGACGGGCGCCTGCTGCAGTTGGGTCAGGTGGCGCGGATCGTGCGGCGCGAGCGCCCCGCCACGCGCTATTACCGCATCAACGGGCGCAACAGCATCCGGTTGTTGGCCTGGGCCGAGCAGGGCGTCAACACACTGGTGCTGGCCCGCGCCTTGCACGCCCGCGCCGACGAGGTGCGGCAACACCTGCCGGCAGGCTGGCGCCTCTACCTCGACCGCGACGAGACCGAGCACCTGCGTGCCGAGCTGGTCAAGATTCGGCAACGGACGTTGTGGTCGCTGGGCCTGCTGCTGGCCTTCGTGCTGCTGGTGTATCGCGACTGGCGGCATCTGGCCGTGGTGGTGGCCAGCCTTGCGGCCAATCTGGGGCTGGCGGCCATCGGCTACTGGCTCTTCGACGTGCAGTTGCACCTCTATGCCCTGGCCGGCATTACGGTCTCGTTTGGCATCATCATCGACAACAGCATCGTGATGATGCACCACTTGCAGCAGCACGGCGACCGCGCCGTCTTTCCCGCCCTGCTCGCCTCGACGCTTACCACGCTGGCGGCTCTGGTGGTGATCTGGTTTTTGCCCGAGCAGTGGCAACTCAACCTTTCGGCTTTTGCTGCGGTGCTGGCCATCAACCTGTCGGTGTCGCTGGTCGTGGCGCTGTGGCTCATTCCTTCGCTGATGGCGGCCTTCGGTTTTGGCGAAAGCCGGAAGAAAAGGCGCACCAGGGCGCGCCTACGCCGCACGGTTCGCTGGAGCGCCCGCTATGCTGCGGCCATGGGCTGGCTGCTGCGGCGCCGCGGCTGGGCCATTGCCGGAGTGGTGCTGCTGTTCGGCCTGCCGGTGTTTTACCTGCCCAACCACATCGAAGGTCATGAGTGGTACAATCGCACGCTGGGCAACCCCTGGTACGTCGAAGAGGTCAAACCCATCGTCAACCGCGTGCTGGGCGGCACGCTGCGTCTGTTTGCATGGTACGTGTACGAGGGCTCGGGCTGGCGCGACCCGGGCGAGACGGTGCTGCACGTGCGCGCCGCCATGCCGGTAGGGGCCACGGCAGCCCAGCTCAACGAGGTGATGCGCCGCGTGGAGGAGTACGTGTCGCGCTTCGGCGGCCAGGTGCGCCAGTACGTCACGCGCGTGTGGTCGGGCCAACAGGGCACCATGGCCATTTACTTTCCGCGCAACGGCGATCCCTTCTTTCCTTTCCGCCTGCGCAACCGACTCATCGCCTTCAGCCTCAACTTCGGTGGTGTGGAGTGGGACATCTACGGCGTGGGCCAGGGCTTTTCAAACACTTCGGGCGCCTCGCCGCCCCGCTTTCGCGTGGCCATGTACGGCTACAACCGCGCGCAGCTTCAGCGGCTGGCCGAGCGCTTTGCGCAAAAACTGCTGCGCCACCGGCGCGTCCAGAAGGTGCGCACCGATGCCAACCTGTACTGGTGGGAGCGCGACCTGTACGAATACCGCTTCGAGCCCGAGCCCGCAGCCATGGCCCTTGCCGGCATCACCCCGGCAGGGCTGAACCGCCTGCTGCAGCGCTTCAACCGGCGGCGTCCCATCGCAGCCCTGACGCCGGCAGGGGAGGCTATCCGCGTCGAGCCGGACGACCTGCCGCAGCGCGACCTCTACACCCTGCGGCACCACCCGCTGCAGCTCGACAGCCTCCACCTCAAGCTCGACTTGCTGGGCCGCTGGCGCAAGGTGACCGTGCCGCAGGCCATCCACAAGCGCGAGCAGCAGTACATGCAGGTGGTCGAGTTCGAGTACACGGGCTCGCACCGCTTCGGGCAGCGCCACCTCGACGCCACCATGGAGGAGATGCGGCGCGAGTTGCCCCTGGGCTTCACCATGGAGCAGCTCACGTGGCGCTGGGGCAAGGAAGCGCGGCGCTCCTGGGCCCTGTTGCCGCTGGTGGTCGTACTCATCTTCTTCATCTGCGCCGTCATGTTCGAGTCGTTGCGGCAGGCCTTTGCCGTGATCCTGCTGGTGCCCGTGTCGTTCATCGGCATCTTTCTGGCTTTCTACTGGACCGACTACCCCTTCGACCAGGGCGGCTATACCTCATTCCTGTTGCTCAGCGGCCTGTCGGTCAACAGCGTCATTCTGCTGCTCAACGACTACAACCGCTTGCGCAAACGCCACCCGCGCCGCAGGCCGCTCGAGGCCTACCGCAAGGCTTTTGTGCAGAAAATAGCGCCCATCATGCTTACCATTCTGTCCACGGCGCTGGGCATGGTGCCCTTCCTGATGCACGGTCGCGGCGAGGTGTTCTGGTCGCCCTTGGCCGTGGGCACCATCGGCGGCCTGCTCTTCTCGGTGGTCGTGGTGGTGTGGTTCATCCCGTTGTTTTTCGTGCCGCAGGCCCGCGAAAAAGGTCGGCGCGAGGAAAGGATTGTATCCGGTTGAATTGGCGGATCGAGGGGGCCTGCATGCACTTTGCCGTGGCCGTGGCGCTCGCTCGCCTGCCTTTTACCAGAACTGCTTCATCTCGCTGCGGCATTCCACGTGGAAGGTACCCAGGCCGCCTTCGACATTCATGGGAAGATAGACCGGTTCGGCGAAGGGGCCGAGTTCTTCGCTCTGGTCGAGCAAGCGACGGTGATATTCCCACTGCCAGCCCTCGGGGGTCAGCGAGCTGAGGGTGACGAACGTCCATGCCTGATCGGGCAAGGGGCCGTCGTTGCGGGCGGCAAAGTGAAACACGAGGGTTACTGACTGGCCGTCGAATTGGCTGTCGTCGAGCAGCCATGGGCCATAGGGCGCCCCGTCCAGCAATCCACCGCCGCCCCGGGGAATGCCCTGGTGACTGCTCAGCACGATCTCGCTGTCGGCAAAGTCGCTCGAAAAGAAGCCGACCTTGCGCTGCATGAGCACATGCACGGAATAGAAGTTCTGCTCGTCGGGCGGATCGTCGAATGTTACCTCGACGGTTCCCTGAAAGGGCGCCATGGCCTGAAGCGGCACATCGAAGCGGGTGTTCACTTCGGCAATGGGCACACAGGTCGGCGTAATCTGCGTGGCGCGCAATTGCCGGCCGTCGGCCAAAAGCACTTCGAGGCGCAAGGTATCGGGCCATGCGCGCAGCGGCTCGGGCAGCAGGCAGAAGGGCTTGTCCTGAAACTCGGCGGTGAGGAACGGGCCGCAGTAGAGCTGGTCGTTGCGATAGAGGAAAATCTGCGCATCGGCTTCGAGCGGGGTCAGCTCGTTCCATGCCGGAGAGGGCTCTGCCTCGAAGCGCACATCCACAGCAGGAGTGAGGTTGACGCGCGCAATCGTATCGCCTGTGCGCAAGGTGCATTCGAGCCAGACCATCGTGTCGGCAGGCGGCACATCTGCCTCGCGATATATCAGACCCGAACACGAGCTGAGTTCCAGGGCCAGCGCAGCGCCTGCAAGCAGCGGGACAAGGTGTTTGTGCAGCATATCCATCAGGGTTTGGCAAAATTTTTCAAGAAACCTGCTTACTGTCCTTGCCGATGCAGGGGCAAGGAAGAGAAATCGAGCGCCACGAAGGGCAATACCGGAAACAGTGCCACCTCGTACAGTCCCGGCCCTTTTTTCGGGGCCGAGAGTACGCCCACGAACACGGTATTGCGCCGGCTGTAGGCATTGTACAGGCCAAAAACCCAGGTGCGGACAAACCGCTTCTTTTGCTTGCTGCGGCGCAGTGCCAGGTCGAGCCGGTGATACGGCCTGTTGCGCAGGGCATCGGGCGGGCTGTAGAGGTAGGAGTTGGAGGATCCGATGCGGTATTGCGGCACCACAATCGGGTTGCCCGAGGCAAAGACCCAGGTGGCGGTGAGGCGCGTGATGGCGTCGATGCGCCACTCCATACGCAGGTCCAGCTTGTGGCGGCGGTCGAAAGGATGGAAAAACGGCTTGCCTCCGTTTTTCTCCGGAAAGTGCACGCGTGCGCGCGACAGCGTGTAGTTGGCGGTGGCCGACCATTCTTTTTGCTCCGTGTGCAGGCTCAGCTCCAGCCCTGCCGCTTTGCCTTCGCCGCGGGTCAGTTGTCCGGCCCAATCGGCTTCCGGCTGCAAGGGGCTGACGCCGTCGGCATACATGACGATGTGTTGCATGGATTTGTACCACAAGCCGGCTTCGGCTCGCCATGTGTCGTTGAACCACACCTTTGCGTTGAGGCTGTACAGCCACGACGACTGCGGCGGCAGCTCGGGTGTGGGGGGCAGCCAGCGGTCGGCGGGCAGCGCCAGCCGCATGCTGTGCGCCAGATGGTTGTACTGCACCATGCGCGTGAGGCTGGCAAAAAGAGCGTGTCGGTCGGTGAGGCGGCAACGTACTGTCAGGCGCGGTTCGAGTGCGGCGGTGCGCCATGAGTCCTGCTGCATGCCCGAAATGCGCAGGCCCGCCATACCCGACCAGCGGCCCCACGCCCAGTTGTCCTGTACATACCACGCACCTTGCAGCGCCGCCACAGCGGGAGCCTCTTCAGTGAGGATGAAAGCCGTATCGGCCGTTGCCCGGGTGGAAACGTGGCGATAGGGCGACCAGGCAAGACGTGCGAGCGCCAGGCCCGTCTCCAGCCGATGGCCGGGCAGTGCCCAGGCACCCCACAATTGGATGCGGTATTCGCCTGCGGATGCCTCGAAAAGGCGACTTTGCACCTGGCTGCTGTCGGTCTCGGGATCGGTGCCCTGTGCATAGCCCCATGCCACGGGTGCGGTGCTTGCCGCAAGGCGAAAGCCCAGCCGAAGGCTGTCGCCCAGACGGCGGGTAGCGCCCAGCACCAACAAGCGGTTGCCCCAACCGATGCGGAAGCCCTCTTCATTTACAGGGCCTGCCTGTGGCCCACCCGGGAGCAGCGTGACCTGCTGATAGCGCGTGCGCACATCGAACAGGTCTTGCCCCCAATAGGCGGTCAGCCACAGGCGCCAGGCCCTGGCAGGTTCCAGTTCGAGTTTGAGGTGGTAGTCGTGCAGGAAGGCCTTGCCCCGTTGCAAGCCCTGGTTGGGGGTGGCCTGCAAACGCGCCACGCTCAGGTACAGCAGATCGGCCCATGTACGACGCGCGCCGAGCAACAGCCTGGCCCGCGGTGAGAGGGGGCCATGGGCCACCACTCGCCCACTGATCAGACTGACACCGCCCTGCACCTGCCATACACTGTCGGACGGCTGGCGCGACGAAACGTCAATAACGGAAGAGAGGCGTCCGCCGTAGCGGGCCGGAAAGCCGCCGCGGAAAAAGCGCACCTCGCCCACGGCATCGGCATTGAGCATCGTCAGAAAGCCGAACAAATGGTTGGAGTAGTAGAGCGGCGCCCCGTCGAGCAACAGCAGGTTCTGGTCGCGCAAGCCGCCCCGCACAAAAATGCTGCTCTGCCCTTCCACGCCGGTCTGCACACCGGCCAGGGTGCCCAGAAAGCGCTGCACGTCGGGCTCGCCCACAAGGGCCGGCTGCACGAGGATTTCTTTTGCCGAAAGGCGAACCGCCTCGACATTTTCAGGGGCAAAAAACGCGGCCCGCTGCCGGCGGGCTACCACTTCGGCTGCAGGCAGCAGCTCGCCCGGCTCGAGCAGTATGCGCAAGGGGCGCTCCGGCGGCAGGCGAAGAGCCAGCACGGTATCGCGATACCCGACAAACGAAATGCGCACCCGCGCACTGTCGGTGCCGGTGGAAAGGCGAAAATACCCCGACGAATCGGTGACGGTACCGTTGCCCGACACGTAGTCGTATGCATTGGCATGGATCAGAGGCGTGCGGGTACATGCATCCAGCACTTGCCCCTCGATCTGGGCGGACAGTCGGGGCGCTCCGAAGGCCAGACACCACAAAACGAAGAGGGGAAGATGCCCGGCATGGCCCCACCGAGCCAAAACGTTCTTGCGTTTCATGACGGGTTTTTGATGCAAGGGAGGGTGCACGCAACAGGCGGCCGCACCCTCCCGACCAATTTAGGCAATATGAAGTGGTTTGAGAAAATCTTGTTGCAGGTTTTTGCTGCGGCAAGCTGCTTCGTTTTTGTATATCGCTCTAATCAATGAACAAATACCTTTTCGGTTTTTGCCGCCCGATAGCTGCGCCAGTGGAAGATGTACACTTTTCCGCCATCAATCCAGCCATCCGCCCGTAGGGCCTCGACGATGGCCGGCAGACTGCGCGGCCATGCTTCGACACCCGTCCACACCAGACGCCCCGACAGGTCGTACACGTACAACCGGCAAGGCCAACTCAGCTCGGCAGATGCCGGATCTCGTTCTTCAGAGGCGGCCGCTGCTGCAGGGGCAGTCGAAGTGGCATCGGTGCGTTCCACGCCCGCCTGGTCTGAAAGGGCGGGCATCGCTGCCTCGTCGCCTTCGTGTTCGGAGGAAGTGCGCAGCCATCCAATGGGCGGCCCCTGCAGGCCCGGCTCACAGCCAATGGAATAGCTCAGCTCGCCATATTCGCCCGGCAGCGGTTGGGTGGGATCCCAGCCGTCCCATGGCCACAGGGCAAAGTCGGCCACCACATTGCCGAGCATGTAGTCCGAATCGTACAGCTCATCCATTCCCTTGGCGATCCAGTTTCCCAATTGATCGGTACAGCACGCTTGCGGCGGGCCGGCATCGGCATGCACCACGGCGTTTATCTGGAAGGCCGATCGCACCGCTGCCCACGCGCGCCACTTGCGCTTGCCGCCCGAACGCAAGTAGGCCGCAGAATAAAGGTGAAAGCGGACAGGATGATTGGGGGGAATGCAGAACCTGCGGTCGTTCACTGCAATCAGGGCCGTGCGCTTTTCCTTGATGCCCCATGTGCCGGTATGTTCCCATGCCTTTACCGACAACACGTTTTTGATTCCCTCCACCAGGTTTTCCAACAAAAAGCCGAGGTTTATGCTGTCGCCGGAAACCAGCTCGGAAAAATCGCTCAATACGGACTGGGCCACATCGAGCGGTGCCAGCCAGAATTCAAGGTTGGCATCCACCGCTGCATAAGCCGACACATGTGCCTGCCCGGCGGCAAGCACTTCCAGGCTGTCAGCTTCCTCCTTCAGCAGCACGGCAAAGTCTTCTGCATCGGCCCAGGCGGCCTTGTTGCCAATGGTCACGCACCAGCCCGGATCTTTGGTGATATGCGTGTACAGAGAAGAAATATAGTCGCTGCTGAGGTAGATGCATTTGTCTTCGCATTCGCAGCCGCGGGGAAGTTGCTCGTAGTTCGTGCATACGTAGGCATATCCTAATTCGGCATGGTTCGGTGAGATTGCCTGCTCTTCATTCGTCTCATCGAATTCGTACTCCCAGGGGGCATTGCCCGTGCGGCACCCCCGGGTATAAAGACTCAGGTCCTTTGCCGGGCCGGCCCACTGTCCGACAAACTCGTACAACGCATCGGGATCGCCCAGCGAACCGGAATTGGTCCACAAGCTCGGATAGATGATCCCTTCCAGCATGCTCCCGGGCATCACCTGCTGCCAACGCATGAATACGAATTTGCACCGGCAATCATCGGTTGCCGCCCCTGCAAACACTTCTTCGGGCGGCCATTGCCGGCCATAGTCTTGCACAAAAGGTTCTCCATCGAGCAGGTATTGTTGCAAGAAAGCCAGGCGCTCTGTCAGGGGCAGCTCATTCTCTTTGGCGAGAAACTGGACCAGCCCCACCTCAGACTGCTGCGTAAATTTTTCGATTGCACCGAAAAGCTCCCTGCTCACCTGGATGCCGGCACCATAATCGTCACCGGGGAAGGTCTCGAACCGGGCAAGAGGGCGCAGCTCGCCGCAATAATCCTCGGCATATACCGTGAAAATCTGATTGGGCGGCAGATTGGTCAGATACAATTGCCCCGAACTGCGCGGTACATGATACTCGCCAAGCACACTCCCGTCCTCGGCCTGCAGGATCAGCCGCGTACTCAGCCTGGGTGTCTGAAAACGCACAAGGGCCTTGGCATAATGTGCGTAGTGCACTACGCTGACGCTCACAAGCTGCGCAGGACGGCAGCCAATGTCAGCTTGTGCATAAATTCCGCCGGAAGTGAGTGCCAAAAGGAAAAACGACAGGAGGGAATAGAGCACCTTCCCTTGAAATCCAAAGGCTTTCATGGCTCAAAAGGTTTTAATGGTGTTTACTCTCCTCCACCGATTACGGGCGGGAGGTTTCGCCCATACACGCGCGAGGCCTCGGCAGTGTATTTCTTGTCGTTCACGGGATTTTGCGCAAGCGGGGCAGGTTGGTGGAATCGGTCTATGGTCTATCGTCTATGGTCTATCGTCTATAGTCCATGGTCTATCGTCCATGACAGCGAGACTGCATGCAGTCCATCTGTTTGCACGATCCTTCCACGAAGGT
>WFYJ01000016.1 GCA_015490175.1 Saprospiraceae bacterium | reverse complement strand
TGCTTCTATTGAGAATAGCCTTGCCGTCTGTGGCCATTTTTCAATCCCAAATTTGCCCCTAAAATCCTTGTCTCAGAAATCCGGTGCAACATACAAGTGTAGAGTTTAGAGTTTAAAGTTTTTCTTGTTGACTATCAGTTTTTTGTCAAATCCTCGCTTCTTCGGTTCCTCGATTGCTCAGCCAAAGACCGCAGCTTTCAGCCGCAGATAGACGCAGTTTGCGCGCAGTTTTTACCTGTCGTTGAGGGTTGAGGGTGTAGGGTTGAGGGTTTACAACTCTGTGAAAATCAGTGTCTTCTCAGTGGCGCTCTGTGTGACTGAAAATTTTTCGCCTTTTTCAGCAGGCCTCTTGAATCGAATCCTCGCTTCTTCGGTTCCTCGATTGCTCAGCCAAAAACCGCAGTTTGCGCAGTTGGTCACTCTTTCACTCCATCTCTCTTCTCTCCTTCTCAAAAAATCGTCCATTGTCCATCGTCAATCATTCAAAGAAGGAATCGTACTGGTTGGTGCGGCTGTCACTGTTGCGCGTCTGGGGGCGGGCTGCCGGGCTGTCGAGGTCGAGCACGTCTTCGTCGCTATTGGCCTGCAGCAGCAGTAGTTCTTTCTCGTCGCCCAGCAGCTTCGAGATGCCCTCTTTTTCCCACTGTTCGAGCATGCGCAGGCCTTCTTCTTCGAAGATGCCGTTTTGCAAGTCGATACTGTCCATGAAAGTTGCCGACAATTCCATGAAACGCTCCATCTCGCTGACCTTTTCGCTGACGTCTTCGGCAATGGCTTCCATGGCCGCATCGAACATGGCGCGCTTGTCGGGATCGCCCGAGATGACGCTCATGGCCGAGCGCATGGCGCTGTGGCTGGCACGGATGGCCTTGCGTTCCTGTTCCTTGACGGCTACCTGATCCTTCAGGTCTTCGAGCAGGATCTGCGAGTTTTCATACATGCGGGTCAGCACGCGATACAGCACTTCCATCTTTTTGTAGAGGTCTTCGAGGCGCATGTTCGACTCCTTCAGTCTGCCGGCCTTACGGCTCTTCAGGATGACGACCGAGCGCTTGTCCTGCTCTTTGGCTTTGCTGGCCATGCGCAGGTTGGTCTGAATTTCCTTCTGGTTGTTGTGGATCAGCTCGCGCAACTGGTGCATCTGCGCCCTCAGCTTGGTGATCTGTTTGTTCATCTTGCGCAGATTGTCCTCGAGGTCTTCGATGTACGACTTCAGAATGCCAATCGGATCGAGCTGGATGAACAAGCCGGTGATCCAGCGCATGACGCTCTTGTAGCCATAGGCGATGAGGTTGCGCATCTTGGGGTCGAGCACCATGTAGAGGATGGCGCCCAGGGCTGCCAGCATCAGCGCCAGGTAGAGCGTGTTTTGCGCAAGCGAAACCAACACGGGCAAATAGGTGACGAACAGGTAGCCGCCGCCCAGCACGAGGGCAGCGAGGAAGATCAGTCCGGTCACTCCTTCCGGTCGCTGCCAGAACGATTTGGGTTTGAGATTTTTTGCCGGGTTATCCATGTGAAGTGATGTTTTGGTTGGTGAGCAAAAGTTCGCGTGCTACAAAGAAAAGCAACAGGCCGGGGATCCACAACTATAAGGGCACCATGCTGTTTCTTCCGGAAAAAACGATCTTTCGGCCCGCTCGGCAATAATGGTCAAAAAATCCCTGCCCGAGTGATCTGTTCGACGAAAAACGGCAATGACCAGACATGATGACCTTTGACGTCACCATCCCCGTACTGAATGAAGAGCCCACACTGGCCCGACAGGCAGGTATCCTTTATGATTTCCTGAAACGCCATTTTCCGGCGGAAGGGCAGTGGCAGATCGTCATTGCCGACAACGGCTCTACCGATCGCACGCCCGAAATCGCACGCGAGCTGGAACAGCAGTTGCCGGGCGTGCGCTACCTGCGCGTGCCGCGCAAAGGGGTTGGGCTGGCCCTGAAACATAGCTGGGGGCAGTCGGAAGCCGACATCGTGGGCTACATGGACCTGGATCTGGCCACCGACCTGTCGCATTTTCTCGAGGCCTACAGCGCCATTGCCGACCAGGGCTACGATATCGTGTACGCCACGCGCCTGCACCCGCGCGCCGAGGTGATCGGGCGGCCCCTCAAGCGCGAGATCAGCAGCCGGGCATTCAACCTCATCCTGAAGTGGTACCTGGGTGTTGGATTCAGCGACGGCATGTGCGGTTTCAAGTGGCTGCGTCGCGAGTGGTACCCACGGCTCTACGAGGCCGGCGCCCGGAACGACGGGTGGTTCTTCAGTACCGAGCTGCTGACCGTGGCCGAGTGGCTGGGAGCGCGCATCTGCGAGCTACCCGTCAGGTGGACCGACGACGTGTCGAGCAGCCGCGTGAAAATCGTGCCCCTGGCCATCAAGTACCTCAAGGGCATGCGCGCGTTGAAAAAGAGAAAGAAAGAACTGGGGTTGTAAATGACTGATCGAGCATCGCTTTCGAATCGGCTCTGGCTGGGCACGGCCATGTGGGGCTGGACCATCGGCAAGGAAACCGCCATGGCCATGCTCGACATGTGGTACGAGGCCGGGTTCCGCCAGGTGGATACGGCCACCAACTACCCGATCGACGGGGTGGCGGACCACTTCCGCCTGGCGGAGAACTGGCTGGCTGAATGGATCCGTGCACATGGTGTGACCGACCTGCGCGTATGGATCAAGGTGGGCAGCCTGACCAATGAGCGCAGCCCCGACCACAACCTGTCGGAGGGGTTCCTGTTGTTGGCCCTCGAGCACTACGGCTACCTCTATGGCGACAACCTGGATGTCTTTGGCGTGCATTGGGACAACCGATCCGAACGCGAGGCCATCGCCGAGACCTTGCGGGCTCTGGCGCAGGTGCAGGCTTCGGGCTTGCGCATCGGGCTGTCGGGCATCCGCCACCCCGAGCTGTGGGCCGAAGTCCTGCAAGGGAGCGATATGCGATTGCTCATTCAGGTGAAACACAATCCGGTGCATTCCGATCTGGAGCGATATGGTCCCTTGCATGCCCGGGCCGACTTCGTGGCCTACGGCATCAACGCCGGCGGGCTGAAGCTCGACCCAAAGGCCTATCGCCCCGACAGCTCGTGGGTGGTGCGTACCGGCACGCTCGAAGAGCCCCCGCTAATGGAGTCATTGCGGCAGCTGGTCAGGCGTTGGAATGCCGCTCATCCGGACCTGCCGGTGCACTCGTTCAGTCAGTTGGGCCTGTGTTTTGCATTGCGCCATCCCGAGGTCGGCCGATTGGTCGTGGGGGCTTCCTCGGTCGGGCAATTGACCGACACGCTCGCGCAAGCGCGCTGTGTGGTCGGTCAGGAAGGATGGGCCACCCTTTTGGAATGGATGCAACAAACGCGCGCTTCCCGATGAGCCCCGAACGAACCCGAACCTTCGATGCCGTCATCATTGGCGGCGGTATTTTCGGCATTTATGCGGCGCTGCATTTTACCCGAAAGGGCCTGCACGTGGCCCTGTTGGAAAAAGAATCACAACTGTTCACCAAAGCCTCCATGGTCAACCAGGCGCGCCTGCACGGGGGCTACCATTACCCGCGCAGCATTGCCACGGCACGCATGAGCGACGAACACCGCGCGCGCTTCACCGAGGAGCACCGCCCTTTCATCAATTTCAGTTTTGAAAAATACTATGCCATCGACCGTTTCGGCTCGCTGACCGATGCAGCCCAGTTCGAGCGATTCTGTGATTATCTCGGTATTGAATGTCGGCGCATCGATTCCCATCCGATCTTCAATTTCGATCGCATCGAAGCCCTGTATGCCACCGTGGAGCACAGTTTCGACCCCGTCTTGATGGCCAATCATTACCGCCGTCAGGTAGCGCAGGAGGGCGGCATCCGGCTTTTTCTGAGCACACGGATCGAGCAGGCCGAGCGTGCGGGTGACGCCTGGTTGATGGAAGCCACCCGCCTCGATGCGCGGGGATCCTTTTCATTGCGCGCCCCGCTCGTGGTCAATGCCACCTACTCGGCCACCAACGCCGTAAACCGACTGTTCAGGTTGCCCCCCATCGAGCTGATGCACGAGATTTCGGAGATCGCCCTGCTCACTTCGCCCGATTTCGATGCGTTGGGGCTCACGGTCATGGATGGCCCTTTTGCCAGTATCATGCCTTTCGGCAAAACGGGCCTCCTGTCGCTGTCGAGCGTGGCCTATACCCACCACAAAGTGTCGTACGAAGCAGCCCCACATTTCGATTGCATGGATCTGGTGACGCATTGCCGGCCAGAATTCCAGGGTCAGTGCAATGCCTGCCCGGCGCATCCCCGCTCGCACTACCGCAAGATGCTGGCCCAGATCCGCCAGTACTTCCATCCCGAGGTGCGCTTTCGCTACTATCATTCGCTTTTCACCATCAAGTCGAAGCTGAAGGCCAATTTCATCGACGACGGGCGTCCTACCGAGGTGGTGCAGCTTCACCAGAAGCCCGACTTCTGGTGTGTATTTGCCGGAAAGGTGAATTCCATTTACGAGGTGGAGAAGATTCCCGTCTGATTTACAGTGCCTTGTAAGGACGTCATTTTCCGAATCGCCATGCGTGTCGGTGTGGTGGTTGAAATTTGTTTTGTCATTTTTTTGGAAAAGCCAACCGGTGTTTGGAAATTTTCGCGCTTTCGAAAAAATGTGCGGCAAGGAATCCGATTTTTCACACTCAAATACAATGCTATGGCGCAGAACCGCAAGATCACCCTCACCGAAAAGGAAATCCCGCACCAGTGGTACAACATCGTGGCCGACATGCCCAACAAGCCGTTGCCCCCGCTGCATCCCGGCACCGGGCAACCGATTGGCCCCGAGGCACTGGCGCCCCTTTTCCCGATGGCGCTCATCCAGCAGGAAGTGACTACGGACAAGTGGGTGGACATCCCCGAGGAAGTGCGCGATGTGTACACCATGTGGCGCCCCACACCGCTTTATCGGGCCCGCAACCTGGAAAAAGCGCTCGACACGCCCGCCAGAATTTACTACAAGTATGAGGGCGTCAGTCCATCGGGTTCGCACAAGCCCAATACGGCCGTGCCGCAGGCCTGGTACAACAAGCAGGAAGGCGTGCGGCGCATCACCACCGAGACGGGCGCCGGGCAGTGGGGTAGTGCGCTTTCTTTCGCCTGCAACCTGTTCGGAATCGACTGTGAGGTGTACATGGTAAAGATCAGCTACCAGCAGAAGCCCTACCGCAAAGTGATGATGCAAACGTGGGGTGCGCATGTGTATGCTTCGCCCACCGACCTGACCGAGGCGGGACGCAAGGTGCTCGCGCAGGATCCCGATTCGCCGGGCTCGCTGGGCATTGCCATCAGCGAAGCCGTTGAGCGGGCCGCGGTTGATCCGGACACGAAATACGCACTGGGTTCGGTGCTCAACCACGTATTGCTGCACCAGACGATCATCGGTCAGGAGGCTCTGGTGCAAATGGAAAAGGCCGGTGACTTTCCCGATGTGGTGATTGCGCCCTTTGGCGGCGGCTCCAACTTTGCCGGCATCGCCTTTCCGTTCCTGCGCTACAAGCTGGAAGGCAAGCGCGAGGTGCGCTGCATCGCGGCTGAGCCGGCAAGCTGTCCCAAACTGACGCGCGGCGTGTTCCGCTACGACTTTGGCGACACGGTCGGCATGACTCCGCTGTTGCCCATGTACACGCTGGGCCACCAGTTCGTGCCGGCACCCATTCATGCCGGCGGCTTGCGCTATCACGGTGCCGGGGTAATCGTGAGCCAGTTGCTCAAGGACGGCCTGATCGAGGCGTCGGCACACCATCAGCTCGAGGTGTTCGAGGCAGGGGTGCGGTTTGCACGTGCCGAAGGCATCATCCCCGCACCCGAAGCCTGCCACGGCATCGCCGCCGCCATCCGCGAGGCCAACCGCTGCAAGGAAGAAGGCGTGTCGCGCACCATCCTGTTCAACCTGTGCGGCCACGGCAACTTCGACATGCAGGCCTACGACGATTACTTTGCCGGCAAGCTGGTCGAGCATCACCTTACCGATGAGGACATCGCGGCGGCCCTTGCCAAACTCGATACGCCGGAGATTGCTTGAAAACTCGTAATTTTCACGAGGTGCCCCACAGGGGGCGCCTCTCACTTTTGCAAGGCGGGAAGTACAGATGGCACTTTTCCGTGACGTAGAACCTGGTTTGTCGCTATGAAACATGCCCAATCTTCAACCGATCGCCCGACAAATCCCTGCATCTGGTCCGTCAACGATCCGCGTCTGGTCATTTTGCTGGTACATGGCCTGGGCGAGCACGCCGGCCGCTACGCGCACGTCGCGCGCTTTTTCAACGAACATGGCATTGCCGTGCTTGCCGCCGACCTTCCCGGTCATGGCCGGGCGGCTGGTCCGCGCGGGCACGCGCGTGGGCTGAAACACCTTTTTCAGACGGTGGATCAACTGATGGAGGAAGCCGCACGGCGCTATCCCGGCCTGCCCGTTGTGCTGTACGGCCACAGCATGGGCGGGAATGTGGTATTGAATTACCTGTTGCGCCGGCGCCCGGCTGTGGCGGGCGTGATCGCCACCAGTGCGTGGATCCGCCTGCCCGAGCCGCCACCCGCCCTCAAAGTGGCTGCAGGCAGAGTGATGCAGTATGTGTGGCCGTCGTTGGCATTGCCCAACGGGCTCGACCCCATGGCCATCAGTCGCGATCCCGAGGTGGTCAGGGCCTATCAGGAAGATCCGCTCGTACACGACCGGATCTCTGCGGCCCTGGGTGCCGGCATGCTCGATGCGGCGCGCTACCTCGACACCTGGCAGGGCGAGCTGTCCGTGCCCGTACTGCTGATGCATGGCTCGGACGATCGACTCACGGCCTGGCAGGGCTCGTCGGAATTTGCCGAGCGCGCCAACGGCCCCGTCACCTTCCAGCTCTGGGAAGGCGGCTATCACGAGCTGCACAACGACCTCCAGAAAGAGCAGGTGCTGCATGCCATGCTCGAGTGGCTGGAGCAACAGGTTTTGCCTTCGAGGGGCTGATGCGCTTTTTCAAATAGCCTGTTCCTGCATTCAGGTTTTCGCCCTACCTTGGCCGCCCGCCACGACCATGGTCGTCAGGCGAACTGCGTGACTACTGCCTTTGCAAGGGGGTGAGGAGTTGCGCGCGGTAGAACCGCGCCGCTGATGTCGAGATCCATTCCCTACACGCTCAGCCATTTTGACAAAAAACCAGAATCCATGACCCTGCAAGATTTTATCGAAAAATTGCCCCAACGATTTCAGCCTGAAGTGGTGGCCGGCATGAGTACCAACTTTCATTTTGACCTGAGTGGTGAAGGTGGCGGCCAGTACACCATCGAGCTGATCGATGGCCAACTGCAGATTCACGAAGGACTGGTCGGCGAGCCGCGCTGTGTCATCACCGCCAAAGCCGACGATTTTCTCGGCGTGCTTCAGGGAAAGATCAACCCCATGATGGCCGTGCTCACCGGCAAAATCAAAATAAGCAATCAGGGTGAGCTGTTGAAGTATGCGAAGATTTTCGGACTGATGTAAGGGATCCCTCTGCCCATAACCATCGACGACACGGCCAATGAACCCCCAATCGCGGTATAACTCCTTTTTGTCGATCGTGCTCGTAGTCCACGATGAGGAAGAAGCGCAAAAATTGCCGCTTTTACTCGAGCGTTTGTTTGCGCCGATACGCGACCATTTCGCCGATTTCGAGTTCATCGTGGTCAACAACCTGCCGGGGCGCTCCCTCGACGAGCTTGTCGAGCCGCTGACTGACGCACTCAAACACCAGGTGTACGTGCTCAACCTCTCGAGCACGACCCCCTGGAACCATGCTGTAGTGGCCGGCCTCGATCGGGCCAATGGCGACTATACCCTGATTTTCGAGTTCGACTTCATGGATCATCCCGAACTGGTGGTCGAGCTGATGGAACGGGCGCGCCAGGGGTACGACATCGTGTACTTGCGCGCTCCCAGGCGCGTGGCGGGCTGGCGCACGGGGCTGGGCTATCGCCTCTTTTACTGGATCCTCAAGAACTACTCCTCACTGCAGATCGACGAGCTGGCACACAATACCCGCCTCATTTCGCGTCGGGCCCTCAATTCGCTGTTGCGCTTGCGCGAGAACCTCAGGTACATGAAGGCCATCTACAGCATCGTCGGCTACCGCACCACTTTCATCCAGACCGAGGTACCCCTGAAGCCCGACCCGCACTCCAGCTTTCGCGAAAAGCTGCACAACTCCCTGGTGGCCATCACCTCCTTCACTACCTTTTTGCGCACCCTGCTGTTCTGGATTTTCGTTTTCTCCATCCTGTTGCTGATCGTGGTCATTTACAACGCCGTCAAGGTCAAGCTGACCAATGTGGACATTTTCGGGATCTATCACGAGACGGTTTCGGGCTGGCCTTTCCTCGTGGTGCTCATTTCGGTGTTCTTCGCCATCACCTGCCTCAACCTCTTCATCATGTCGATCTACCTGTCCAACATTTATTACGAGATCAAACATCGCCCGCTCTATCTCATCGAGTCGATCAAGCGCTACTGATTTGAGAAAGAGAGAAGAGTGACAGAGTGAAGGAGTGCGTCCCTGCATGCGCAACCGTTACCATGAGGCCTCTGAAAAAAAACCAAATCTCAGGCAACGACTTGTTCCCGAAGTTTCGGAGCTTGTTCCCGAAGTTTCGGGACAGGTTCCGACCTGTCGGAAACAGGTTCCGACTTGTCGGAAGCAGGCACCGACGCCAGTCGGGAACGCAACGGTTCGCGATGTATTTTTTATTTTAAATCAACATGTTATCTATAGTGAACACGCGTCACGCGTTACCCCGACTTTCGGGGCCGTCATGGACTTTTTTC
>WFYJ01000015.1 GCA_015490175.1 Saprospiraceae bacterium | reverse complement strand
GATGTGTATAAGAGACAGGCTATCTATTCCAAGGCATGACTGCGACGTACGATATTTTTATGTTCGTGTACCCTAAGTAGTGTCGGAGTGCTATCTATTCCAAGGCATGACTGCGACCTGATACCATTCCGTATTTTGTTTCTACGCTGATGTCGGAGTGCTATCTATTCCAAGGCATGACTGCGACATTTTCTTGACTACATTTGGAGGAGTAGGCTTGTCGGAGTGCTATCTATTCCAAGGCATGACTGCGACCTGAGTACGTTGAACCAGTATTTGACCATTTTCAGTCGGAGTGCTATCTATTCCAAGGCATGACTGCGACATTCCGTACTCCCCGCAGGGAGCATGGTACACTGTCGGAGTGCTATCTATTCCAAGGCATGACTGCGACTTTTGTTTGTACTGTTATTTCGAATGTTTCCCAGTCGGAGTGCTATCTATTCCAAGGCATGACTGCGACATCGGTTGACCTTAGTGGGGTTGGTATTCAATTTGAGGCAGGGACAGGGGCGTAAGGGCAGGGGTGTGGCTTCGAATAATTTTTGCGTTTTTGGTAGTGTTTTTGCGGGGACAAGATGCTCTGATGTGCAGGGGATGAGTTTTGTGCAGATCCCAAGTATGCGTATTTGTCAAACCGGAACACATGGCAAGATTTTATCCCAGCCTCGATCGTATCCGTAACTTGGTGAAGAAGTCCATGCCGGGCGAGTGGTTTATGCTGGATTTTCTGGCCACTCACCTCGAAGATGACCAGTTTGAAGTCTATTTTCAGCCGTGGCTCAGAGGACGCCGCCCCGACATTGTGGTGGTGCGTCGTGGCGGTGGAATTTTGCTCATCGAGGTGAAAGACTGGACTATCGAAAGTGCCAGCTACGATGCCGACACAAAGGATGTGAAACTCAAGTCTTCCAAGGGAGAAGTCCGCTCGTTACGCGAGGCCATTGACCAAGTAGAGGGGTACAAGGATCGGCTGTTTTTGCTTGCAGAAGGGGTGTGGAAGGCCAACCTGGAAAACAGCAAAATCTATGGCATCGCTAAGTGTCTCGTCTTTTTGAATCATGCCGATGAAAGCGTTTTGGAAACCTGCGCAAAACTGAACAGGAAAAACTCATATTGGGTGATTGGGAAACCCACTTTGCGGCAGCCCGATTTTTGGAAGGAATTGATGGAAGTCACTTACCTCGATCTGGATAAAAACAGTTATTATTTCAACGATAAAATATATCAGGCCGTCACGGAAGCCTTGTTCTTGCCAGACAGAGTAAGGGCAAAGCACCAGGCCTTGGGAGCAACGTTGATTCCCGGCCTGGGCATGAACCAGATAAGGTTCTCTTCCCGGCAAGAAGAATTTGTCAGGAGTGCGCCCCGATTTCAAAAGGCGCGCGGCGTCGCTGGTTCGGGTAAAACGCTCGTGTTGGCGGTCAGGGCATGGAACGCCGTAAAGAGGCATGGGGGACGGGTGCTCGTGGTGTGTTACAACATCACGCTGGTCAATTACATAGAAGACAAACTGGCCTCGCTTGTGAAAACGGAGGACTATGAAGATCTCTACTACATCGATGTGGTGAATTATCACGAACTCATCTCAAGTGTATTCGAGGAGATTACCGTTCCGGAAGAAGTGATAATTCAGGATGATGAGAAGCGGGAGAACTGGTTGGAAGATAATATTTTCAGCAATGAAGAAGCGATCAAGACATTGATAAAGATAGATGACAAATTTGAATACTACCGAACCATCCTTGTGGATGAAGTGCAGGATTTCAAGAACGAGTGGCTGCGTATTTTGCAGAACTGTTTTCTGGACCCCGACGATCGTGAATTCGTGGTGTTTGGGGATGCCAAACAGGATATCTATGGCCGTATCGTGCTGGAACCGGGCAACAGTCGGAAACAGCTCGTGGTGCCCCAGGTGCCTGGGCGTTGGTGGGAATTCAAGGAAACGTTCCGATTCTTTAACAAGATCAAGAACTTCATAAATGCCTTTCAGCTCGAATTCATGCGCGATTCTCATGAAATAGAAAAAATAGAAACCCAACAACACTCATTGTTCGAAGGTGAGATCGAATACTATCATTTCAGTCCCTTGGCCTTACACAAGGATATCGCGGAGGTGTTCATCCAAAAA
Source organism: Saprospiraceae bacterium (assembly GCA_015490175.1). Taxonomy (GTDB): domain Bacteria; phylum Bacteroidota; class Bacteroidia; order Chitinophagales; family Saprospiraceae; genus WFYJ01. The sequence continues at coordinate 15,095 of WFYJ01000015.1, read as the reverse complement.
CTGAAGGCCCTTCTGGAGAAACACGAGAATTTCCATATCGGTGATGTGGCGTTGGTGGGTTCTTCGGTCAGTCGGCTGCGGAGATTTGCCGAAGCCCTCAAAAGAGAGATACACCGAGACTGGAATTTGCGTTGTACGTTCGAGACGCCCGAGGAGTTCCTTAATTTTGTGGAATTGGTTTTGAAAGATTTGGAAATCAACTATTTGCTATTGCCTGTTGACGAAGAAGAGGGAGGCAATGGAGGTACCCAGCCTGTGTATCGCATCGCAAATATGGATGATGAAAATGACCGGCGTGTCGTGGCTGAATGGATGATGGACCTGCTGACCAGAGCGCAGGTGATGGACGATTTTGAAAGGGCAAAGAAAATCAGCGCGCCTCTGTGGGGATCATTAAAGTCCCAGGTTCAGCCAAGCAAATCAGGAAAATCTTATCGGGTGCGATTCCCCGATGCAGAAGTTCGTGAGATCACTTTGAAACGCGCGTTTACCCTCCAGAATATTCAGAATTGGATTGATTGGCACCTGAGCAAGTTGCGCAAGGAACGCAAATTGCACTTCACCATGCAGGCCAAGGCCATCAAGATCTCCACTACGCACAGTTTCAAAGGCTGGGAGAGCAGTGCAGTATTTTACCTGATCGAAGAACGCGACTTGGAACCGGGCCGCATAGAGTTGTTTTACACTGCTTTTACGCGTGCCAGATCACTTTTGGTGTTATTCAATCTTGGTTCAGTGAGATTGGATCGCTTCGTGCGGAATTGCCCATTCGTCACGGTGATCGATACCTGATTGAGCTGTTCTGCTAAAGGTTTATCATTATCCTCTGCTGAAATCACATTTTTTCGGAAAGTGGCCGAAAAGTCTCTGAATGTGTTAAAACTTTACCTTCAATGACTATAAGATCAAGTGAATGTTAGAATCAACTGGACGAAGCGCTATCTATTCCAAGGCATGACTGCAATGTGTGGAGAGAGAAGAATAAAGTGGTTCCGCTCTCAGAACCCATCGTCCACTACAAGAAGGATTGCGACGTGGCGAAGTACTCATTCGCGCGTCTTTGCCTTCATATTCCAATTGCTGGATAGTGTCCGGATATGCCCCGATTCAAAAACAAATACCGCATCCAAACCACCCGTTTACCCGGATGGGATTACGCATCGGAAGGGTGGTATTTCCTCACCATTTGCACCCGTGATCGCCAACCGGTCTTTGGCCACATCGCCCACGGCATCATGCACCTCTCGACCCTCGGGCAAATCGCTTCCCGTTTTTGGGAAGAAATCCCGCAACACACCGCCGCAAACGTATCCCTCGACGCCTTCGTCGTGATGCCCGATCACATCCACGGCATCATCGCGATTCACCACCCGCCCCGCAATGCATGTGGCGGTGACGCGGTTGTAAGGAGACGTTGCATGCAACGTCTCCTTACAACCATCACCTCGTGCACGAAAGGTAAATTTGCACAATCACGACAAGCATAAAACCTCTCACAAATGAACAGGCATTCTCTCACATTGGTCATTTGGATCATTCTGATGGTGACGTGGTCATTTCAGCAAATGCATGCGGCCGTAATTTTGCACAACGGCACGTTGAAAGGGGTAGTCCTGGATGCCCGTACCGGTACGGGTTTGACAGGTGCATTGGTGGTGTTGAGTCCGGGCGAGCAATCCACCTATACCGACGAACTGGGCATGTTTACCTTTCAGGATCTGGTAGCGGGCAACTACACGCTCGAGGTCCGCTACCTGGGCTTCGACACAGAGCGCATTCAGGTATCAGTGCGGGATCACGAGACCACTGCTGTGAAGATTGCACTGACCCCTGGCGGCATCAAGCTGGACGAAATCGAAATCAGGGGCATGGGCAGTGAAAACATCGACAAGATCAGCGCTCTGGACATCCACACCCGGCCGCTCAATACTTCGCAAGACATCCTGCGCATCGTGCCGGGACTTTTCACCGCCCAGCATGCCGGTGGTGGAAAAGCAGAACAGATCTTCCTGCGCGGCTTCGACATTGACCATGGCACCGACCTTCGCATTGCAGTGGACGGGATACCGGTCAATATGGTTTCGCACGCCCATGGCCAGGGCTATTCCGACCTGCACTGGCTGATACCCGAGCTGGTCAGCCGAGTGGATTTTGCCAAAGGCCCTTACGATGCCCGCGCCGGCAATCTGGCCACGGCTGGCAACGTCAACTTTCATACGCCGGTGGCGCTGGGGCGGAGCATGCTCAAGCTGGAAGCCGGCCAGTTCGACACCTGGCGCGCGCTGGCTGCTTTCGATCTGACGGGCGCCCAGGACCACACCAGCCGTCGCCCCAAAGCGTGGGTAGCCTCAGAATACCATTTCTCGCAGGGCTTTTTCGAAAGTCCACAGAACTTCACGCGATTCAACTTCATGGGCCGCTACACCACATTCATGGGCGAGGACCAGAGCCTGAGCCTGTTTTTCTCCACCTTTCGCAGCCGGTGGGATGCTTCGGGTCAGATTCCACAACGAGCTGTGGCGCGCGGTCTCATCAGTCGCTTCGGTGCCATTGACGACACGGAGGGCGGTGAAACAGGACGCACCAATATCAGCCTTGCTTTTTCCAAAAACCTCGACGCCGCCACGCTCTTGAAAAGTCGCCTGTATCTGGTTCGATACGATTTCGAGCTTTACTCGAACTTCACCTTTTTCCTGCGCGATTCCATCAATGGCGACCAGATTCGCCAGCGCGAAAACCGCACCCTCATCGGCTATGAGGGAAGCTGGCACAGGGAACAGCGCCTGGGCAACCTCTCACTCGAAACAGAAGCGGGCCTGCAGATTCGCTACGACGACATTCAGGATCTCGAACTCAGCCACACGGCCCATCGTCGCCAGACGCTCGAATCCAGGGCGCTGGGCGATGTGGCCGAAGCCAACGTCGGTTGCTATCTCGACCAGCGGGTGCGCTTCTCGCCGCGGTTGAGCCTCGATGCCGGCTTGCGATACGACCAGCTTTATTTCAGCTACGAAGACCACCTCGCACCCGTCTTTGTACGGCAGACGGTATCCCGCGGCGTGTTCTCGCCCAAGTTCAGCCTGTTTTTCGACGCCACGCCGCGCGTGCGTCTCTTTGCCCATGCCGGTGTCGGCTTTCACTCCAACGATACGCGCGTTGTGGTGGCCAGAAACGGAGAGCAGGTGCTGCCCAAGGCCCGCGGCCAGGAAGCGGGCATCCTTTGGAAGGCCTTCCCTTCCTTGCTGATCAACCTCACACTCTGGCGACTCGATCTGGACCAGGAGTTCGTCTATGTAGGCGACGAAGCCATCGTGGAGGCGGGAGGGCGCACCCGCCGGCAGGGTCTGGAGGGCAGCCTGCGCTGGCAGATAGCGCCCTGGCTCTTCGCCGATACCGACCTCAACTACACCCTTGCAAGAGCCAGGGACGAAGCCGAAGGGTACAACTACATCCCGCTCGCGCCCGGCTTCACCAGTAGCGGCGGCCTGACGGTCAAGCAATCGGAAGGGTTCTTTGGCAGTCTCCGCTACCGGTTCATGGCCGACCGCCCGGCCAACGAAGACTATTCCGTTACCGCAGAAGGTTATTTCATCGTTGATGCCCTTGCCGGATGGCGCAACGACCACATCGAGGGCACCCTGACAGTGCAAAACCTGCTGAACACGCCATACAACGAAGCCCAGTTTGAAACGACCAGTCGCCTGCAAAACGAACCGGCGCCTGTGACCGAGTTGCACTTCACACCCGGCTCTCCTTTCTTCCTCAAAGGCAGCCTCACCTTCTTCTTTTGAAGGCGCGGGTGCCGGGTCGGTAGAGCCGTTGTATACAACCGCTTGCATGTGCATGCATCGGCTCCCGGGTGCAACGTCTTTACCGGGGCAGGCGTCGCAGGTCGGTAAAGACGACCTTGACGTATTGTTCGTTTTCGGGCCAGGCGACAATCTGGCGGTTGCCGTCGATGCGCACGAAGGTGGGTTGCGGGTAGCCCGGCACCTCCATTTGGCGGAAGCCTTTGCCATACCATTGTTCCAGCATGTGCACCACGCGCGGCAACAGGCTGTCGGCCCAGAGGTTGCGGTTCCAGGGGGCCCAGCCGTTGTAGCCGATGGTCACGGGCATTTCGGCGATGACGCCGTCCTCGAATCGGGGAAAGAAAAGCATGGTGGCCTCGGGTTCGAAGCCGGGCAAGGGATATTCGACGGTCATGTTGAGGCCGTCGGTGACGATGGAGTCGCGGTTGAGCTCGAGACAGTGGTCGTAGAATGCCTTTTCGGGCATACCGAGGTAGATGCCCAGAAACAGCGAGTCGTGGCGCTCCCCTGAGGCAAGCTCTTCATCCACCCAGCGTTCGTAGGGCGTGCGCGTGTCGCAGCTCGTCCAGACGGCGATCAGGCCCATCCACAGGGCAAGAAGCAATGTGATTCTCATATCCTGCGTGTTTCCCTCAGATTTGAGCCTACTGAAAAAAGTCCGTGACGGCCCCGAAAATCGGAGCCTGTCCCGGTTTACCGGGAACAAGCTTTCCGACAAGTCGGAACCTGTCCCGAAACTTCGGGAACAGGTTTTGCGCGAGACCATGGGTTTTTTCAGGGGACTCAGATTTTAATTTGGGAAATCTGGTGGTAAAAAAGGTCAGGTGATTTCGATGGTGCAATCGGCACGACTACACACCTGCTTTGCGCGCAGTCACTCCATCTCAAAAAACAGGCGAACAGCACTACACGCCGCAAAGCGACCGGAGGCGAAAGTACACATTTTGCGCCGCGCACACAGCAGGCGCCGGCCGGGCGGCATTTGCCGAAAGGCAAAGGACAAAGAGCCTTGCACGGAGCTCGCAACTGTGCATCCGGCGGATTTGCAGATATTTGCCCTGCGCGTGCCCACAGGCACCGAGCGCCGACCACCCTGTTCTGAAAAGCCTCCCGCCATGCGCGATGCGCAACCTTACGTGCTTTCGCACGAATTCAACTACGCCCTCGACGTGGTCGAGAAAGAGGGCCGGCATCTCTTTCTCACGGGCCGTGCCGGCACGGGCAAGAGCACTTGGCTGCGCCTGTTTCGCCAGACCACGCGCAAGAAAGTGGTCGTGCTGGCTCCTACGGGCGTGGCAGCGCTCAACGTCGGTGGACAGACCATTCATTCGTTTTTCGGCTTCCCGCCACGCCCCATGAATGCCCGCGACATCAAGAAGCGGCGCTTCCGCAAACTCTACGAGTCGATGGAGGTACTCGTCATCGACGAGGTGTCGATGGTGCGTGCCGACCTGATGGATCACATGGACCGCTTCCTGCGCCTCAATCGCGGCATCGATGAGCCGTTCGGGGGCGTACAGCTCGTACTGGTGGGCGACCTGTTTCAGTTGCCGCCCGTGGTGGCCAGCGAGGCCGAGCAATACCTGTTCTCGGAATACTACCCGAGTCCCTGGTTCTTCGACGCACACGTCATGAAGGAGCTGCTGCCCGCCTTCGAGATGGTGGAGCTGCGCCGCGTCTTCCGTCAGGACTCGCGCTATTTCCTGCGGCTGCTCGATGCCATCCGCATGGGCATGGTGGACCACGAAGACCTCGAAGACCTCAACGAGCGCTACCAGCCCCACTTCGGCGACGAGCCGGGCTACATCACGCTCTCGCCCTACAACCAGCTCGTCGACCGCATCAACCTGCGGCACCTGCGCAACCTCGACAGCCCGGCCCGCACCTATCGCGCCACCATCAGCGGCACCTTCGACCCACGCCTCTACCCCACCGAGGCCGAGTTGCAGCTCAAGGTGGGCGCACAGGTGATGTTCGTCGTCAACGACCAGACGGGGCGCGCCTACGTCAACGGCACCATCGGCCAGGTGGTCGCGCTACAGCCCGACCGCGTCCTCGTCGAAGTGAAGGAAGGCGACGAAGACCGCACCATCGAGGTGGAGCCGCACGAGTGGGAAATCGTCCGCTACAAAGCTTCGGACGACAGGCCCGGCGAGATCGAAACCGAAGTGGTGGGCACCTTTCGCCAGTTGCCGCTGCGGCTGGCCTGGGCCGTGACCATCCACAAGAGCCAGGGTAAAACCTTCGAGCGCGTCATCATCGACATGGGGCGCGGCGCCTTCGAGACCGGTCAGACCTACGTGGCGCTCAGCCGATGCCGCACCCTCGAAGGCATCGTCCTCAAGCAGCCCATCCGCCTGCAAGACATCCGCACCGACGAGCGCGTGGTCGAATTCTGGCAACGCCACCTGATGTGAGGACAGGCGGACGCTGCCGTGCGCCCCTGTCGTCAAAAATTCCCCGAATCGGATGACAGGGCTATTCCACTACGAACACCTGTGCCCGCACGAAAGTCCGGTGGGTGCGTTGCAGGCGGCCCGAGAGGGTACACACCCACGGCCCTGCCGCCAGTTCGTCGAGTGAGAGGCGCAGGCGGTGATCGCCAGCCGCCAGGATACCCTGCCAGGGTTGCAGATACACCTGTCCGCTGCCGTCGAGAATGGTTACCTCCACGCGTGCCCTTTCGGGCAAATGGATGGGCAACACGATGGTGTCGCGCACGGGCATGGGCCAGGGTCGGTCAAAGACCACGTCTTCGAGCGGATGGTGCCTGGTGGTGTCCCTTTTCGGGCCGTCCCCGAGGGGGGCGACGGTCGGTTGGCGCTGCGCGCAGCCCATCATTATCAGCAGCAGGATACCCGAACCGACGGGCGCCATTTGCCGAAAGGCGAAAAAAACAAAGGAAAGAGGAAGCATGGGCTCAGGGATAGCAGGTGGGATAGAATTCGGGATAGCCGCGGAAACTGTCGGCACGAACGATGTGGCGCCAGTTGTCGACCGACACGGCCCAGACAGCCCATACCAGGCCCATGTGCATGAAGTCGGGCCAGCGGGCTTGCAGGCGCCGGATGAAGGCCATCGCTTCCTGCCTGTCGGCAAATGGCCCGATGAGCAGCACGTGGTGCGAGGCGATGCGCAGGGGCTTGAGCCTCAGTTCCCTTTCGGGAAATGCCTCCCAGAGCCAGCGCCGCACCTTGCCGCGCATCTCGGGCAAATCAACCGCTTTGCCGTCGAGCAACAGCACGACGCGATGGGGCGCATGCGGCTGGCAGTCAAATGCCTGGGCCACTGACGAGCGGGGCGCCAACAGCCCGACAAATGCGCACAGGACGATGAAGAGCAGGCGAGGCATGGGCCAAAAATACAAACGGGAATGCCTGCACGCGACAGGCATTCCCGTATTGTTTGGTCAAGGGCACCGGGCCCATCCGATCAGCGGCCGGTAAACTTGCGCGTGTATTCGAGGTATTTGGCCAGCTCTTCGCGTACCCTGGGCACCATGAGCACCACCCCGATGAGGTTGGGCACGGCCATGGCGAAGATCATGGCGTCGGAGAAGGCCACCACCGAGCCGAGGCTGGCCGAGGCGCCGATGACGACAAATACGAGGAAGAGCACCTTGTAGAAGTATTCGTTGAACCGGGTGCGCCCGAAGAGGAACAGCCACGACTGCAGGCCGTAGTACGACCACGACAACATGGTCGAGAAGGCGAACAGCACCACGGCTACCGTGAGCAGATAGGGGAACCAGGGCAACACCGAAGCAAAAGCACGCGACGTCAGATCGACGCCGTCCACGCCTTCAGGCACGTTGATGTAGTTGCCCGTGATGATGATGACGAGCGCCGTCATGGTGCACACCACCACCGTGTCGATGAAAGGTTCGAGCAGGGCCACGATGCCCTCGCTGGCAGGGTACTCGGTCTTCACGGCCGAGTGCGCAATGGCAGCCGAACCGACGCCGGCTTCATTGGAGAATGCCGCGCGGCGAAAGCCCTGTACCAGCACGCCCACGAAGCCACCGGCCACGCCCTCCGGCGTAAAGGCGCCCTTGAGGATGTGACCAAACGCCTCGGGGATGTGGTGGTAGTTGGCAAAGAGAATGATCAGGGCGCACAGCACGTACAGCCCACACATGAACGGCACGATGCGCTCGGCCACGGCGCCGATGCGCTTGATGCCGCCGATAATGACGATGCCTACCAGAATGGCCATGATCAGGCCGAAGAGGAAGCCTGCATAGCCGGCATCGAAGCCGAGGAACTTGTTGAACTGCTGAGCCGCCTGGTTGGCCTGGAACATGTTGCCGCCGCCGAACGAACCGCCCACGCACATGATGGCGAAGAAGACGGCCAGCACCTTGCCCAGCTTGGCCAGACCTTTCTCGCTGAGGCCCTTGGTCAGGTAATACATGGGACCGCCGTACACGGTGCCGTCGGGACCCACGTCGCGGTATTTCACGCCCAGCGTGCACTCGGCAAACTTGGACGACATGCCCAGCAGGCCCGCCACGATCATCCAGAACGTGGCGCCCGGCCCGCCCAGCGATATGGCGATGGCCACGCCGGCGATGTTGCCCAAACCCACCGTGCCCGACAGCGCTGCCGACAGGGCCTGGAAGTGCGACACCTCGCCCGGGTTGTCGGGATCGGAAAACTTGCCGCGCACGGTGTCGAGCGCCAGCTTGAAGCCGCGAATGTTGATGAACCTGAAGTACAGCGTGAAAAAGGTGGCCGCCAGCAGCAGCATGATCACCACCAGCGGCATGGCCGTGGCGCCACTGCCCACCGAGTAGAAGACGATGCTCTCCACCACATCGGTGGCGGGCCGCACCCAGCTGTCGATCCGTTCGTCCAGTCCCATTTCCTGCTGTCCTTCCTGGGCCCACATCAGCACGGGCATGAGCCAGGCGAGTGCGATCGGAATCAGTTTTTTCATCATACTTTGGTCGCTTTATTGCAGTTTTCACAAAAGCACGTTCCACTGCGGCCTTTCTGGCCTCGATCCGAAAAACGCCCCAAATATGATGTTTCCCCCGTTTTTGCCGAAATCTTATTTTGCCGAACGGTTTACCCGAACGATTGCCTTGCGCAAAAAAGAATAGCTGCAGTCGCTGATAATGAGACAAGTACCAGATTCCGCATCTTTGTGCTACAAAATGCGTTCGCATCGGGAAGGGCAAACCGGCAAGTCGCCATAGTGGCCATCCGCAGTTTTGGTCAGCAGCCGACAAAAAACACCTTGCGCTTCGTGTCCAACTACCCACACAGACCAGATGACGACATCCTGCGCCTGCTCACACGAGGCGAAGAGGAAGGCATGCGCTTGCTGTTCGGGGCTTACTACGAACACGTGTGCCTGACCATCGTGCGCCTGGTGCGCGACCCGCATACCGCCGAAGACCTGGCCCAGGAAGTGTTTTTTGAAATATGGAAAAAGCGGGCGCAGCTGCGCATCCACTCCGGCCTGAAGGCCTACCTCAGCCGCGCGGCGCGCAACCGTGCCCTCAACCACCTGCGCGACCGCCGGATGGCCTGGGACGATGCCGACAAGCTCGAGCGCACCGACACGGGCGCCCCTTCGGCCCAGCAGGCCATGGAAGGCGATGAGCTGCAGGCCGTCATTGATGCCGCCATCGATGCGCTGCCGGAAAAGTGCCGCGTGGTGTTCGTCTTGAAGCGCTTTGAGCAAATGAGTCATCAGGAGATCGCCGACACCCTCGGCATCTCTACCAAAACCGTGGAAAACCACATGACCCGGGCCCTCAAATTGCTGCGACAACGCCTCGATCCCTGGCTCAAATAGGCCCTTTTGCATCGCAATTGTCTGCCAGATGCCAAAGTGGTGGGTGGACGCGTGGGGGAAAAGCAGCAGAAGCGTGTCTTTTTGGTACCACGACACCTGATACCCTTGACCCCTGAATCCGTAAGAATGGAAAAATTACATTTCATTGCTCTCATCATCAAACGGCGCCTGGGCATCGAGCTTACACAGGCAGAACGCACATGGTGGGAGCATCATGGGAACCGCAAGGAGATGAAGGAAGAGCAGAAGGCATACGACAGGCTATGGGAGCTGACGGGTTCCTACAAGCAAGGCGAGCGTTTCGACGGCGAGGCGGCATGGAAGCGATTCCACGAAAGCAGATTGTCGCATCAGGCACGCCCCGTTCGGCGCATGGCACGGCGCAGGCTGATGGCGTGGGCGGCTGCGGCCGCCGTCGTCCTCCTCGCTGCCGTATTCGGACTGCGCCAATGGACCGCCACCCAGAGGACGCTCGAGCTGGCCACACGTGCCGGCGAACAACTGCAATACACCTTGCCCGACGGCACGACGCTCTGGCTCAACGAACAGAGCCGCCTGACCATCGCCGCCGACTACGGCCAGGCGCTGCGCAAGGTGCAGCTCGAAGGGGAAGCCTTTTTCAGCGTGGCCAAGGATCCCGACCACCCCTTCGTGGTGATCACACCCACCAGCCGCGTCCAGGTGCTGGGCACGCGTTTCAACCTGCGCAGCTACCCCGGCGAAGCCGAAGTGGTGTTGTACGTCGAAGAAGGCCACGTGGCCTTCGTGCCCGCCCGGAACGATCAGCGCTTCGAGCTGAAGGCCGGCGAGCGCATTCGCTGGAACCCGCAACAGCGCCGCCTCGACCGCGAACAGGACGCCTTCGGCAATGCCGCGAGCTGGAAAACGCATCGCTTCAAGTTTCGCAACACCCCGCTCGAGGAAGTGTTCCGCGTATTGGGGTACCGCTATCGCACCCGCTTCGCGCTCGAAGCAGACCACCTCGACTGCGGATATACCAACGACATTCAGGACCAGCCGCTCGAAACACTGATCGCCACCCTCCGGAAAAACTTCCCCGACCTGCACATCGAACCGCAGAGCGACGGCAGTTGGCGCGTCACCGGCTCTTGCAAGTAACCGGCTCACTTGACACCAAGCCCCAAAGAACCAATGGTAGAGAGCCTTCCCCGCGGGGAAGGCTTTCTCGCTGTTCACCTCACTTTTCTCGTTTCGATGAGGAACAACTCGGTCGGGATGCGAAATTCCTTGTCCGGCAGGATGGTGCGTTGCCAGGTGCCGGTACGCGGCTGCAGCCGGATTTTCCGGCCGCCCGATTCCACCCACAGGGGCATGTCGAATCCGGCCACGTCGGCCTGCCAGCGATACGCGAGCTGCCATTGGCCTGTCACTCTTTCCAGGTGCCATTCGAAAACGGGAAGGGAGGGCCAATGGAGGTACTGTTCGAAAAAGGCCGACCAGTCGCGCCCCGTAAGCGCCTGTACGTGTTGCACGAAATCGTCCGTAGAGACGATGCTGCAAGCGTGTTGCTGATAGAAGCTTTTCAGCAAATGCCACCACAATTCGTCGTCGCCGATGGCGTGGCGCAGCGTATGCAGCACCCAGGCCCCCTTGAAGTAGTGATCTGATCCGCGCCAGTCCTCCCAGTTGACACCCATTGGGCCGAGGATGGGCTCCTCATTGGCGATCATGCGGCGCTGCCCCTGCAGGTAGCGCACGGCATCGTCGTAGCCATAGCGGCATTCCACGTACACGGATTCCATGTAGGTGGTAAACGACTCGTGGATCCACATCTCGGCCAGATCGGCCACGCTGAGGCAGTTGCCGAACCACTCGTGGCCCGTCTCGTGCACGATGATGTAGTCCCAGTCCATGTCGGGCGGAATCATGCCCCCGAGGTAGCCGCGCAGATAGCGATTGCCGTAGGCAATGGCTCCCTGGTGCTCCATGCCGAGGTAAGGCGTTTCGACCAGGGCATAGCCGTCGTTCCAGAAGGGATACTTGCCGAAGTACTTTTCGAAACAGCTCAACACGCCGTGCACCTGCCGGAAGTGGGCCTTTGCCCGGTCGAGGTTGTAGCGCAACACGTAGTAGTCCAGATCGAGCGAGTCGCCGTCACTGGCCACCCACCGGTCGTGGAAATGGGCGTAATCGCCAATGTTGACGGTAATATTGTAGTTGTTGATGGGATACGACACGAACCAGTGAAAGCGCGTCCAGCCGGAAGGCAGGGTGTCTACCCGGCGCAGGCGGCCGTTGGCCACGCACATGAGCCCGCGCGGCACCTCCACGGTGATAGCCGCACTGTCGGGCTCGTCGCTCAGGTGGTCCTTGTTGGGCCACCACAGGCTGGCGCCGTCGCCTTCGCAGGCCACGCCCACCCATGGCTTGCCGTTGCGGTCTTTTTCCCACACGAAACCGCCCTGCCAGGGCGCATAAGGCGCCACACGCGGCTTGCCACCATAGTACACGCGCAGCACGTGCTGCGCACCGGCATGCAACAGCGGCGTGCGCACGAAAACAGCGCTGCCCTCGCGATCCCAGGCCAGCCGCCGCTTGCCATCCAGCTCGATGCGCTTCAGCTCCATGCGCTCGTCCAGGTCGATCTGCAAGCGCGAAGCAGGTGCCACCACGGTGAAAGCGATATCCACAAAGCCGTGCACACTGCGCGCCTCGGGATCGATGCGGATGTCGAGGCCGTAAAACGTCACGTCGTAGCACGTACGCTCGGGACGCAGGCTGCCGCGCAAGGTGTCGGCATGGGTAAACCGGTAGTCGCCCTTGAAGTAAAAATCGGATTGGGCACAGGCACTGAGGGAAAACAGGGCAAACAAGCCAAAGGCAAGAGCTCGAAGATGCATGATCGGCGTTTTGGCGCAAAACAGAAAAGCCCTCCATCAACGCTGTGATGGAGGGCCTGGTATACCTTGTGGAGACGGCGGGAGTCGAACCCGCGTCCAGAGAAAGCTCCGCACAGCTTTCTACATGCTTAGTTCCCTGTTCGGATTTTCAGCGAGTGGCAGGCCAGGGAACACGCCCATGCACTCGCCTGAGCTCCGGAAATGTCGGCGGACAACTGGAGCAGGTTGCCCACCCAAGCCTGAGGGGTCGATGATCCGCGGCACGCTGTGTATCAGGCGTCAAGCGTGCGGCAGAATGGCTTCTGATCCGCTGGGATCAGGCAGCCAGGGCAAAGTTGTAGTTGCCATTTAAATCGAGTCGATCGCCAGTTGTTGACGGAGTTGAGCGATCATGCTCCGGCATGCTTACTGTACGGCACCACTTTCCTGTCGATACCGGTACGTCCCCGTCTTGTCAATCTTTCGAGGCTGTCGATTCAGCCTTCCGGCAAAAAGCGCTGCAAAGGTACACGAAATCGCCGCAATTTGCAACCTGTGGGCACGACTTGCAGCCCTCGCCCCGACAGGCAAATGACAAACAAACCAGATGGAAAAAAGTTTACAGGTTCCCCTTTCTGTGTGCTGCAAAGCCCCCATCACTCAGGAGGAATGCCGCGAGTGCGAAGCGTGTTTGCTGAAAAACAGACTGATGAACAGTCCCACTGCGATGACGATGAAAACAAAGGTGTACATCCCCTTCAGGAGTTTTGATTAAAAAAGGTGGTGTGTGGCAAGGGGGGGATTTGTCTCGACTTGTGATGGGGGGATCGATTCGAGCAGAGGCCTCAAATTTACACGCTTGCCTGCTGGATTTCAAACATTTCGACAAATAATTATTGATAATTTTTCCATTAAAACCAGTTGTAAAGTATAGCTCGCTCTGCGCAAAAGGGTTTGCCCTGTAGGCCATGCATACCCCGAGCACCCGGGTCGCATGCCCGGTTTTGGAATCTGCCGACAAAAACGGCTACTGTCCCGCTCGAAGGATTCCTCGATTGCGTTGCGACAGGTATATATTTGCCCGCTTCGAATCCCAACCTTACCAAACGAAACCTGCATGCTGAAAATCGGACTCATCCGGGAAGGCAAGGTGCCCCCCGACAATCGCGTGCCGCTGACGCCGGCACAGTGCCGTTGCCTCATGGACCGTTACGAGGTGGACATCGTCGTGGAGCCTTCGCCGATACGCGCATACACAGACGAGGAATATGCCGCACAGGGCATCCCCCTGCGCAGCGATCTGAGCGATCGCGACATCCTGATGGGCGTCAAGGAGGTGCCCATTGACCAGCTCATCCCCGAGAAGACGTATTTCTTCTTTTCCCACACCATCAAAAAGCAGCCCTACAACCGTCCTTTGCTGCAAGCCATTTTGCGCAAGCGCATCCGACTGATCGACTACGAGGTGCTGACCGACGAGTCGGGCAAGCGGGTGATCGCCTTTGGCTACTTTGCCGGCATGGCGGGCGCCCACAATACCATTTACGCCCTGGGCAAGCGCACCGGCCTGTTCGAGCTGGTGCGGATGAAGGACTGCCACGACTACGAAGAGGTGCTGCGCCACTACCGCAAGCTGCAACTGCCTCCCGTCAGGATCGTGCTGACGGGCACGGGGCGCGTGGGCACGGGCGCTGCACGGGTACTGCGCGATATGGGCATCCGGCAGGTGTCGCCCGAGGAATTTCTCGAAGCTTCATTCGACGAAGCCGTGTTCACGCAGATCGGCGCGCCCTGGTACGTGCGCCACCGCGAAGGGCGGTCATTCGACCGGCAGCACTTCTACACCCATCCCGAGGAGTACGAAAGTGCCTTTGCGCCTTTTACCCGCGTGGCCGACGTGATGATCCACGGCGTGTACTGGAACCCGCGGGCGCCGAAGTTTTTCACACGCGAGGACATGCGGGCAGCCGACTTCCGCATCCGCACCATCGGCGACGTCACCTGCGACATTGCACCCAATGCGTCCATCCCCTGCACGCTGCGACCTTCCACCATCGCCGAGCCGGTCTATGGCTACGATCCGGCTACCAATGCCGAGGTGGCCCCCTTCCAACCCGAATATTTCGACGTGATGGCCGTGGACAATCTGCCGAGCGAGCTGCCGCGCGACGCCTCCCGGGCCTTCGGACAGCAGTTCATCGAGCACGTCTTTCCCGAGTTGCTCAAGCCGCACAGCGCCATGCTGGAACGCGCCACCATCGCCCTCGATGGCCGCTTGGGGTCCCATTTCACCTATTTGCAGGACTACGTAGAAGGGAGAGAATGAGGGGCAAGCCTGCCCCAAAAAACGCGTTAGAGCTGCGGTTTTTGGCTGAGGAACCGAGGAATGAGGCCCCTGAAAAAAGCCGAAAAATTATTCAGTTACACAGAGCAACCACCAAGAATACACTGATTTTCACAGAGTTACAAAAGCTGCGCGCAAACTGCGGCACTCTGCGGCCGAAGGCTGCGGTTGCAATGGCTGAGGATTCGAGGAACCGAAGAACCGATGATTCAACAAAGCACTGATAATCAACAATAAAAACTTTAAACTCTAAACTCTAAACCCTCAACGCTACACCCTAAACCAACCTTCTTC
>WFYJ01000014.1 GCA_015490175.1 Saprospiraceae bacterium | reverse complement strand
TTATACTCAAATCAAAGTGGTTTGGGAAATCCTGTCGCAATGGTTGAGGGTGTAGCGTTGAGGGTTTAGAGTTTATAGTTTAAAGTTTAAAGTTTTTCTTATTGACTATCAGTTTTTTTGTCAAATCCTCGGTTCTTCGGTTGCTCACGCATTGAAACCGCAGCTTTCAGACGCAGATTCACGCAGTTTGCGCGCAGTTTTTGACCTGTTGTTGAGGGTTGAGCGTGTAGGGTTGAGGGTTTACAACCCTGTGAAAATCAGTGCATGCTTAGTGGCGCTCTGTGTAACTGAATGATTTTTCAGACGCAGAAGACGCAGCACTGACGCAGTTTGCTCAGTTGGTCACTCTCTCACTCCATCTCTCTTCTCTCCATCTCAAAAAATCGTCCATAGTCCATTGTCAATAATTCCCGAACCGAATTGCGTTGGGTATACAGACTGCACGCACATTGTCGCCCATGGGTCGGTGGCTGTCGCCGGGTTGAATTTGCCGAAAGGCAATTTGTGAAAACAAAAAATTGTACTTTGCCTGCCGATTGTATGCAACTATTGCGCGGGCGCTGGCCTTGTCGGGGCATCGCGCGCGCTATTCTCGCTACACGTTGCGCAAATCCGGCGGGCACATTATTGACGATACGTCCTTTGATGCGTGTGTAAAACAAAACATTGCTCGTGCAACTCAATCGCCTATGGATCCGAATATGACGCTCTGGTTGGGAATAACGGCACTGGCCGCTCTGGGTGGAGTGGCGCTGGGCTGGTGGATGGGCAGCAGCCGGCGCAAGGGGCCGACGGAAGAAGAGGTGCAACGCGACTACGTGCGGCGCGAGCTGTACGAGCGGGTGGAGGCCGATGCCGATGTGTGGCGCGAGGAGCTGAAAGAGCGCGAAGCGGAGGTGACCCGACTGAGGGAACGACTGGCCCGAATGGAAGCGGAGCTGAAGGCCGAGCGCGCGCGAACCGAGGCCGAGCGCACGCGCTTCGAGGAGTTGCAGGCTGCGGCGCGCAACGAGTTCAAAGCCATGGCCGCCCAATTGCTCGAAGAGAAGGGACAACGCCTCAACGAGTTGCAGCACAAACAATTGGATGCACTGTTGGGGCCGCTGAAGGAAAAAATAGAAGAGTTTCGCGAGGGCGTGGAGCAGAAACTGGTGCAGGATGCCAAAGAGAAATTCAGCCTGCGCGAAGCCATCCAGAACCTGACCAGCCTCAACCAGCGCCTGTCGGAAGAAGCGCAGCAACTGGCGCGCGCCCTCAAGGGCGACGCAAAGGTGCAGGGCGATTGGGGCGAGTGGCAGCTCGAACGCCTGCTCGAGCTGGCCGGCTTGCAACAGGGCGTCCACTTCAGCATGCAGGACAGCTTCAGCGAGGACGGCCAGCGCAAGCGGCCCGACTGCATCGTGCATTTGCCGGAAGGCAGGCACCTCATCATCGACAGCAAGGTGAGCCTGGTGGCCTGGGAGCAGTACTGCAGCGCCGATGACGAGGCTGCGCAGCGCCGGGCCCTCGAGCGGCACCTGCAAAGCCTGCGCAACCACATCAAGGGCCTTGCCGGCAAACGCTACCAGCAACTCGAGCAGGTGCAATCGCCCGACTACGTGCTGCTTTACGTGCCCATCGAGCCGGCATTTTCTGCTGCCATCCAGGCTGACACGAGCCTCTTTCAGGATGCCTTGCGGCAAAACGTGGTGCTCGTCACCAACTCGACCCTGCTGGCCACCATGAAAACGGTCGCCTACATCTGGAAGCAGGACCAGCAGAAGAAGTCGGTGATGCAGATCGCGCGCGAGAGCGGCAAACTCTACGACAAGCTCGTGGCCTTCGTGACCGACCTGCAGGATGTGGGCAAGAAGCTGGAGTCGGCACAGCAGTCGTGGGCCAGAGCCATGCACAAGCTGAAGGACGGAGAACGCTTCGGCGCTACCGTGCTGGGCCGCGCACAAAAAATCAGGCAACTCGGTGCCGAAACGTCGAAGTCGCTACCGCCGGAGCTGTTGCCGGATGAGGAGAGACCGGGCGAGGGAGGGGATGGAGTGAGGGAGTGAGCGAACGAGGGAGTGCGATGGCTCGTTTCTCGCTTTCTCGGTTTCTCCCTCACTCAATGAAACCGCAGCTTTCAGCCGCAGATGCATGCAGTTAGTTGCTCCATTGTCCATTGTCTATCGTCCATAGACCATCGTCCGAACAATCTTTCGACTTTTTTCAGCAGGCTCTTGAATCAGATCCTCGATTCTTGAGGCCACTGAAAAAACCCCAAATCTCACGCAACGACGCAACAGCCTGTCCCGACACAAGTCGGGGACGCAACGATTCGCAATGTATTTTTTGTTTTAATTCAGTTTGTTATTTATGGTGTTACGCGTCACGCGTTACCCCGACTTTCGGGGCCGTTACGGACTTTTTTCAGTAGGCTCATTCTTCGGTTCCTCAATTCCTCATCCGTATCAGACCACGATGTTGATCATCCTGCCGGGCACGACGATCACCTTGCGCACGGTTTTGCCGTCAATCCACTTCCGGATGGCCTCCAGTTGGAGCGCGGCCTTTTCCAGCTCTTCCTTCGAGGCGTTGGCCGGCAGCTGGGCCACGGCCCGCTTCTTGCCGTTGATGCTGATGGGATAGGTGATGGTGTCTTCCACGAGGTACTCCTCCTTCAGCTCGGGCCAGGCCGCGTCGTTGATGGTGGTCTCGTGGCCCAGACGGTGCCAGAGTTCTTCGGTGAGGTGGGGCGCGAAGGGCGCCATGAGCACCAGCAGGGGCTCCAGTACGGCGCGCTTATGGCAGTCGAGCTTGCGCAAATCGTTGGCCGCCACCATGAAGGCACTCACGCAGGTGTTGAAGGCAAAGCGGCGGATGTCTTCACCGACTTTCTTGATGCAGGTGTGCAACACCTTGAGCTCCTCCTTCGACGGCGCCTCGTCGGTCACCAGCCAGTTGCCCTTTTCGTCTTCGAACAGTTCCCAGAAGCGCCGCAAAAACTTGCTCACCCCGTCAATGCCCTTGGTGTCCCACGGCTTCGACTGCTCGATCGGGCCGAGGAACATCTCGTACATGCGGAAGCAGTCGGCACCGTAGCGGGCCACCACGTCGTCGGGGTTGACCACGTTGTGGTAGCGCTTCGACATCTTGCCCGTCTCGCTGTGGGTGTAGAGGCGCAGGTCGGTAGCGCCTTCCTTTTTGGGCGCGAAGCGACCCTGATGGAAAACGCCTTCTTCGGCTTCGAAAATGGCGTTCTCGAACTCGGGCCGCCACTCGATGAACTTGCGAATGCCTTCGAGGTCGAGGTACGAGTCGGGCGAGCCGTAGTTTTTCACAAACCCGATATAGACCGGAATGCGGGCCACCTGATCGTGCAGGCCGCGCGCTTCCACGAGCTTGGCGCTGAGGAATTTGGGATAGCCGTCTTCTTTTTCCTTGAGCAGGTACAAAAACTCGATCACGCCCTGGATCATGCCCTGGTTGATGAGCTTGCGGAAGGGCTCTTTGGTGGGCACGTAACCCAGGTCGTAGAGGAACTTGTGCCAGAAGCGGCTGTACATCAGGTGCCCTACGGCGTGCTCGGTGCCGCCGATATAGACGTCCACGTCGCGCCAGTAGTTGAGCGCCTCGGGGCTGGCGAAGGCCTCGTCGTTGTGCGGGTCCATGTAGCGCAGGAAGTACCAGGACGATCCCGCAAAGCCGGGCATGGTGTCCGTCTCGCGCCTCCAGCCGTTGGGCAGGTTGACCCAGTCGGTGGCGCGGGCCAACGGCGAGCGGCCGTCGGCCGTGGGCTTGAACTCGTCGAGCCAGGGCAGCTCCACGGGCAGCTCCGCTTCGGGCACGGCATGGGCCACGCCCTGCTCGTCGTAAACGATGGGGAAGGGCTCGCCCCAGTAGCGCTGGCGGCTGAAGATGGCGTCGCGCAGCTTGTAGTTGACCTTGCGCTTGCCGATACCCATTTCCTCGATCTTCCGGATGATGGCCTCGATGGCGTCCTTCACTTCCATACCGGTCAGGAAGCCCGAGTTGATCATCTTGCCCACCTTGTCTTCGATGCCGGCGCCCGGATACATGCTCTTGTCGATGATTTCGACGATGGGCAGGCCAAACTTTTCGGCGAAGCGGCGGTCGCGCTCGTCGTCGGCGGGTACCGCCATGATGGCGCCGGTGCCGTAGTCCTTCAGCACGTACTCGCTGATCCAGATGGGGATGCGCTCCTTCGTGAACGGATTGATGGCGTAGGCTCCCGTGAATGCGCCGGTCACGTCCTTCACTTCGGCCACGCGCTCGCGCTCGCTGCGCCGCTTGACGTATTCGAGGTATTTTTCCACTTCCTCGCGTTGCTCGGGCGTGGTGATTTCCGGTACCAGCTCGTGCTCGGGCGCCAGCACCATGAAGGTGGCGCCGAAGATGGTGTCGGGCCGCGTGGTGTAGATCTCGATTTTCCTGTCCGAGTCGGCCACTTCGAAGAAGAGCTGGGCGCCCTCGCTGCGGCCGATCCAGTTGGCCTGCATCCGCTTCATGGCTTCCGACCAGTCCAGCTCCTCGAGGTCGCGCAGCAGGCGCTCGGCATAGGCCGTGATGCGCAGCGACCACTGCAGCATGGCCTTGCGCTCGACGGGGTGGCCGCCCCGTTCCGACACGCCGTCCTTCACCTCGTCATTGGCCAGCACCGTGCCCAGGGCCGGGCACCAGTTCACGTACGTCACCTTGCGGTATGCCAGCCGGTAATTCATCAGCACTTCGTCGCGCTCCCTGGCCGACATGGCCGCCCAGTCGGCCGCACTGAAGTGGAGCTCTTCGCTGCAGGCTGCGTCGAGCCCTTCCGTGCCGCGCTGCGCAAAGTGGGCGATCAGTGCCTCGATAGGACGCGGTCGGTCGGCCTTGCGGTCGTACCAGTGCCTGAACAACTGCAGGAAGATCCATTGCGTCCACTTGTAGTACTTCGGATCGCAGGTGATCACCTCCCGGCTCCAGTCGTAGCAAAAGCCGATATGGCGAAGCTGGGCACGGTAGCGCTCGATGTTGCGCTTCGTCGATTCGGCAGGATGCACACCCGTCTCGATGGCATATTGCTCGGCCGGCAGGCCAAAGGCGTCGAAGCCCATGGGGTGCAGCACGTTGTAGCCGTTGAGGCGCTTGTAGCGCGCGAAAATGTCGCTGGCGATATAGCCGAGCGGGTGCCCTACGTGCAGCCCCGCACCCGACGGGTAAGGAAACATGTCGAGCACGTAGTACTTCGGCTTGTCCGATTCGTTGGGCACGCGATATACGCCCTCCTCTTCCCAGCGCTGTTGCCACTTCGGTTCGATCTCGGCCGGATTGTAACCCATTGTCTGTGTGTTGTTTTGGTTCAGTTGGTCTTGCCTTTCGGCAAATGGCGCCTTTCGGCAAATGCCTACGCTCCCGTTTTCGGGCTGCGAAATTAGCCATTTTGCCGCGAAAGCCATGCCTGAGCCTTGCACACGCGACAGTGGAAAGACTCTCGTCGGCGTCAGCGCAGCAGGAGCAGGTCGCGGGTGTGTATTGCTTCGGTCTGGCAGGCGTCGTTGAAGAGGCGGAGTTGGAGCACGTAGATGCCCTGTGGTGCGGGCAGACCGCGAGCGGTGCGGCCGTCCCATCGGAAGGGCGGAGTGCGGGTTTGCCACAGCAGGTTGCCC
>WFYJ01000013.1 GCA_015490175.1 Saprospiraceae bacterium | reverse complement strand
GAGGAACCGAAGAACCGAGGAATCGAGGAATCGAAAATTTGACAACAAACTGGTAATCAATAAGAAAAACTTTAAACACTAAACACTACCTTTCAACTCTCAACCAGGTTAAAAACTGCGCGCAACTGCGTCTTCTGCGGCTGAAAGCTGCGGTTTCAATGGCTGAGGAACCGAGGAACCGAAGAACCGAGGAATCGAGGAATCGAAAATTTGACAACAAACTGGTAATCAATAAGAAAAACTTTAAACTTTAAACTTTAAACACTAAACTCTACACGCTACACCTTTTGCCCCCGTTCATTTTTGGGATGTGGAATCATCTGTTCAAGGACGCCACCATCATTCCTCTTCTCCGAACGGCACTTCCCGGACGATGAAGAACCCGTCTTCGCCCCTGCTCTGGTACAGCGGCATGAGGATGAGCCCGTCCATCGGGGCCCGGATGGGACCATGCTGGTTGCAGGCCAGTGTCTGGCCCTTGCGGATGGGCTGGAAGTTCTTGAATCCCGGAATCATGTGAAATTCCTCGTCGGGCTGGATGTGGTACACGTACAGCAGCTCAGCCACTTTGGGCAGCCCTTGCGAGTAGGTGATGAGCAGTTTGTCGTGGCGGTTTTCGACGTCTTCGGGTTTGACGGCCCCGATCGAGCGCATGCAGTTGATGATGGCCGAAATGGCGCGGTTGACCGAGAGGGGATCGTCGTGTTGGCCCGCTTCGAAGGCCACGCCGGTCGTCGGTGTGCCGCCGAAGTGCTCGGGTACGAACCAGTGGAGCGTGGTGCCGGTGATGCCGCGCAGCATGCCCGTGATGACGGGGGCATGCAGGTTGATGGCGATGCGGATGCTTTCGGGATCGTCGGTGGCTATCGAGAAAATGCCGCCGCGGGCCGTGGTGGTGTGCAGGTCGAGCAGTACGATCCTGTCGGGTTGATAGCTGTTGACTTCCTGGTCAAAGACTTCCAGCAGCTCTTTGATTTCCAGCTCTTCGGCTTCGAGGCGTGCTCTGGGGGTTTTGCGCACGTGTTCGACGATCTCTTCGGTCCACATGCGGTTCAGGTCGCGCTTCAGGAAGCGGACGCCTTTCTGGAGGGCCTGCACGTTGCCGCGGATGCCCACGAAGCGGCCTTTATAGCTGAATTCGTGGTTGACCAGCGGCTCCAGCTCCAGCATCTTGAAAGCAATCTCGAGGGCGCGCACCCCTGCCGGCTCGTTGCCGTGCATGCCGCCGGTACAGAGGAATAGCGGACCGCGCTCGGGACCGGTATAGCTGCCAATGATTCGGGGTAGTGCCATGCGTGCTTTTGCCTTTCTTTCTGTTCTGTGGGATGGATGCGGGATTGCCTGTTCGGGTGCCTCAGGGCTTTCCCAGCAGCCGGAACATGTTGCGCTTGTAAGCCTCTACGCCCGGTTGGTCGAAGGGGTTGAGGCCGAGCATCAGTCCGCTCAGGGCGCAGGATTTTTCAAAGAAATAGAACAACGCGCCCAAGTGATAAGGCTCGAACGCCGGAATCCGGATTTCGAGGTTGGGTACTCCGCCCTCGATATGGGCCTCGCGCGTGCCGCGCGCAGCCTGTTTGTTGACGTAATCCACGGTTTTCCCCGCGAGGTAATTGAGGCCGTCGAGGTTGTCGTCGTCGGCTTCGATGGTCAGGTCGTGGAGGGGCGTTTCCACAGCGACGAGCGTTTCGAACAGATGTCGGCGGCCGTCCTGGATATACTGGCCGAGCGAATGCAGGTCGGTGGTGAAGTTTGCGGAAGCGGGGAAGAGGCCTTTGCCGTCTTTGCCTTCCGATTCGCCAAAGAGCTGCTTCCACCACTCGGCCAGGTAGTGCAGGCGCGGCTCGTAGTTGATGAGCAGCTCGATGAGTTTGCCTTTCTGGTAGAGGGCGTGCCGGGTGATGGCATACCGAATGGCCGGGTTGTACAGGTCGCCGTCGATCAGGAGGTTTCGCGCATCGCTTGCCCCCCTCATGAGCGCTTCGATGTCAATGCCGGCGGCGGCAATGGGCAACAGGCCCACGGGCGTCAGCACCGAGAAGCGGCCCCCCACGTTGTCGGGCACCACGAAGGTGGTATAGCCTTCCTGATCGGCCAGTTGGCGCAGGGCTCCCTTGCGTCGGTCGGTAGTGGCAAAGATGCGCCGGCGCGCCCCGGCACGGCCGTATTTTTTTTCGAGCACCTTTCGGAAAAAGCGGAATGCGATGGCCGGTTCGGTCGTGGTGCCCGATTTGGAAATGACGTTGATGCTGAAGTCGCGATCCTGCACCAGCTCGAGCATTTCCGCAAGGGCCGTGGAAGAGAGGTTGGTGCCGGCAAAAAGGACGATCGGGTCTTTGCGTTGGTCGGTTGGTTGCAGGTGCGCCCAAGCCGGACGCAGCATCTCGATGGCCGCGCGTGCACCGAGGTAAGAGCCGCCGATGCCGATCACGACGAGCATCTCGGATTGCTGTCGGATGGTGTCGGCGGCTTCGCGGATGCGGGCAAATTCTTCGCGCTCATGGTTGGCGGGCAGGTCGTGCCAGCCGAGGAAGTCGCTGCCCGGGCAGGTGCCGTCGAGGAGCATCTGATGGGCCTGTCGGGCAAAGGGAAGCAGTTGTTCTTGCTCGTGCGGGGCCACGAACGGGCGTACCCCGCTATCGTCGAATGTGAGTGGGCTTTTCATCGGTTTGGTCGTTTTTGATCGTCCGGAAAGGCGGGCAAAAATATCTTTCCCCGGTTACTGCTGTCAAAGCCCTGGAAAAAAAGCGTCGGCAAAATGCCGGATGGAATACGAGTTTCGATCGGCAACCACGATGCTGATCACGTCGAAGCGGATCTCGCCCTCGTGGCCGCATGCATGCATGAAAGCAGCGGCCGCTCGCGCCAGGGCACGTTGTTTGGCGGGCGTGACGCGCACGTCGGGCGCGCCGTGCCCCGTGTAGCGAGCCGTCTTCACTTCGATGAAAACGAGCACTTCACCCTGCCAGGCCACCAGATCGAGCTCGAGGGGGCCGTGGCGCCAGTTGCGGGCAACGATTTTCCAACCCTGATCGGCCAGCCATTGGGCCGCCACGTTTTCGCCCCAGCGTCCCAGTTCGTGCGATCGCGGCATGATGGCCTGTTGGTGGTTCAGGTATGGGAGGGCACTTCGACCGGCTCCGGTGCCTTCTCTGCGACGAGTACGAAAGCAGGCGGGACGTTCAAAGCCACGAAATGGACCTTCACTTCCCCGAAAATGTCTTCGTAAATCTTTTTGGCCAGAAGGGAATAGTGTACCTGGATGTAGGGCGCGCCGGTCTTCATGTATTTTTTGCACTCGCCCACGATGCGATAGGCCAGCTCGTCGGGCAGGGCCACGAAGGGTATGGCAGAGATCACGGCATCGACGCCGTCGAAACCGTACTGTTCGAGGTATTTGCCCAGGTGCTCGGCCGAGTCGTTGATCACGATCAGTCGGTCGTCATTGATAGCGCGCAGCACTTCGGCCAGCGAGGGCAGCACTTCAAAAGCAAGCAGGCGGGCGTCGGGCGCCATGCGCTTCAGGATGTGGCGGGTGATGACTCCATCGCCGGCACCCAGCTCGACGATCACTTTGGCATTCGAAAAGTCCACATGGCTCACCATGTTGCGGCACAGATACTTCGACGAACGCGTCAGCGTCCCTACGGTGCGAAGATTGCGGATTCCCTCCTTCAAAAACTGAATCGAATTCATACGTGTGTGTATAGTCGGTCCTTTAATCAATGTAACGGGCCACAGGCGGAGGGCGCAAAGACGGCCCAAGGCACCATGATGGCCGGAGCGGCTGCAAGATACGACGCTATGCCCATGCCTGCACGGTGCCTGTTGGACGAATGCCGGCGAGCCATGGACGGAAAGCACCGCAGACCAGCCGCGAAGCCGGCCCTGTCGCCGCCGCCAGAAGGACCCATTGCGGGCCGGCGCAATATGTGCGGATGCGCCCGGGGCGAGCTCAGGCATCCGCGCGCCGCGGCAGTCGGATGGCGAAGGTCGTGCCCTTTCCCGGTTCGGAATGCTTGACGTAGATGCGTCCCTTGTGGTAGTCTTCGATGATGCGTTTGGCCAGCGACAGGCCCAGGCCCCAACCCCGCTTTTTGGTCGTAAAGCCCGGCTGGAAGATGGTGTGGTGCAGGTGTGAAGGGATGCCTTTGCCGGTGTCGGAAAGCTCGATCCATACGTGGCGGTCGTCGGTGCGCACCGACGCGCTGATGGTGCCGCTGCCGTCCATGGCGTCGAGGGCGTTGCGGATCAGGTTCTCAAGCACCCACTCGAACAGGTGCGGGTTGACGTGTACCTCGACCGGGGTTTGCGTTGCCGGATCGGGAAAGTCGAAGCGCACCTTGCGCGGAGCGCGTCGGGCCATGTATGCGCGCACCTTTTCCAGCTCGTCGAAAATGTTGACGGCATGCAGCTCGGGTGCGGCGCCGATTTTGCTGAAGCGGTCGGCAATGAGCTCGAGCCGCTTGACGTCGTTGCCCAGCTCGCGGACCACCTCCTGCAATTCGGCATCGTCGGGGCGCAACATTTCGAGATGCTGTATCCAGGCCACGATACCGCTGATGGGAGTGCCCAACTGGTGGGCCGTTTCTTTGGCCATGCCTACCCACACCTGGTTCTGCTCGGCGCGCCGGGCGTAGCTGAAGCCCAGGTAGCCCAGAAAGATGAAGGCACTGATCAGACCGAGCTGTACGATGGGATACCACTCGAGCATGCGCAGGATGCGCGAATGCTCGAAATAGAGGTATTGCTCGCCTTCGGGGGTGCGCACCACCACCGGATCGACGCCCTCGGCCATCAGCTCTTCCAGTTTCCTTTTCAGAAACGCCCGGCTGGTATCGCGCCGAGGGCCGAAGTTGACGGCCAGCTCCACTTCGCCCTGGTCATTGACGAGCAGGAGCGGGATGGTGGTGTTGCTGCGCACGAATTCGAACTGGAACGTCACGTCGCAGTCGGCCTCATTGTAGTTTTCGAAAGAAATGGATTCCATGGCGGCCTTGAGCTGATCTACCTTCTTGCGCTCCTCGATGGCCAACTGGTTGGTCAGGTAGCGCGTCACGGCCATGGAGACGAGTACGATCAGCAGGCCGGCAATGGCCAGATACCACTTCCACCTCGTCTTGCGCGTGTAAATGTCCATACGCTGCATGTGCTGGCTGGCTCAAAGATAGCCTAAACGCTGACTGCACCGTTTTGGTGTGGCCAAAGTCGCTTCGGGTAAGGGAATATCGCTTGCGTGGCCATGCACCTTTCCGATTTGGAACGCGCTTTGCAGCACGAATGGGTGCTCATCCCCCCTGTGCAATGGGCACTTTCGCTTTTCCCCTGCCATGTTATCTTTGCCCGTCCAGACCTGGAAGGGTGCCCGAGCCCAACTGCCGGCCCCTCGAGGCAATCCAACCAGCGCAGCGGGAAACGAAAGGACAACTGCGGGTTTCCCCCCTTCGCTTGCCATGTGACCCGGCGCAAGTCATCCAGAAAACGGGCACAGGTGTAATTTTTCATTACCTGAAATAACGCATTGGAACAGTCCGGAAATTCCGGCCGCATTTTTCATCAAACATCCATACACAACCCCGAGACTCATGAAAATAGCAGTAGTAGGAACCGGCTATGTCGGCCTCGTGACGGGCACCTGTTTTGCCGAGACGGGCAACCACGTCATCTGCGTCGATATCGACGAGGAGAAGGTGGCCCGCATGCAACGCGGCGAAGTGCCCATCTACGAGCCGGGCCTCGAGCCCCTCTTCGAACGCAACACCAGGGCCGGCCGGCTGACGTTCACCACCAACCTGCGCGAAGCCGTCGAGCAATCGGACATCGTCTTCCTGGCATTGCCCACGCCCCCGGGCGAGGACGGCTCGGCCGACCTTTCGTATATCCTCGGCGTGGCCTCCGAGCTGGGCCCCATGATTGCCGCTCAAGGCAAATACAAGGTCATTGTGGACAAGAGCACCGTGCCGGTGGGTACGGCCGAGCGCGTGCATGCCGCCATAGCGGAACACGCGCCCGAAGACCTCTTCGACGTGGTATCCAACCCCGAGTTTCTGCGCGAGGGTGTGGCCGTCGATGACTTCCTCAAGCCCGACCGCGTGGTCATCGGCACCCGCTCGCAGCGCGCCCGCGAGCTCATGCATCAGCTCTATGAGCCTTTCGTGCGCCAGGGCAACCCCATCCTCTTCATGGATGAGCGCTCGGCCGAAATGACCAAATACGCCGCCAACAGCTATCTGGCCACCCGCATCACCTTCATGAACGAGATCGCCAATCTGTGCGAGCGCGTGGGGGCCAACGTCGACATGGTGCGCATCGGCATGGGCAGCGACTCGCGCATTGGCAAGCGTTTCCTCTTCCCCGGCGTGGGGTACGGCGGAAGCTGTTTCCCAAAGGACGTCCAGGCCCTGGCCCGCACGGCCGAAGAGAATGCCTACGACTTCAAGATCCTCAAGTCGGTCATGGAGGTGAACAACCGCCAGAAGATTCGTCTGGTAGAAAAAATCAAGGCCTTCTTCGGCAGCGACGACCTGAGTGGCAAGACCATCGCCATGTGGGGGCTGGCCTTCAAACCCAATACCGACGACATTCGCGAAGCGCCCGCCCTGTACATCATTGACGAACTGCTCAAAGCGGGTGCCGCGGTGCGCGCCTTCGACCCCGAGGCCATGGAGAACGTCCGCAAGATCTACGGCGAGCGCATCACCCTCTGCGACGACATGTACGAGCCGCTCATCGGCGCCGATGCGCTGGCCATCGTCACCGAGTGGTCGGTGTTCCGCACGCCCAGCTTCGACGTCATGAAGAGCCTGCTCAAAGAGCCGGCCATTTTCGACGGTCGCAACCTGTATCCCATCGACCGCATGCAGGAGCGCGGCTTCTACTATGCCAGCATTGGTCGCACCACCGTGGATGGCCGCGAGCTGCAACCGGCAGCCATCAGTCGCGAAGAGCAAGAGAACTGATTTTTTTCTGAAAAAAAGCACGCTGCGCCAGCTTCCGTCGGGGGCTGGCGTTTTTGCTTGGGCAAATTTTTTGGATCACAACATACCTTGCGAACCATTTCCGGCTATCGCTGCGTTGAGGGGTACGCATATACTCATCGCCATCAGGTTTCTTGTGATGAGCGACGGAGGGGGGATGGAGTGAAGAGCGTCCCGATTCAACCGAATTCACCGATTCAACCGATTTCACCGCAAAAAATCCCGCACATGCACATCCGAGTATTGCGCGTTGGCATGACTCTATGGCTCTTTCTGGGCATCGCATCGCATGGCTTTGGGCAGTCCGATTCGTCGGCTGTCCTGACGGAGCAGCTCGCCCTCATCTCCCGCCAGATGGCGGCGATGCAGCAAGCCTGGCAGCAGATGCAAACAGCCCTCGATTCGGTCAGTCAGGCAAACAGCGCCTTGCAACGCCGGCTCGCCGAGCTGCAGCGTCGCAACGCTGAGCTGCTGGCCCGGTCCCGACGCATCAAGGAAGAGCAGGTGCGTCGCGACAGCATCGAATGGAGGCGGGCCTACACCGCCGTGACACGTGCCGTCCTGCGTGGCGACAAGCTGGAGGGCGACTTTCGCCACACGCTGATGCGCGTCAAGAGCGATCGCCTCTTCACCCGCCTGATGGATGCACAGAACCCACAGGGTAACGAACTCGGCTTCCGGTTTACGGAAGTGGTGCTTCAGGCATCCAACAACACCCTGGCCAAACACATCCCCGACAAATCCACCCGCAAGCGCTGGCAGGCCGTGGTGGAGCGCGTGTTGGCCAACCCTTTCGTATCGGGCTTCGTCGCTTCCAACCCGCTTACCAGCATCACGATGACCCTCGTCGATGCGGCCATCAACTTCACCGACGTGCGCCTGCTCAAGGAGGTGAACGGGCAGCCGGCGCGCCGCGTCAAAGACCTCGACATGAAAGCCGAAAACGTCTTCCAGGCCGAACAGATCAAGGCTTTCGTGGAAGCGCTCGATCCCTACATCCAGTTTTACGACAAGTTACTGAAGACCAACGCTGCCTTCCGGCAAAATCTGGACTACCTCCAATTGAAGTATGCCGAGCTGGAAAGCGAATACACGGGCTTGTACGCCCGGCTGCTCGAATCGCTGGGCATCGAGGAACAGGAAGACCGCTCGCTCATCGACCAGGTGAATGCTCTCTTCGAACCTCCACTCGATGCCGATGGCTGGCCCGATTATCGGGCCGTGCTCGAAAGCGAGCCGGTGCGGCAAACGCTCGAGCACATCGAGTCTTTTCCCGAGCTGGAAGCCCGTGTACAGCGCTTCCGTAAGGACTATTACGGCTACCTCATCACCTTCCTCGAACAGTACTACCAGATACTCGGCGAGCTGGAAAACGACCCCACCCTCAAAAAGAACTTCGACAAGAAAAAAGTATCCGGCCTGCTGGAGGAAATCCGGTCCTACATCGAGGTGCTGAAAGAGGAACGAGGGCCCGACAATGCGTGAGTGTGTTGCAGTCGTTTTTCCTGCTGACGGGGTTCAGGTGGCGGCAATCTCACGACAGATCGTCCTGATTTTCCCAGATGGCATTGAAAATATTGGTTCGTACAGGTTCTTCGAGCGATCTGGCCAGTTTTTCCTTCATGGCTTTGAGCACCATGTCCATACACTGTGCCTTCGAAACCGGGATGAATGAAAGGCGCTGCTCTGAAAGGTGTACCTCTTCGGGCTTTCGCAGGAAACAGCCGCCGCCAAGTAGTGCCTGAATGGCGGTTTTGAGCTGTCCCTGTGCATGGTGTGGAAAGGCTTCCTGGAGCTTTTCCAAGATCTCGCCAAAGTACAGGTTCTGGTAGTCCAGTTTCTGCATGACCATGTGATCGGCCACGTTTTCCAGAAAAAGACGGTCATAGCAACGGAACGACGGCAGCCCTCGGGTCAGAATGTTGCGATACGTCTCGGCCGTGTGGAGATCCGGCAAGTCTTTGATGTAAGTGGTCAGCTCGAAGCCCGGCGGCAGATGGTTGCCCACGACGAGGCGATACTCACTGGGGGGCTTGTAGGCCAGACGGCAAGGGGTGGTGCAGGTGATGTGTCGCAAAAAGTCCACGAATCGACTGAATCCCAGTGCCTGATAGTTGAAGCCGCGGAGCCGGTAGTTCAGCATCTGACTGATGATGGAGATATTGAGCCCTTCCGAACTCATGATCTGGCGGGCCATGGAATGACTGCACAGGAAGCGGATGGCATCGCGTCCGTTTTGCAGCACTGCTTCCTTGGAAGGTGCGTCCAGCGCGGCATATTTCGAAACATAAGCTGAAACGATCGGGTCGGTCACGATGCCCACCCCGGGAATATGGCTGCCGTTTTCCACGCTCACTTCCGTGGGCACCTCCAGCCAGATGAAGTCGTCACAAACGGCTTCGAAGACCTTGTTGGTGGTCTTCGGGTAGGCACAACCAATAACCATCTTGCCGTATTCGTGCAGCTTTTTGGCGACAGCCGAAAAACCACCGTCGCCAGAAACGATGACGAAGGTCTCGATGACCGGTCGCGTAAAGGCGATGTCAATGGCTTCCACTGCCAGTTGGATATCCGAGGCATTTTTGGCAGCTCCTTTCCCGAATCCGAACATTTGCACGGGTTCGATGCCCAGCTCATTGATGTCGGTGCGCAGCATCGACAATCGCTGATCGCTCCAGTTGGCGTAAGCGCGCTGGATGGCCACCTTGCCATTGATCTTCTCATCGATCTTCTGGTAGATGGCGGGAAGCGACAGATTCGAGAGCATGTCCATGCGCGCATAGCCGCCGATCAGGTTTTCCACATCGTAGAGAATAGCCGTGTTGAATTTCATGCATCAGGTTTTAAGTGAAGAAATGGGGTTTGGTGCATGCCACATCCGGATGGACGATGGAGGAAACGGCGTACCGGCATGGATAGTTACATGCGAAAAGAAAAATTGACAAACATCAATTTTACGTGATATTGTGGAGGGGGAGCGTGATGGGATGGAATGACGAGTGTCCGTCAGCTCAGGAACCTGCTTTCCCATTCCGGTCGTGGAATCCAGCAGGTGCTGCTTTTGCCGAACCACTGGTAGCGGTGTGTGGCCACCAGATCGTACAGTCGGTCGCGCAGGCCACGTGGAATCAGTCTGCCGGCACGGGCCAGCAGGGACCAGGGGCCACCCAGATGGGTGAGCAGCCGAAGCACGGCTTCACTTCGGAAATGGATTCCTTCTTCGTCGTAGAGGATGAGGCTGTCGGGCAGGGGAGCCGGCGCTGTAGCCAGCAAATCCTGGACGCTTTCGGCCTGCAGCGGGGCGAACCGCAGACGGCCGCGACGGTCGTGGCGCAACACCCATTGCACCGACCGCTGGCACAGGTGGCAATGACCATCGAAAAAGAGCATTGGGCCGTCAGGTATCTGCTGGCTCATGGCCGCTGCTTTTGAGCTTCAACAGCGGTAGTCTGTCATTGTTGTGTACGCGCTTCGAGTTCGTCCCAGTAGGCCACGGCCCGGCGCGTGTGCGGGATGCAGATGCTGCCCCCCACGAGGTTGGCGATGGCAAACACCTCGAAGACTTCTTCTCGCGTGACGCCCAGCTCGTAGCACGTGCCCAGATGATAACGGATGCAGTCGTCGCAACGCAATACCATCGAGGCCACCAGTCCGAGCAGCTCTTTGGTTTTGCGGTCGAGCGCGCCCTCTTCGTAGGCCGTCTTGTCGAGGGCGAAGAAGCGATTCAGCGTCTTGTTGCGCTCCGAGAGGATGCGCTCGTTCATTCGTTCCCGAAAAGCATTGAACTCGTCCACCATGCTCATGTTCCTCGTGCTTTTGTTTGGGCGGCAAGGTCGCACTTTCGGGTGAATTGGAGTGCCGGGTTTCCGGGTCTGCCTGCAGGCTTTGCAGGTGCTCATTGTGCGTTTTGGCCAAATTGTGTGCACTTTTGTGGCGGCCCGAACAAACCGCCATGGGGGTTGGATTGTCCTTATCCTGTGCCGTACGCCCCATGGCGCGGCCAAACCGGATCGAATCAATGGTAAAAACTTCGAGGATGAAATATACCTGGATCGCTTGCGCCTTGTTGCTCGCATGGCCTGTTTTTGTCCATGCCCAGCAAAACGCACAGGAAGAGCACCTCGTGCAGTTCAGCGGCCTGGTGCTCGACGGCACCAATGATGAGCTGGTGCCCGTGCCCTTTACCAACGTGCTGGTGGTGGGCAAGGGCCGTGGTACCTACACCAACTGGGATGGATTTTTCAGCATCGTGGTGGAACGGGGCGATACGATCGAGTTCTCGGCCGTGGGCTATAAAACGGTGCGCTATCACATCCCCGACACGCTGCGCGACAGCCGCTATTCCATCGTGCAGCTCATGACACAGGATACCATCAACCTGCCCGAAACGGTCGTCTTTCCCTGGCCGAGCCGCGAGCACTTCCGCCTCGAGTTTCTGGCCATGGACGTCAGTTCGGATCTGCAGGAGCGGGCCATGGAAAACCTGGCGGAAGAGAGCCTCAACCGGTTGCGCCAAACCACCGCCTACGACGCCAACGAAAATGCCGATTACTACCTGCGCCAGCAGGCCCGCTCGTACTACTACATTGGCCAGCAGCCGCCCATGAACATCTTCAATCCGCTGGCCTGGAAGCAGTTTTTCGATGCGTGGAAACGCGGCGATTTCAAGAAGAAAAACAGGTAATGTCTCCGATCAACTGATTTCAAATTGCGTTTTTGCGGCCGAAGACTGCGGTTTCAATGGATGCGGAATCGAGCATTTGAGTAAGCATTTGATAGGCGCGCACACTGAAAAAAAGGCACCATGGCGAAGCCTGAACTTTATGGTCTTACGGCGGATATTTTGCTTGAAGCATTGTAAATCAAATCTTTTTGTGCGTCAGTTTGAACGAACCGCAGCTTTCAGCCGCAGATGGACGCAGTTTGGACGCAGCTTTTGTAACTCTGTGAAAATCAGTGTATGCTCAGTGGCGCTCTGTGTAAATGAATGATCTTCCAGACGCAGAAGACGCAGCGCTGACGCAGTTTTTGAACAGTCTCTCGGTTTCTCGATTCTCGTCTATTGAAACCGCGGTTGTCGTGCAGTTTGCACAATCGGTCACTCCCGCGCTCTTCGCACTCCCTCTCTCCATCTCTCCGCTTTCCATCTCGGAAAATCGCCCATTGACTATCATCAACAATTCCCAAACCGATATGCTTTGAGTATACAGCCCGCGTCCGATCCCTGCCCTCGATTCCCCCATTTCATTTTACCTTTCGGTAAAAAAGCCATGGCACGCATCAAGGCGATTGATCGGCAGAAGGCCATCTATGTGGGTGGTCTGGGAGGCAAACGACCCAGGGTGCCTGCCCATCCGAAGGCATTGGCGGAAAAGGCGCGCAAATGCATGAGCCCGGAAGCCTGGGCCTACGTGGCGGGAGGCGCCGGTCTCGAACACACCATGGATCACAACCGACAGGCCTTTGCCCAGTGGCGCATCATCCCGCGGATGTTGCGCGATGTGTCGGAGCGCGATACGAGCATCGAATTGTTCGGGCGGCAACTGCCGGCCCCCCTGTTGCTGGCGCCCATCGGCGTGTTGGAGCTGGCGCATCGCGAGGCCGACCTGGCCGTAGCACGCGCCGCAGCCGAACTGGGCGTACCCATGATTTTCAGCAACCAGGCTTCGGTGCCCATGGAAACCTGCGCCCTGGCCATGGGCGACAGCCCGCGCTGGTTTCAGCTCTACTGGAGCAAGTCGGACGACTTGGTGGCTTCATTCATGCGGCGCGCCGAGCGCTGTGGTTGCGAGGCCATCGTCGTGACGCTCGACACCACCATGCTGGGCTGGCGCCTGCGCGACATCGACCTGGCCTACCTGCCCTTCCTCGAGGGGCTGGGCATCGCCCAGTACACGTCCGATCCGGTCTTTCAGCAAATGATCGAGTCGCCGCCCCCCGCCGACGGAATGGAGCTGAAACCGCCACGCAACCTGACCACGATCCGCAAGGTGGTGCGGCTGATGCGCCGATACCCGGGCAGCTTCTGGCACAACCTGCGGTCGGGCAAGCCGCTCAAGGCCGTACGTACCTTCATCCAGACCTATTCTCGTCCTTCACTCACCTGGGACGACCTGGAGCGCCTGCGCGAAATGACGCGCCTGCCCATCGTCCTGAAGGGCATCCTGCACTCGGGCGATGCGCGCAAGGCCGTGGAGTACGGAGTGGATGGCATCATCGTGTCCAACCACGGCGGGCGACAGGTGGATGGAGCGCTGGCCTCGCTCGAGGCGTTGCCTGCCGTGGTGCAGGCGGTGGAGGGGCGCATTCCCGTCTTGCTCGACAGTGGCGTGCGCACGGGCTCGGACGTGTACAAGGCGCTGGCCCTCGGCGCTGCGGCCGTGCTGATCGGCCGGCCGTACGTGTATGGACTGGCCATTGCCGGCGAGGAGGGCGTGGCCGAGGTGCTGCGCAATTTCATGGCCGACTTCGAGCTGACCATGGGCCTGGCCGGCTGTCGCAACGTCAGGGAAATCCGCCAGGAGCGATTGCTGCGCGTGCAGTAGGGGCACCAACCCGAATCGGTGGTGTCCTTGAATGGATGATTCTTCATCCCGAAAAAGAACCGGGGGCAAAAAGGTGTTGCGTGTAGAGTTTAGTGTTTAAAGTTTAAAGTTTAAAGTTTTTCTTATTGATTACCAGTTTGTTGTCAAATTTTCGGTTCTTCGATTCCTTCAGCCATTGAAACCGCAGCCTTCGGCCGCAGAGGGACGCAGTTTGAACGCAGTTTTTGCAACTCTGTGAAAATCAGTGCATGCTCAGTGGCTCTCTGTGTAACTTGAATGATTTTTCGGACTTTTTTCAGCAGGCTCAAATCCTCGGTTCCTGAGTCCCCTGAAAAAACCCATAGTCTCGCGCAACAGCCTGCCCCGACCAAAGTCGGGGACGCAAAGATGAAACTATTCGCAATGTGTTTTTTATTTTAATCCAATTTGTTGCCTATAGATACACGTGTCACGATGTCACGTCGTCACGTTGTTACGGACTTTTTTCAGCAGGCTCAAATCCTCGATTCCTCGATTCCTCAGCCACCATTCGACTTTTTGCCTCAAGCTCATGGATCAATCGCTCGGTCATTCCACCTCGAAGGTCACTGTCGCTTCGGCACCTGCAGGGGCGATCACGGTGAGCGTGTGGGGCCCTGGTTCGGGACGGATGGCCATTTCATGCCATTCGGTGGTAGTGCCCAGGTATTGGTCGTCGAGGATCCAGTAGAGCACATCGTGGGGGCGCGCCGAGGAGGCGCGACACACCATTGCCTGCGGGGTGCCATCCACATCGACCGGCAGGCGCACGCGCAAGCCGGTTACAGGATAAAGGATCGAGACGACG
>WFYJ01000012.1 GCA_015490175.1 Saprospiraceae bacterium | reverse complement strand
GGTTTACCGGGAACAAGCTTTCCGACAAGTCGGAACAGGTTTCCGAAGACTCGGAACAAGTTTCCGAAGACTCGGAACAAGTTTTGCGCGAGATTTTGGGTTTTTTCAGGGGCCTCAAGAATCGAGTAACCGAAGAACCGAGGATTTGACAAAACCCGACCTTGCCAAAAAAACTGCGTTCAAGCTGCGCTTTCTGCGGCCGAAGGCTGCGGTTTTGATGAATGAGGAACCGAGAAACCGAGGACCAAGGATTTCAGCAGATGCCTCACATCTTCACAAGCCTCTGAAAATATGAACATTAAACTCTAAACCCTCAACACTACACCCTCAACCATAGCAACAGGATTTTCCAAACCACTTTGATCAGCGTATAAAAATGGCATTGTGAGCGCGTGCGAAAAAGAGTTGAGCGCCGCGGTTCCGACATGATGAGCTTTGAAGAGATTCGCTCAACGCGCCACACGCCGCCGGGCCGGCGACTTGTAGTCCATGATGTGCACTTCGCTTTCGCAAAAAGCGTAATCGGCAGGGACGTTGGAAGCCACTACGATGGTGCGGCCCTCGCCGAAGCGACGCACCATGTCGTGGTACCACTGGGCGCCGACCTCGTCCAGATTGGTGGTCGGCTCGTCGAGCAACACCAGCGACACCTCCGACAGCAAGGCCAGCCCCAGCTTGAGGCGCTGCTTCATGCCCGAACTGAAGTTGCGGATCTGCTTGTGGCGGGCGTGGGTCAGCTCGATGAGTTCCAGTGCCTCGGCCGTGCGCACGCCATTGGCGAAGGGCTTGAATTGCTGATGAAAGCGCAACAGCTCATCGAGTGTGTATTCTTCGATCAGCTCGATGTAGGGTGCCGCCCAGGCCACGCGGGCATACACTTCGTCCACATCGAGCGGTTGGCCGCCCACGGCAAAGGACACCTTTCCCTTGCTGGGACTGAGATGGCCGGCCACCACGCGCAGCAGCGTGCTCTTGCCCGAGCCATTGGGTCCGGTAACGGCATAGCGTTTCCCCTCCTCGAAGGTGAAGGTGAGGTCGCGAAAAATCCAGTCGCGCCCAAAGCGCTTGCCGATTCCTTCGAGCGCAATCTGCATTAGCTGGCACGTTCCCTTCTGCGAAAGCCCTTGATCAAACCGCGTTCGGAAGTCGCGATAAACTGCAGGATCTCGTCCTTGAAAGGCGAGTCGGGCAGCTCGGTGCGGATAGCCTCGACGGCCTGGCTCAGATTGAGGTTTTTCACGAAGATGTAGCGGTAAATGTCCTGGATGGCGTGGATGTCGCGCTGCGAGAAGCCACGGCGCTTCAATCCGATGCGGTTGACGCCCGCATAAGACAGCGGCTCGCGTGCAGCTTTCACGTAAGGAGGCACGTCGCGCCCCACCAGTGAGCCGCCCGAGATCATCGAGTGGCGGCCGATGTGTACGAACTGGTGTACGGCCACCAGCCCCCCCAGCACGGCGTAGTCGCCCACCGTAATGTGGCCCGCCAGATTGACGTTGTTGGCCAGGATGCAGTGGTCGCCAATGACGCAATCGTGCGCCACGTGCACGTAAGCCATCAGCAAGCAGTGACTGCCAATGACGGTGCGGCCGCTGGCGCGCGTGCCGCGATTGAGCGTGCAATATTCCCGAATGGTGGTATGGTCGCCGATCTCGAGCGTCGTGTATTCACCTTCGAACTTGAGGTCTTGGGGGATGGCGCCCAGCACAGCGCCCGGAAAGATGCGGCAGCCGTTGCCGATACGCGTGCCGCTCATGATGGTCACATTGGGGCCAATCCAGCAATCGTCGCCGATGATCACATCGTCTTCAATGGTGACGAAAGGCGAGATGGTGACATTTTCACCGATCTGTGCGTCGGGGTGCACATTGGTGAAGCCGTTATAGGTTACTTTTTTCCTGACACCGGAAGTCGGATCAATCACTTGCTGCTTGTTTTGCTGGTTGTGGGAATTGTTTTCAATGGCTTCGACATAAAAATGCCGGGTACTTTCTATTCGTCTGGAGGAGCCAAAAAGCTGCCTTGAGGTTGCGGGGGGCGCTCGTTTTTTTCTTTGACTTTTGTCAATCTTCCCGCTTGATGATCTGTGCCGTCAGCTCTCCCTCCGATACGAGCTTGTTGCCCACGTAGGCCGTGCCAAACATCCGGACGATCCCTCTGCGGATAGGCGCCAGCAACTCCAGTTTGAGCAATAACGTGTCGCCGGGCACCACCTTGTGCTTGAACTTCACTTTGTCAATCTTGAGGAAGTAGGTATCCCATTTGCCCGGATCCCCCACCTTGCTCAGGGCCAAAATGCCACCCGTCTGGGCCAGTGCCTCGATCTGGAGCACACCGGGGAAAACGGGGTTGCCGGGAAAGTGTCCCTGAAAGAATGCCTCGTTGAACGTGACGTTCTTCACGCCAACAACGTGGTTGTCGGAAAGTTCGATGATCTTGTCCACAAGCAGCATGGGGAAACGGTGCGGCAGCATCTGCATCAGTTCGACCGAATCGTGCAGGGGCGGCTGGTTGGGGTCGTACTTGGGTCGGCCGCGCAGCTTGCGTTGCTCCACGTAGCGCTGCTTCAGTATTTTGGCGAAAGCCACATTGGACGTATGCCCCGGCCGCGTGGCTACGATGCGCCCCTTGATGAAGCGCCCCATGAGCGACAGGTCGCCGATGAGGTCGAGCAGCTTGTGGCGGGCCGGCTCGTTGGGAAAGCGCAGCGGAGAAAGGTTGAGCACACCCTGGCGTTCGATGCGCATCTCGGGTTTGCCCAGCTTTTGGGCCAGCGCCTTGAGCTCGGCTTCGGTGGGCAGGTGCTCGACCAGCACCACCGCGTTGTCCAGCTCTCCCCCGCGAATCAGGCCGGCGTCGAACAGCTGCTCCAGCTCGTGCAAAAAGACGAAGGTGCGCGCCGGAGCGATGGCCTCGGCATATTCGGCCATGTCGGACAGCACCGCAAATTGGGGGCCCAGCACTTCCGACTGATAATCGATCAGCACGGTCAGCTCGTAGCCCTCGGCAGGCAAGGCCACGTATTCGGCACCCGTCTCAGGGTCTTTCCAGTCGAAAGGCTCCTCGACGACGAAGTATTCCCGCGCTTCGTCCTGCGCTTCAATACCGGCCGACTGCAACGCCTCGACGAAGGGCCTGGCCGAACCGTCCATGATGGGCACCTCGGGACCGTCCAGCTCGATGAGCACGTTGTCGATGCCCAAGCCGTGTACCGCGCTGAGCACGTGCTCGATGGTGTGCACCTGCACGTCGCCCTGCTTGAGCGTGGTGCCGCGCTCGGTGGTGCTGACCAGCGTCACGTCGGCCACCAGCTCGGGTTGTCCCTCCAGATCGGTGCGGCGGAAGTGCACGCCGTGGTTGGCCGGTGCCGGATGAAACACCAGCGTCACTTCCTTGCCCGTATGCAGGCCGCGGCCCTTGAGCGATACGGGTTTACTGATCGTGTGTTGCCTGTCCATCACTTCGTTTTGCTTTGTATGCGCCTTTCGGCAAATGATGCCCGCGAACGCAAAGATTAATCTTTAGCCTCCTTGTCAAGCGCTTTTTTCAATTGTTTTTCAAGCTCGTGTATCTTTCGGTAAAGCTCCGGCAACTTTTTGAAAACGGCGTAGGCCTTGTTGTAGTCCATATAGCCAAAAGCAGGCGACCCTTGCAGGGCCTGTCCCGGCTCGGTGACGGCCCTGGCCACGCCGCTCTGCGCCTGCACGCGCGTGCCGTCGGCCACCCGGATATGGCCCACGAAGCCGGCCTGGCCACCCACCTGGCAGCCGCGCCCCAGCTTCGTGCTGCCCGCGATGCCGGCCTGGGCGGCAATGACGGTGTGCGGCCCTACCTCCACGTTGTGCGCGATCTGGACGAGGTTGTCGATTTTGGCACCCTGTCGGATGACCGTCTCGCCCATCGTTGCCCGGTCGATGACCGTATTGGCGCCGATCTCCACGTCGTCTTCGATGCGCACGCGCCCCGTCTGCGGCACCTTCTTCCACGAGCCATCGGGCCGGGGCGCAAAGCCGAAGCCGTCGCTGCCAATGACAGTATTGGCATGCACCACGCAGCGACTGCCGATGACCGTGCCGCGATACACCTTCACGCCGGGATACAACACGGTGTTCGGCCCGATGTGCACGTTTTCGCCCACGTACACGTGCGGATACAACACACATCCGTCGCCGATGGCGGCGCCGCGCGCCACCACGACGAAGTCGCCGATGCCGACCCCTTCGCCGATGTCGGCCTCGGCATGGATCTCGGCCGAGCTGGCGATGCCGGTGGGATGCTGCACGTCGCCGGCAAACTGTTCGAGCAACCGGGCTACGGCGGCCTGTACGTCAGGCACCCGGATGAGGGTTGCCCTGACCGGCTCTCTCGGCTGGAAGTCATTGCGCACCAGCACAGCCGAGGCCGTGGTTTTGTAGATCCATGGTTCGTATTTCGGGTTGGCGAGAAAGGTCAATACCCCTTCTCCTCCCTCCTCGATCTTGCCCGGGCGCGTGATCACCACATCGGGATCGCCCTCCACGGTGCCGCCCACCAACGCGGCAATGTCCTTGGCCGTCATTTTCATGGCCGCAAAGGTAGTATTTGAGCGGCATTGCGCAGAGAAAGCCCGCCCACCAAACATGTTCTGTACGTTGCGGTGCCATCAGTCCAATTTGTGCAATCTGTGTAGTCTGTGCAATGTCTGAGTAATCTGTGTAGGTGGTGTCCTTAAATAGATGATTGCGCATCCCGAAAATGGACCGGCTGCAAAAGGTATTGCGTGTAGAGTTTAGGGTTTAAAGTTTAAAGTTTAAAGTTTTTCTTGTTGATTGTCAGTTTGTTATCAAATACTCGGTTCTTCGATTCCTCAGGCATTGAAACCGCAGCCTTCGGCCGCAGCAAACGCAGTTTGAAATCAG
>WFYJ01000011.1 GCA_015490175.1 Saprospiraceae bacterium | reverse complement strand
ATGAGGAACCGAGGAACCGAGGATTCGATTCAAGAGGCCTGCTGAAAAAGTTGAAAAATCATTCAGTTACACAGAGCGCCACTGAGCATGCACTGATTTTCACAGAGTTGTAAACCCGCAACCCTACACACTCAACCCTCAACAACAGGTCAAAAACTGCGCGCAAACTGCGTCTGTCTGCGGCCGAAGGCTGCGGTTGCAATGGATGAGAAACCGAGGAACCGAGGATTTGACAAAAAACTGATAGTCAACAAGAAAAACTTTAAACTCTAAACCCTACACGCAACACCTTTCTGCAGTCGGTCCATTTTCGGGATGCGCGATCATCTATTTAAGGACACCACCCACTTTGGTTTAAACGCAAACCATTTTGATGCAATAAAACAAAATGTTTTTATTTTTGCAAAAGCAAAAAACAGAAAAGCGAGTCTGCATCTCCTGGCCGTGGTCTGTGTCCACCGGGTTTCATTTGCCGAAAGGCAAGAACAAAAACTAACTTCGCGGGCTTGAGTGAACAGGATGTTCCCCGGACGGGGCCGCATCGCAAGCAAAGCGCACATATGGCAAAAGCAAACAAACAGCCTGAGGAGGCACTTCATTTCGAAAATCAGAACGGGGAGCGGGTACTGACGCTCAACGGCATGTATCAGGACTACTTCCTGGACTATGCTTCGTACGTGATCCTGGAACGGGCGGTGCCGGCCGTCGAAGACGGGCTGAAGCCGGTGCAGCGCCGCGTGCTGTTCTCGATGTATCAGATGGACGACGGGCGCTACCACAAGGTGGCCAACATCATCGGTCATACGATGCAGTACCACCCGCACGGCGATGCCGCCATTGGCGATGCGCTGGTCAATCTGGGACAGAAAGGGCTGCTCATCGACACGCAGGGCAACTGGGGCGACCCGCGCACCGGCGACAGCGCTGCCGCACCCCGTTACATCGAGGCGCGCCTGACGCCCTTTGCCAAAGAGGTGGTGTTCAAC
Organism: Saprospiraceae bacterium; assembly: GCA_015490175.1. Lineage (GTDB taxonomy): Bacteria > Bacteroidota > Bacteroidia > Chitinophagales > Saprospiraceae > WFYJ01. The sequence continues at coordinate 8,984 of WFYJ01000011.1, read as the reverse complement.
CCACAGACCACGCGCTGGCAGCGCTCCTACGACGGGCGCAAGAAAGAACCCGTCACGCTGCCCGTCAAGTTTCCGCTGCTGCTGGCGCAGGGTGCCGAAGGGATTGCCGTGGGTCTGTCCACGCGCATCCTGCCCCACAACTTCGTGGACCTGTGCAAGGCGGCCATCCGCTACCTGGAAGGCAAGAGCTTCAAGCTCTATCCCGACTTCGACACGGGTGGCCTCATTGATGTGAGCGACTACAACGACGGCGAGCGGGGCGGGCGCGTCAAGGTGCGGGCGCGCATCGAGAAGGTGGGCAAAAATACGCTGGCCATCCGCGACTTGCCCTATGGCGTGACGACCGATTCGCTCATCGACAGCATCATCAAGGCCAACGACAAGGGCAAGATCAAGATCAAGCGGGTGGTGGACAACACCGCCGCCGAAGTGGAGATCCTCATCGAGCTGGCCTCGGGGGTGTCGCCCGACGTGACCATTGACGCGCTGTATGCCTTCACCCACTGTGAGGTGAGCATCTCTCCCAACGCCTGCGTCATCATCGACGACAAGCCCGTCTTCACCAACGTCAGTACCCTGCTTCGTTTTGCCGTGGATCACACGCGCGACCTGCTGCGGCAAGAGCTCGAGATCCGTCAGCACGAGCTGCTGGAGAAGTGGCACTTCGCCAGCCTCGAAAAGGTGTTCATCGAAAACCGCATCTACCACGAAATCGAGGAATGCGAATCGTGGGAGGAGGTGCTCGAAGTCATTCCGCGCGAGCTGAAGAAGTACGTGGCCACCCCCGCCGACAAGCCCAAAGCCTCGGACAAGCGGCTGCGGCTGCAGCGCGACCTCACCGAAGACGACATCGTGCGGCTGACCGAGATCAGGATCAAACGCATCTCGAAGTACAATTCGTTCAAGGCCGACGAGCTGCTGCGCCAGCTCGAGCAAGAGCTCGAAGCGGTACGCCACAACCTGGCCCATCTGACCGAATACACCATCAAGTGGTACGCGCACCTGCTCGACAAGTACGGCAAGGGGCGCGCGCGCCGCACGCAGATCACTTCGTTCGAGACGATCGAAGCGGCACAGGTAGCTGCCAACAACGTCAAGCTGTATGCCGACTTCAAGGAAGGCTTCATCGGCTATGGCCTCAAGAAAGGCCAGGGTGAATTCATCTGCGAATGCTCCGACCTGGACGACATCATCGTCTTCCGCAAGGACGGCAAGATGGTGGTGACGCGCAATGCCGAGAAGACCTTCGTGGGCAAAAACATCATCCACGTGGGCGTATGGAAAAAGGGCGACGACCGCACTACCTACCACATGCTCTACGTGGACGGCGCCTCGGGCCGCACCTACGCCAAGCGCTTCCAGGTGACGGCCATCACGCGCGACCGCGAGTACGACCTCACCACCGGCGCCAAAGGCTCGAAGGTACACTACTTCGCCGCTCACCCCAACGGCGAGTCGGAGGTGGTGACCATCCACCTGACGCAGGGCTGCCGCGCCCGCAAAAAGGTGTTCGACTTCGACTTCGGCGACCTGGCCATCAAGGGGCGCGGGGCCCGCGGCAACGCGGTGACCAAGTTTCCCGTGCGCAAGGTGGTGCAAAAAGAGGTGGGCCAATCCACCCTCGGCGCCGTCGAGCTGTGGATGGACGAGGTGAGCGGCCGACTCAACACCGAAGCCCGCGGCATCTACCTGGGTGCCTTCGATACCGGCGACCGGATCCTGGCCATCTACAAGAACGGCACCTACGAGATCACCGACTTCGACCTGCTCAACCATTACGACGCGCCCCAACTCGTCTGGATCGGCAAGTTCGATCCCGAGGCTGTGGTCAGCGCCGTGTACTACGACGGCGAACGCAAGCGCAGCTTTGTGAAGCGCTTCCGCATCGAAGCCACCCGCGCGGGCGAGCGCTATGCCTTCATCAACGAGCACCGCAGCTCGACGCTCTACTTTGCCACTACCGAGCCGCAACCCGTGGTGGAAGTGAAGTACCGCGACGGCAAAAAGACGAAGTGCCGGCAGGTGGCCTTGGCCGAATTCATCGACGTCAAAGGCTGGAAGGCACTGGGCAACAAGTTGCACGATGGCAAGCTCACTTCCGTAAAAGCCGTGGAAGCAGCGAGCGGGCCGGCCGCCACCACGCCGCCCGAAAAGCTGAAGCCCGGTGCCACCATCGAGTTCGAGCTGGACAAGGGCAAGCAGGGCAAGCTCTTTTGAACTGCCAGGCTCTGTTTGCCGAAAGGCAAATGACCAAACTCACCCCTCGAGGGCAGCCACTGAGCGTGGCTGCCCTTTAGGATTTTCGGGCAAACCGCTGTTCTTTTGCTGCTGCAAAACGGACAAGACCGCGGGCCAACGTCCGCTATTCATTTTCACAATCAAAAAACCGGACGGATGTCAAAGAAATACGACGTGATCGTCATAGGCTCGGGACCGGGGGGCTACGTGGCCGCCATTCGCTGCGCCCAGCTGGGCATGAAAACGGCCATCATCGAGCGATACCCCACGCTGGGCGGCACCTGCCTCAACGTGGGCTGTATCCCCTCAAAGGCACTGCTCGACTCCACAGAGCACTACCACGCGGCAAAAGAAAAGTTTGCCGCCCACGGAATCGGCCTCAAGGATCTGACGGTGGACCTGGAGCGCATGGTGCAACGCAAGAACGAGGTGGTGTCGCAGACGGTGAAAGGCGTCGAGTTTTTGATGAACAAAAACAAGATTGACGTCCATCACGGCTATGGCTCTTTCCTGGGGCCGAAGCAGATCCAGGTAGCCCGCGAAGACGGCAGCACCAAAGTGTTGGAAACCGACAAGGTGATCATCGCCACGGGTTCCAAACCCATTGTGCCGGCGGCCTTCAACTACGACAAGAAGCGCGTCATCACCAGTACCGAAGCGCTCAACATCACCAGGGTGCCCAAACGCATGGTTATCGTGGGTGGCGGGGTCATCGGTCTGGAGCTGGGCAGCGTGTTTGCCCGCCTGGGCACCGAAATCGAGGTGGTCGAATACATGGACCGCATCCTCCCGACCATGGACCCCGACTGCAGCAAAGAGTTGATGCGCTCGCTGAAGAAGCTGGGCTTCACCTTTCACCTCAAGCACGCCGTGCAGACCGTCAAAGCCACCAGCCGCAGCGTGACGGTGACGGTGCAGCCGCGCGACAAGGAAGAGACTTTCGAGATCAAGGCCGACTACTGCCTGGTGGCCATCGGCCGACGTCCCTTCACCGAGGGGTTGGGCCTCGACAAGGCCGGCGTACAGACCGACGAGAAGGGGCGCATCGTGGTGAACGACCAGCTCGAGACCAACGTGCCGGGCATCTACGCCATCGGCGACGTCATTCGCGGGCCGATGCTGGCCCACAAGGCCGAAGAAGATGGCATCTTCGCAGCCGAGACGATGGCCGGCCAGAAACCGCATCTCGACTACAACCTCATTCCGGGTGTGGTGTACACCTGGCCCGAGGTGGCCAGCGTCGGCAAGACTGAGCCCCAGCTCAAGGAAGCCGGCATCCCCTACAAAGTGGGCAAGTTCCCGTTCAGGGCCTCGGGGCGTGCCCGTGCCAGCATGGACACCGACGGCATGGTCAAGGTGCTGGCGCACAAAGAGACCGACGAAATTCTGGGCGTACACATGGTAGGCCCCCGCGCCGCCGACATGATCGCCGAAGCAGTGGCGCTCATGGAGTTCCGCGCCTCGGCCGAGGATGCCGGACGCATCTGCCATGCCCATCCGACCTTTACCGAAGCCTTCAAGGAAGCCGCACTGGCTGCCACCGACAACCGGGCCATCCATATCTGACGACCGGAAAAAGCAAAGGAACCGACGCACGCCACAGGGGCGCCGCTCGAGCGGCGCCCCTGCTTTTTGGGCAAACCAACACAAGGGGCTATCGGATCACTCTACCACGGCCACCTGATGCGCCTGCAGCACCTCCTTGCTGGCGCCGTCGAGATGGACGAAGGCCACGACGTGGCAGTTTTCGGCCACCCACAGGTCGGGCATCGCAAAAGAATAGGAGCGGTTGAGCGTCTGGCCGGCAGTGAGGGCCGGACCCAGCGATTCGCCCAGCGCCGGCGTGAGCGTCGTGCGGAAGACGTGGCGGTGCACGTAGTTCGGATCCTTGCCCTGGGGCGTCTCCTGCACGTCCACGATGCCGTCTTCGGTGATGAGCACGGTGAGGCGGATGTCGTCGGCGCTGACGTTCTCCACTGCCCGCACGGTCGCGTCCACCTCCAGCTTGCGCCCCGCTGCCTGCCATGCCGTCTCGAGGCCCACCTTCACCTTTGGCGGTTGGGCTTTCTCCTGCTCGATGTATCCGGCCCACGAACCCTTGCCCACCTGGAGCGTGGCCTCGCCCTCGAACAGCTTGCGATCAATCACGGCGCTGGGATAGCCGAAGGGCTGCCCCAGGTAGTTGAGGATCTGGTCGCCCTCGGGCGTCTGGAAGTTGTACTGGCTGTCGTTGTACGGATACGAAAACTCGCCCGCGTGGATGGATACGGCCACCAGTCGGTTGCCGTGCAGCGCCAGCAGGTCCTGGATGAACGCACTGCCGGCAGGACAGTTGACGCAGCGCACCCCGGTAAACTCCTCGATCAGCACCTGGCGCTGCTGGTTGTCAAGATCGTCGGGACCCGCAGGATTCGAAGGTTCGGGAATGACGGGCGGTATTTCGCTGCAGGCGCTCAGCCACAGCAAGGAGCACAGCAGAAGGAAGCGTATGGGGCTCGATTTCATGGTCTGTTTTTTTCAAAAAATCAGAAAGAAGAATTGACGGTGACCTTGACGCCGCTGAATGCCGGCTCGAGCCGGCAGATGCCGCCCGAGCACACCACCCCTTCCACCTGCTTGACGTAGCTCAGCGAGAAGCGGTTGGCACCGTGGGTGTAATAGACATCTATGCGGGGATAGTGGATGGGCAGCGGGTTGCCCTCGGCATCGAAAGTCTTCTTCGGCTTTGCGTTGTACATGTCGGAAAGGGTGATGGCCCAGTGCGGCGCCCATGTGAATTCGACCAGCGCAAAGGCCCAGCTCCCGTAATCCTGCTCGGTAGCCATGTACTGCCCTTCGAAGCGCAGGGCCTTGCGGCGATCGAGCTTGTAAAGCAAGTCGAAATAGGAGGTGAAGGTCTGCACCAGGGGCACGCCGGGCTTCACCTCATACACCTCCTGGTTGTACTGCTGCCTCTGCACGCCGGCCACCAGTTGCCATTCCCGCTTGTACTTGTACTGGACCTCGGCCAGCAGCTCGCGGTAGAGCAGATCCTGGTCGAGCGTGGTCAGGTTCGACATGTTGAAGTTGAAATTGAGCTTGCGATGGGGCGCATAGCGCACATCCATTTGCCAGGCGTACTCGCCGAGGAATTGCGTGGCGGCGTTGTAGCGGGCCGTGAGGCGATAGGTGTTCACGCGCGTCATGGGCGGCAGATAGTTGATCATACCGCGGTTGGCCGACTCCTGCGGGCGCGTGCGGAATTCGAAGTTGTGGGTGTACTTGCCTTCGAGCGTGATGCCGAGCTTGCCCGCAGCGTAGCTGAAGCTGGAGTAGATACTGGTACCGTCGCCGCTGTAGTATTTGCCCACGAGCGTGTCGCCCGAGCTGGTGAGGCGCGTAGCGAAGGGGTCGAACATCACGTCGTCGCTCTTCCAGGCGCCTTCCACATACCACGCGAGGGGACCGGCGGTGAGGGTGTTGTACACGCTGAGGGCATAGGTATTGTAGTGGGGCACGAAGCGGTCTTCCTCGGCGTAGGTGGCCAGCTCGGCCGTGAGCAGGTTCATCGAGCCGTCGTCAATGGTGCGGCTGACGATACCGATGCCGGGCACCAGCGTCAGGCTACTCGAGTCGCTGGCCCAGAAGCCGTCGAGTGCCAGCCCGCGAATCGACGACTGATAGGCGTCGAACTGCTGCTTCTGGCGGCCTGTGAAGACCCGCACCCGCCACTCGGGTGCCAGCTCGTACGCGAGGCACAGGCCGTACAGGGCATTGTCGATGGCGAGGGGCCGCTCTTCGTAAGCGCGAAAGATGATGCCCGAGCCGATCTGGTCGTAGATATATCCGCCCGTCAGTTCGAGCTTGCCCACCCGCTTGCGCAAATACCACCTGCCGATACCCTGGTCAGTATAGCTGCCCGTAGGGTTGAGCAGGTTCGAGTTCTGGAACAGGTCGAAGCGGATGCCTCCCTCGAAGTCGCCACGTGCATACACGAGGTTGAGCCAGGCGTCGGCGCCATAGAGCTGGTGATCGTACTGAGGTGTGTTGTCGGCACCGATGAGGGTGTCGCGCATGAAGAAGTTGCCATTGGCTTCGAGCTTGCCCGACAGGCGGCCCGCCTCTTGAGTGTACGATAGTTGACGCAAAGCCACCAGGGGCAGTACCAGCAGTAGGTATCGCTTTGCCATGAGCGATGGATTTTTAGCTTTGCCCCGAAGAGGCGTTCAGGTTCGCTTTTACAGTGGTTAAGGTAGCGTTAATGCAATGGAAAAGTGCTTGCATCGGACACGCGTCCCGCTTACCTTGAAGTTACTTTGGGCCGGATACCCGGTCACAAAGGCGATGAATCAGCCATCCGTTCGGAGGGCCTACGTAATGTTCGACTACTTTTGCCAAAAGGGAGAACGGCTATGGCCCTTTGGTCATCAGGCAAACATTATTTTTTGACATACCAAAGTGAGAAAACATGAAAAAGACCCTGTTGCTGGCCTTTGCGCTGTTTTTTTGCGCAAGCGCCATGGCGCAAAAGGCGCTGCCCGACGTCACCTTCCGCACGCTTTATGGCGAGACGGTCGCCACCAAAGATCTGGTCAAAGACGGCAAGATCGTCGTGCTGAGCTTTTGGGCCACCTGGTGCTCGCCCTGCAAAAAAGAACTCGACGCCATGGCCGACCTGTACCCCGAATGGAAGGAGAAGTACAACGTGGAGGTCGTGGCCGTGACCATCGACAACCAGCGGGCCCTGGCCAAGGTACCCGCCATGGTGACCACCAAAGGCTGGGAATACACCATCCTGCACGGTGAGGAAAACAAGATCCGCAACGCCTTCAACTTCCAGACCATCCCCTACACCCTGCTCATCGCCCCCGACGGCACCATCGCCTGGACGCACAACGGCTACGTGCCCGGCGACGAATACGAACTCGAAGAAAAAATTGCGGCGCTGGCACGCAAGTGACGCACACGCCAACAACAACCACAAAACCACAACCCCATGAAAATCAAATTCTTCGTCATTTCGCTCGTCGCCATCCAGTTTGCTGCCTGCGATCCGGCCACGCTGCAGCAAACGCTGGGCACCACACTCGGACAGACAGACCAGCTCACCCCTGCCGAAGTGGCAGCCGGCCTGAAACAGGCCCTCGAAATCGGCATCACCGAAGGGGCGCAGAAGCTGGCACGGGAAGGCGGCTACTTCAACAGCCCCTGGCGCATCGACCTGCCACCCGAGGCGCGCAAGATCGCCGACAAGCTTCGGAACGTGCCCGGCTTCAGCAATGTCGAACAGCAGTTGCTCGAAAAGATCAACCGCGGTGCCGAAGACGCAGCCAAACGGGCCGCCCCCATCTTCAAGCAGGCCATCGCCGAGATGACTTTCCAGGACGCCATGGACATCCTCATGGGCCCCGACACGGCGGCCACGGCCTACCTGCGTCAGGCCACCTGGCAGAAGCTGTACGAGGAGTTCAACCCCGTCATCGTCGAGTCGCTCGACAAGTTCAACGCGCGCCAGTACTGGGCCGAGGCCGTCAACACCTACAACAGGATCCCCTTCGTGGAAAAGGTGAACGCCGACCTGGACGACTACGTCACGCGCGAGGCGCTCAAAGGCCTGTTTGGCATGGTCGCACTCAAAGAACAGGAAATCCGGCACGACGTCTCGGCACGTACCACCGACCTGCTGCGCCGCGTCTTTGCAAAGCAGGACAGGAAGTAGCGCTTTGCCCATCGCGGCGGGCTGCCGGTGAAGGACGAGGAGGTGCACTCTTCGTCCTTCACTTTTTTCCTCCATCCCCCGAAAACCACTTACTTTCGAGCCGACGCTTTGCACCTCTTCACCAATACCGCTGCCATGTCGGCCCGACCCACACCCATTGATGATTCGCTGTATCAGTACCTGTTGTCCGTCAGCCTGCGCGAGCCCGAGGTGATGCGGCGGCTGCGCGAAGAGACGCAGCGCCTGCCCGAGGCCAACATGCAGATCGCGCCCGACCAGGCCCAGTTCATGCAAATGCTCGTGCATTTGCTGGGGGCCAGCCGCACCATCGAGGTGGGCGTGTTCACCGGCTACAGCACGCTGGCCGTGGCCCTGGCGCTGCCCCCAGAGGGCCGCATCGTGGCCTGCGATATCGAGGAAAAGTGGCCGCGCATGGGGCAGCCCTATTGGAAGGAAGCCGGCGTGGCCGACAAGATCGAGCTGCGCATCGCTCCGGCACGCGAAACGCTCACCGCCCTCATAGATGAAGAAGGCCCCGACACCTACGACTTCGCCTTTATCGATGCCGACAAGGAAAACTACATCACCTACTACGAGCTGTGCCTGCAACTGGTGCGTCCGGGCGGGCTCATCGCCATCGACAACACCCTGTGGGACGGCAAGGTGGCCGATCCCGACAACCACGAACCCGAAACAGAGGCCATCCGCAGCTTCAACAACCACTTGCACGAAGACGACCGCATCGAGCTGTGCCTGCTCACCGTCGCCGACGGGCTGACGCTGGCGCGCAAGCGCTGACCCGTCGAACGGCAACCGGTCATACCCGCATCAAAGTGGTTCGGGAAATCCTGTTGCAATGGTTGAGGGTGTAGTGTTTAGAGTTTAGGGTTTAGGGTTTAAAGTTTAAAGTTTTTCTTGTTGACTATCAGTTACTTGTCAAATCATCGGTTCCTCGGTTCCTCATCCATTGAAACCGCAGCCTTCGGTCGCAGAGCGCCGCAGTTTGAGCGCAGTTTTTGACCTGGTTGAGGGTTGAGCGTTGTAGCGT
>WFYJ01000010.1 GCA_015490175.1 Saprospiraceae bacterium | reverse complement strand
ATGATGCCATCTCAACATCGCTGGCTCTGCCAGCGTAGCGTTTCAGCATCCGCCGCGCGGTCTCAACCTTCACGGCCCCTTGCTCAGAACACGTAGTTGTACTTGATCAGCAGGGCTTCGGTGAAGCTGGGTTTGCGCGCCAGCTCGCCATCCTCGTAGATGCCGTTCTTGTTGGCGTCGTATTGCACGCGCACGTCGTAGTCGTAGAACAGCTCGGTGTGCAGGTTGAGCGAGACGTTTTTCACCAGTTCCCAGCCGATGTCGGTTTGCCACAGCACGTCGATGCGTTGGGGATCCTTGAGGTAGTTGGAGAACAGGTCGAGCGAGCTCTTCACGCTCATTTTCTCTTCGAAATACTTGTCCTGGTACACGGCATTGAGGTTGGCGCCGAACTGAAGGAAGCTGTTTTTCCCTTCTTCATTGCCGTGGACGTTGCGTGCGGCGATGGCGTCGTCGGCCACGTAGATGAGGCGCATGGTGGCCGGCGCCGCGTAGATGGACCAGCGATCGTCGGGCTTGTAGTTGATCCCCGTTGAAAGTGCCGTGCGCAGGGGCGAGCCGAAACGGGCGATGACGGGCAGGGTGTCGCTCTTGAGGATGTTGCCCTCGTAGGTCTTGAACAGCAGCGACTCGAAGGTGGCTTCCGCTGCCGCAAACAGCTTTTCATTGCCGGTGCGGTAGCCCAGGCGCGAGCCCAGACGCAGCACGTCAATGTTTTTCTCGAAAGGCTGTACCCTGCTGCCGATGCGCTGCACCGACACCTGGAACGAGCCGCTGTTGTCCCAACTGAGGCGGCCCTTTTTGTAGTTGGCGAAGAAGCTGCCCAGACCGCCGAAACCCAGGCGATTGCTGCCGCCACCCACGCGGGGGTTGATGATGGCCAACTGGGCCAGGTCGAAGCCGATGCCTCCGCCTTTCTTCCAGCCGTCGGGCGTCTCTTCGGCCTGCATCTCGGCCAGCTTGCGCAGTTCCTTGAGGCGCGCTTCGTCGGCCTGAGCGTACATGTGGTGTCGGCCCAACAGCAAGAGCAGCACACAGAGCGGTAGATATTTCATGACAAATGGTTTTTATGGGTGAGCAAATGTGCTGATTTCCGTACTCGTTTTTCCGGCTTTCGCCAAATGACGCCTGACGGCCCGACTCGTCATTCCGTCTTGTCGGCGCGCTGGTGTATTTCCACCTTTTCGGTCGTGAGCTTGCGCAAGGGGATGACGATGAGCCGGCCGTCGTCGCTTTCGAGGGTGAGCGAGGTACTGTCCATGCTGATGACTCTGCCGCGCGCATCGTCTATGGTGATCACGTCGCCCACCTGCACCTTCGAGCGGCTGTAGAACGAAGCGAGGAAGTTGGCCATGGTGTCGCGCGAGGCCAGGCCGTAGCCAATGGCAAAAGCCACCACGATGCCCGCCAGGATGACCGTCAGGTTGGCCGTGATGAGTTCGGTTTCGATGCGGGCCTGGGCCAGTGCGCTGATGGTCAGCGTCAGGAAGACGAGGTAGAAGGCGAAGTTGGCGATGATGTCGGCCGAGGGGATGCCCATAGACTGGCAGGCAGCCAGCGTGACTTTCTTGACCCCTTCCGACAGCATGATGCCGATGATGAACAGCAACACCGCCGCCACAAAGTTGGGAATGTAGGCAATGAGGTCGGCCACCATCTGCGACACCACCGGCATGCCCAGCACATCGGTGGCAGCCATCAGGAAGATGAGCAGCAGCACGTAGTATATCAGATGGGCAATGAGCTTGCTGGGCACTATCTCGATGCGGGCCCGCTGGACGAAGTCCGATGCGTTGAGCCGGCGTGCCAGGCGGTCGGCACCGGCTTTTTGCAGCAGCTTCCACAACGCCCTGCTCACTATCCGCGACACGATCCATCCCACAATGGCCACGATAAGTGCCCCCACGACCTTGGGGATGGCTGCGGCAAAACGGGCTACTACCTGCGTCAGTATGTCAACGATTTGCATGATTGGGTGCTTTATGCGAAGAAGGTTCTTACAGCTTTTTAGCGGTTCGGAGGCTTTTTCTCGGGCTCGTCCTTTTCGGGAAAACGCATCTGATCCAGTTGTTCGGCCGTACTGCCCAACATATGCACGAACATACGGACGAGCTGGGGCAGGTACAACTCGGCAGCCTTGCCCATGGCATACAGCAGGTGCACGCGGGCCATCACCCGACGCTCCAGCTCGGGCGGAGGCTGGTATCGCTCTTCTTGCACTTCTGCCAGCTTTTTGAAGCTGTTTCGGGACATGGCTGCCGTATTTGTGTGTTTATCGCAATGGGTCGTGGCCAAAAAGGCGTTTGTAAGCCTGACGCGCTTTGGCCTTGGCGCGCTTGAGTTGCATCTTGATGGCGCTCTCTGTCTTGTCGATCGCTTCGGCGATTTCCCTGATCTGCATCCCGTCCTGGTATTTCATCAACAGCACGGCCTTGTCGCCGGGAGGAATGGCGTCCAAAACGGCCTCGAGCCGATCCAGTTCCATTTCGAGCAAGACCTTGTCGGGAAGATCCTCCTGCTGCAATGCCGCCTCGTCTTCCGATTGTTCCATCTCGTCGCTGAAGATCGCCTGTTCCTTGTGTCTGCGCCGAAGGCAGTCAATGCAATAGTTGTAGGTGATTGCGTACAACCACGTGCTGAAACGCGCCTTGCCGTTGAACTTGTGAAGGTTGAGAAAGAGCCGGGTGAAAATCTCCTGCACCGCATCCTGGGCCAATCCTCTGTCCTGAAGCATTGAAATGCACTTGGCGTAAACCTTGCCCGCGTAGCGCCGGTACAAGGTCTGAAACAGAGCCGGATCCTGCGAACGCAAAAACCGCTCGATCAGTTCGTGGTCTTTCAGTTTGTCTTGTTCCTTCCCCAAGTCGCCCAGGAATTGGTGTGTCCGATTGAAGTGCCAAAGATAGAAGTCTCTCTTGCAAGAGCCTGTGGATCGAAAAGTGCCCCGGGGCATTGTTGATACGTGCCCGAGCCCGAAAAGACACATTCCGAACCGCAACGGGCCAAAAAAAGAGGCAGCGCTGTGAAGCACTACCTCAGCCCTAACCAAATAAAACCAAATTACTCTTTATCCAAAGAAAGTTTGAAAGTCAAACTAAGGATGTTGTAAATCTTACATTAAGAGCGATGCCGCCAAGTTACAAATGTCTTTTTCAAAATCCAACTTTTTTGCGCCAAAAATTTCTTTTCGCCTTTTTACAGGTATTCCGCATATTGACCCGCCTGTGGCAAAAAAGGCCGAACCGGCCGGGAAAATCAAATGGTGTATACTCAGCGCAATCCGAATTTTGAGATGGAGCGACGGAGTGACAGAGAGATGGAGTGACGGAGAGAGGAGTGACAGAGCGACAGAGTGCAGGAGCGAGGGAGTGACCGATGGCGCAAACTGCGCGACGACTGCGTCTTCTGCGGCTAAAAGATCATTCAGTTACACAGAGCGCCACTGAGAAGGCACTGATTTTCACAGAGTTGCAAACCCTAAACCCTCAACCCTCAACGACAGGTAAAAGCTGCGCGCAAACTGCGTCTTTCTGCGGCCGAAGGCTGCGGTTTCAATGGATGAGGAACCGAAGAACCGAGGATTTGAGCCTGCTGAAAAAAGTCCGAAAGATCATTCAGTTACACAGAGCTCACTGAGCATGCACTGATTTTCACAGAGTTGTAAACCCTCAACCCTAC
>WFYJ01000009.1 GCA_015490175.1 Saprospiraceae bacterium | reverse complement strand
GTGGTGGAATTTGACGGCAACGACATGGCACGCGTACTCACTTACTTCACCGACCCACCCGACACGGAAGACTACTACCGCCGCATGCTGCACGAAAGCTCGCTCGACAGCCTGCCGTTGCAGGACTTCGTCGCTACCGACCAGTTCCTCGACAAAGACGTGGGCGTGTTCGGATCGGGCTTCCAGTTCAGCGAGGGCGACACCGTCATCAACACCCTTTTCCACATCGAAAAGGCCTATGCCGACTTTCTCGAAAGCCTCGACGATGCCGTCCATGCCAACGGCAACCCTTTTGCCCAGCCCAGCACCATCATCTCCAATCTGGAGGGCGACGCCGGCGCCATTGGCATCTTCACCGGCCTGTCGTACGACCGGGTGGTAACCATCATTTCGCGCTAACTTTGCCGCCACGATGGTCGTTTTGTGACGGAGTGACGGAGTGACGGAGTGACGGAGTGACGGAGAGAGGAGAGAGGAGTGAGGGGGGCCGATTTGACCGATTGCACCGATTCCACCGATTGCACCGGTTTGACAGATTTGACCGATTGCACCGATTGCACCACATGCGCACCCGGATTGCCCGAACCACTTTGATGCGAGCATATGAAAGACGACAACCCACGGCTGCTGCTACTCGAAACGGCTACCGACGTGTGCTCGGTAGCCGTTTCGCATGGCGAGGCGGTGCTGGCCCAGCGCGAGTCCATTGAAGGCATGCAGCATGCGCGCCTCATCACTCGCTTCATCGAAGAGGTGATGGCGGATGCCGGCTGGTCGCTGGCCCACCTCGATGGGGTAGCCGTGAGCAAAGGGCCGGGATCCTACACTGCACTGCGCATCGGCGCTTCGGCAGCCAAAGGCATCTGCTATGCGCTCGACAAACCGCTGGTGGCCGTCAGCACCTTGCAGGCACTGGCCTGGGCCTCGTGGCAGACCACCGGCCTCGACGAGGCCTTTTTCGTGCCCATGATCGACGCCCGCCGCATGGACGTCTATGCAGCAGTGTACGGCCCGCATGGCACCGAGCTGGAAGCACCCCGACCGCTCACGCTCGCACCCGACACCTTCGACTACCTGCTGGGGCAGGGCAAACCCGTGGTTTTTGCCGGGAACGGCGCCCCAAAATATCGCGAGTTGCTGGCCCATCCCCTTGCCCGTTTCCTCGACCTGAAGTGCTCGGCCACCCACCTGGCCGCCCTGGCGCGACAGCGTTTTGCCGAAAGGGCATTCGAATCACTGGCCCATTTCACCCCGGAGTACATCAAGCCTCCCCACATCACCACGCCGAGAAAAAAACTGCTCTGACCCCGCATTTTTTCCCACTATGGTACTGGCCCCCTGCCACCTTCGAGGGGTGAAACATTAATTTTATTGTTACAACAATAATATAACTACAAAAAATACTGATCAATCAAGCACTCCACGTTCAGAGCATGGTTAATACGAACATTTTTAATATGGGCTTTTCCTTTTTATTGTCCGTATAATGGTTTTATTTCGTGTTGAGAATACTGTGATTATGCATGGCTATACATTTGGATTTTGCCAATTGGTATAGTTTTGGTAAAAACCGGATGTGTACACATACTAACACATACTAAAAACATAATTATGGGAAAACAAAAGAACGAATCCGTTACGCTGCGGAAAGGACAGGAGGACATCCACCTCGACTACGGGGAGCTGCGCAAGGCGGTGCTCGTGCTTCGAGCGGTGAATCACAAGCTGCGCCAGCGGATCATCGAGCTGCTCGAAGAAAACGAGAAGATGACCGTCACGGAGATCTACATCAAACTGCGCCTCGAACAATCCGTAGCGTCCCAGCACCTCGCCATTTTGCGCCGCGCAGGGGTAGTGAATACCGAACGCCAGGGCAAGTACATCTACTACTCGCTCAATGAGGAACGCCTCAGCCAGATTTCGCGCCTGATCGAAGAGCTGGCCTCCTGACACCGAGTATCTGTCCTGGAGAAAAAACATTGATCTCTTCTCCCAAGTCCTGAAAATCGATCCCGTGTACAAAGAGCATCATCACCTTTTTCACTGGAGGTGAGCGTGATTTTCACATTCCATTGATGGGAAAAGCGGAGTAGAGATCCCGGAAAAAGCTGAAAGTGCCTGCACTTTCGGCTTTTTTCTTTTGTTGAAATTTGAAAAAATAGGTGAAAAACGCATATTTGCTTGACGCTTTTTGATATCAACAAAACATACAACTTCTATGAGAAAGGCTGAGGTAAAGCTCGATATCGAGCGCTTACAGGAGTCTGCTGAAATCATGCGTGCCTTGGCACACCCCTTGAGGATGAAGATCCTCGAGTTCATTGACCAACAAGGCTCCACCCACGTCAACAAGATCTACAACACCCTCCAGCTCGAACAATCCATCACGTCGCAGCACCTGCGCGTATTGCGGCTCGCGCGCCTGGTACACACCAAACGCGAAGGCAAATACGTGTACTACTCGATCAACTACCCCAAGCTGGAAAGAATCGTCAGGGCCATCAACCGCTACCTGGCCTACGTAGCCAAGGACGACGAAGCGCGCAAGCAGAAAAGAATGACCGTCGTCATTCCCATCAGCGAAGAAGAGTTCGAAAGGGAGCAGCAACAGAAAAAGCAGAGCTGAGGCACTTCCCATCCCGCCTTCCGTCTTCCCCGAAAAGCCGGTTACATTCCCATACACTCCCCCCAGGTGCAGCAACCGGGCGCGGAGGAGGTTGTGTCGTTGCCACTTACGACTCCCGCGAGGCCGCTTCGGCCTGCGGCACGGCGGACGTTTGGTCGGGAGTGGACTCGGCGGTTTCTGCTTTCTTTACGGGTTGCCGGAAAAAGTCGCGATGGAAAATCAGGAGGCTGAGCACACCGATGGTAATGGAGGCATCGGCAAGATTGAATACCGGTCGGAAGAACTCGACGTACTGTCCACCCCAGAAAGGCACCCACTCGGGCAGGATGCCCCGATAGATCGGAAAGTGAAACATGTCCACCACCTTGCCATACAGGAAGCCGGCATAGCCTCCCCCTTCGGGAAAAATCTGCGCCGGCTGGCGCAGGTGCACCGGCGACTCGCTGAAGATCAGCCCATAGAAGGCACTGTCGATGATGTTGCCCAGCGCACCGGCCAGGATGAGCGCAAAGCAGGTGAGCAGCCCGAAGGAGGCCCCTTCTTGCATCAGCTTGCGCAAATAGTAGATGAGCAGCCCCACCGCGCCAATGCGAAAAACGCTGAGCGCCAGCTTGCCCCAGCCCTCGCCGTCGCCCAGAGACAGGCCAAAAGCCATCCCTTTGTTCTCCACGAAGTGCAACAGGGCCCAATCGAGCCCCAGGATGGGGATCTCCTGACCGTAGTACATATTGGTCTTCACCCAGATCTTCAGTGCCTGATCGGCAATCAGCACGGCGAGGATGATCAACGTGAGTTTGTGCGAAGTTTTCAATGTGCTACTGTTTTTGCTTCATCACAGGCGCATAGGCCCGCTTCCGCCTCAACGCCTGGCCGGCAAAGGACATTGCCGGCCGCAGGCGGTAATGATCAGCCCTTCCTCGCAAGAGACACGGGGAAGGGCTGCGACAAAGGTAACACGCAAAGGGGAGCTTGTGTTGTGCGGAAGGCGGTTCAGCGACGTTGCAGCTTGGCCTCGACACTGAGCGTGGCATGGGGCACGGCACGCAGGCGTTCCTTGGGAATCAGCTTGCCCGTCACGCGGCAGATGCCATATACCTTGTTATCGATGCGCACCAGTGCATTTTCGAGGTGCTTGATCAGCTTGCGCTGGCGGGCTGCCAGCGTGGTCAGTTGCTCTACTTCCTCCACTCCGGCGATGTGGTCGTATCCGCGCGCCTTGGCGTCGGGATTTTCGGCCAGCTCTTGCAATTGCGACTCGTACCAGGCGAGGTCTTCGCGCGCATCCTTGAGGCGGGATTCGATCAGTTGACGGAATTCTTCCAGTTCTTCGTCCGAGTAGCGGGTTTTTTCTTCTTGCGTCGACATGGGGTTCATTTTGGGTAAATGAAAGCTGGTTCGAAAGATCAACGAGAGGCATCTCGCAATCAATGCCCCCGATTTCAAGATTCCGGGCGCCTTTGACGATTACTCCAAAAAGGCCGCTCAGAATTTTTTCTCATGGCTGCGAAAGCCGACGCAAAGGTAAGTATTTTCAAGTTATCCCAAACAGCATTCTGTCAAACGGGCGTTAAAGTGTCGTTTATTCCTCCGCCACCGACCACTGCCGGTGCAGGCCTTCGATGGCGGCATAGGCTTTGTCGCGCAGCTCCCAGGCCATCGGGTTTTCCGGTTCACGTGCCAGCACCTCATTGCATGCTTCCACCACGCGGTAGTAATCGCCCAGATCGAACAGGGCTTGCCCCAGGGCCAGCCAGTAGCGCGGCAAGGGGGCGATCTCTACGGCCACTTCGAAGCTGCGCAATGCCGCCTCATCGGCGCCCTGCTGCTGCTCGATCCGACCAATGAGATAGTACACATCGGCATTGTCCGGATCGAGATACAGGGCCTCGAGCGCATCCACCCAGGCCTCCTCAAAGCGATTTTGCAACAGCAAACAGCGGCTGCGCATGCGCAAGGCATGGCTGTCCACTTCGAGGGCCAGAGCCGCGTCGAGAGCCTCCAATGCGCGCGTCGTCTGATTGGCTTCCATACGCACTTTGGCCAGATTCAGCCAGGCAGGCCGGTATTCGGGTACACGCGCCAGCACGTCCTCGTACCAACGCGCTGCCTCGGCCCACTGACGCATTTCCGCCAGGATATTGCCTCGCTCGAAGTGCACGGCTACCGCATCCGGGTTGAGGCGCAGCGCCTCATCGAGATCGGCCAGGGCCTCCCGAAGCATACCCGTGCGTTTGTAGGCCAGTGCCCGATTGTAATACAGCGTGGGACTGCGGTCCATCATCAGCGCGCGACTGTAGTCGGCAATGGCCTGGGTGTAATCGCCCATCTGAAAACGAGCGTATCCTCTCAGCATCCATGGCTCGGCCATGAGCAGGCGCGGGGCGAGCACACCATCGAGCAATTGCACGGCCTCGACATATCGCCCGGCATTGAGCAACACGCGCGCCTCGTCCATTTGCCGGCGCAGCGCCGAAGCTTCCAGGGTCGTCGTCACGGGCACGAGCACGCGCCGCACCGGCCCGGTAGCAGGGCTCCGGCCATACAGGCGTTCCTGGCCACCGGCATCAAGCGGGGAAAAGAAAAGCCCACACAGGCAGGCAAGCAAGAAGAGTCGGACAGGGGGTGATTTCATAGTGGTTCCGTTTTCGGGATACAGGCCTACGGAACCACCCTTTCAATTTTCATGCAATTTTTTCAAATACGAGTCACAGATAAATTTTTACACATTGTTATTTATTGCAAAGCAATGGAAAATGAATTCAAATTTTTAGACATATAAATGTTTGGTATTCATATTGCTATCAAACCACAAAAGAAAGAGCGAAACCGGAAGGAACAGGGACCAACCGGTTCCTCCACCAAAAAGCATACTCATGAGAAAACAAACATGCCGCGCCCTGATGGGCTTGCTGCTGTGCCTGGCATTCTGTACCGCACTCCACGGCCAGGTCGATACAGACAAACTGGCCTGGATCGAGCGCTTCGCCCCCATTGCCATGGAAGACATGGCGGCTTACGGCATTCCGGCCAGCATCAAGCTCGCGCAAAGTATCGTGGAATCGAACTGGGGCCAGAGCCGGCTGGCACGCGAAGCGAACAACTATTTCGGCATCAAGTGCAAGAGCTGGTGGGACGGCGAAACGATCGCACTCGAAGATGACGATCGCGATGCAGCAGGCCGACTGGTGCCTTCCTGCTTCCGCAAATACGATTCGCCCGAGGCTTCGTTCCGCGACCATACCTGGTTTTTGCTCCAGGACCGTTATCAGCAGCTCTTCCAGCTCGATATCCTGGACTACCGGGGCTGGGCGGAAGGCTTGCAGCGCATGGGCTATGCCACCAACCCGCATTATGCCGAACTGCTGATCCGCACCATCGAGAAGTATGACCTGCAGCGCTACGACATGCAGGTACGCGCATTGCGCCAGTCTCCTGTGGAGACGGCCAACGTGCCTGCGACACCCGCCCCATCTCTGGCTACGGTCCAGCCCCCTTCGGTGTGGGAGGTAGCTGTATCTCCGGCACCAGGGCTGCAGCGATGGTACGACTCACGCGCCATCAAAGCCGAAGTGCCGCTCCTCGAGGGCGATCCCATTCTGCCTTGATCCGACTCACTCCTCTGCGGGGAGCTCTTCTTCGTAGTCCTCGCTGCCCGGCTCAGGCTCGTCGGGCAGCGTGGAAATGACGGGAGTGGCCTTCGCGGCTTCCAGCTCCTTGTATTTCTGACGGTTGCGGAAGATGTCTATGGCCGTGAAGATGGCCTTGAGCATGCTGCCCTCATTGGCCTCGCCCTTGCCGGTAAGGTCGTAGCCGGTGCCGTGGTCGGGAGAGGTGCGCACATAGGGCAGTCCGGCCGTGAAGTTGCAGCCTTGGCCGAAGGTGAGCAGCTTGAAGGGGATGAGTCCCTGATCGTGATACATGGCCATGATGCCGTGGTAGCGCTGGTGCTGTGCACTGCCGAAGAAGCCATCGGCCGGGAAGGGACCCATGACCATGTAGTTGTTATTCTTCAGCTCGACCACGGCCGGACGAATGACCTCGACTTCTTCGTTGCCGATGCGGCCCTGCTCGCCGGCGTGGGGGTTGAGGCCGAGCACGGCAATCAGCGGCCGCTCGATGCCGAAGTCGATGCGCAGACTCTCTTCCATGAGTCGCACTTTCTCGATCACGCGATCCTTGTGGATCTTTTCGGGCACCTTGCGCAGAGGCACGTGATTGGTCACCAGGCCCACGCGCACATCATCGCTGATCATGAACATCAGGCTCTGACCCGCGCCCAGTTTTTCGGTGAGGTATTCAGTGTGCCCCGGCCACTGAAACCCCGCCATCTCCATGGCCTGTTTGTTGATGGGGGCCGTGACCAGCACGTCGATCAATCCTTTCTTCAGGTCTTCCACCGCGCAGTCCAGCGAGCGCCAGGCATACTTGCCGCCATCTTCGGTGGCACGCCCCAGGGTGATGTTCACACTTTCGCTCCAGCAGTTGACCACGTTGATCTTGTTTGCCGAAAGGCGCTCGGCAGAAGCGACACCTTGAAAGGGAATGCGAAACTCGGGAAGGATATTCTTGTGGTAGGATACCACCTTGGTAGAGCCGTAGATCACCGGCGTGCAGATGTCGAAGATACCTTCGTGGTGCAGCGCCTTGAGAATAACCTCCAGCCCGATGCCGTTGATATCTCCTACTGTAATGCCTACTTTTACTTTTTCCATTCTTTTGTCTGGTCTTTTGCGTGTCGGGTTTTCAATCGGCCAAAGTTAGGGGTTGTTTCGGTACTGCGCTTTCACGCCCGGGCATTACGGCAGGCCGTACCTTTGGCGCAAACCACAAGACGTGAAGGCAAAAAAATCGTACGGCCAGCACTTCCTCACCAACCACCACATCGCCCGGCGCATCGCCCGAAGTCTGGAGAGGACGGGCCCCGTGCTCGAAGTGGGCCCTGGGAAGGGCATGCTCACCCGCTATTTGCTGGAGCCGGGCCAGCCGCTCAAGGTGGTCGAAGCCGACCCCGACATGGTGAGCTGGCTCGAGACCCACTTTCCCGAGCTGGCCCCTCATATCATCGCTGCCGACTTTCTGGAGGTGCCGCTCGACCGGGTGTTTGAAGGGCAGGCCTTCAGCCTGGTGGGCAACTTCCCTTACAACATCTCTTCCCGGATCGTCTTTCACATGCTCGATTACCGGCAGTACGTGCCCGAGATGGTGGGCATGTTCCAACTGGAAATGGCGCGGCGCATCGTGGCAGGGCCGGGCAGCAAGGACTATGGCGTGATCAGCGTGCTGACGCAGGCGTGGTACGAGGGCACGCTCCTGTTCCAGGTATCGAAGGGCAACTTCAACCCGCCACCCAGGGTGCAGTCGGCCGTCATCCGGCTGACCCGCAGGGAAGGCGCTTCACTCGAATGCGATGAGTCGCTGTTCCGTACGGTGGTCAAAACGGTGTTCAACCAGCGGCGCAAGATGCTGCGCAATACTGTGAAAAGCCTGGTGGCGCCGGGCACGCCGCTCGATGCCCCGCTCATGACGCGCCGTCCCGAGCAATTGTCGCTCGACGAGTTCGTGGCGCTGACCAACTGGGTAGCAGCGCATCAATCGACGTAGATCACCTTGCGCAGGAAACGCAGCCCCAGCGTCAGCTCGAAGGTGATATTGCGGATGAGGCGTTCGGGGATGGTGGTCGTCTGGCCGGTGTAGGGGTTCTGCACGTTGGGGATGGCGGGCTGCCGGTATTGGTACGAAAAGTCGGGATTGACGGTCAGCTCGATCAGGCCGCCTGCCAGCTCGCCGAAGGGCATCTCAATGCCGCCGCCCACCGTGACGCCGTAGTTGAACCGATTGACGAAGAAGGGCCACGGATAGATGGAATAGGCGGGATTGGCCTCGTTGAATTGCTGGTACTCGTCGAGGTTGGTGCTGACGGTGTAGTCGCCGCGGACGCCGAGCAGGTAGTAGAAGCGGCCGGCGCCGTATTCGTACTTGCGTTTGCCACCGAAGGTGAGCGAGATGTTGTTGAACAGAAACTCGCGTGCCGGCGGGCGATACACATTGCCATTGAGGGGGTTGATGAAGTTGCGGTTGCGGATGGCACTGCCCTTGACGTGCCAGCCTGCCTGCACGAACACGGCAAACTGTTCCGATTGCTCGTCGAGCGTTTCGATGTAGGCGATGCCGTGGTATTTGAACAGCGGATCCTGCTCGATGCTGTTCCAGTTCTGTATGCCGAGGGTGAGTCCGCCTTTGAAGCCAAAGGCAAAGCCCCCCTGCGCGGCCACGTTTGCCGAAAGGCTGATCATCAAGAGGACAGTCAACAGGCTGCGTACCATGGTCTTGTCTGCATTTGGTGTGGTCAGGAGTGCCAAGGTAGCACAAAGAGGCGTTTCTGCCGCTCTTCACTCGCGGATGCGCAGGCGCTGCCCGGGCTTGATGAGGTTGGAGTCGAGGCCGTTGAGGCGCTTGATTTCCTCGACCGTCGTCTGATGGCGCCGCGCGATGCTGTAGAGCGTATCGCCCCTGACGACCGTGTAGTAAATCGGCGGTGTGGTCACCGGCGGCTCGGGCTGTGGCGAAGGGGGCGTCACTGTTGGCTCGGGCTCGGGCTGGGCCACGGGCGGCTGGGGCGGTGGTTGTGGCGAAGGGGGCGACGACGGCTCCGTGGCGGGCGGTGCGCTGCCGCCAAAGGGGTCTTCGGGGAAAACGGGCTCTTCGGGCTCCTCATCCGTGGAGGGCGTCGTGGGGGGCTGTGGCTCGGGATTGTCGGGGGTCACGACGTCGGTATCGTCGAAGAAGTCGTCTTCGCCGGGCAGGGGCAAGGTGTCGGTGGCGCGCAAGCGGGGCGCCTCGCCGGGCTTGACGCGCCCGCGCAGGATGATGCGCTCACCCACTGCAGGCTCGCTGCCCTCGGGCATGCGGTTGCGCCAGTACAGTTTGGAGAGTTTGACGCCGTAGAGGTTGGAGATATAGATCATCGTCTCGCCGGCCTTGACGTAATGCCACTTGCGGTGGCCCCGCCAGAAATTGCGCTTGGGCTGGATGTATACCGGCGTACCTGCCTCGAGCTCCTGATAGGGATCGGTCAGGTGTTCGTTGTACTTGAGCAGCCGATGTACGGGCACGCGCACGCGCTCGGCGATATAGGCAGGCGTCTCGCCAGCCCGGGCCAGCACCAGCCTGGCGTCGTTGTTGACGATGACCTGGTGGAGCGAAGGGAATGTGGGATAGGGCAACGCTCCCTCTTCGAAGGGCAGCTCGGGCACCGGCGGATGCGGCGTGATGACCACCTCGTCTTGCAGGGCCAGCAGATCGTACTGGTGCAGGTTGTAGGTTTCGATGATGCGAATGAGTTTCTTGTCGTAGTCGGGCGCGGTGGCGTAGCCCGCCCGCTTCAGGCCCTTTGCCCAGGCTTTGTAGTCGGTAGGGTCGAGCTCGAAGAGGAAGCCGTAGCGCTTCTTCTTTTTCGGGTCGCGCAAAAACTCGGAATGGGCCACGAATGATTCCTCGGCAGTTTTGTAGGCCCGAAAGCACGATTTGACCGGCTTGCCGTTGCGATAGTCGTCGTCTTTGCGCCACACCTTCCTGCCTTTCCAGTCGTTGTGGCACTTGATGCCGAAGTGGTTGTTGGCATGTACGGCCAGGTAGCTGGTCCCCGAAGCCGACTCGAGTATGCCCTGTGCCAGCTTGATGCTGGCGGGAATGCCCGTGCGGATCATCTCGGCGATGGCGATGTCTTTGTATCGCTGCACATAGGCTTCCGGATCGGGCTTCTGTGCCGGCGCCGCCGCCACGAGACAGAGCGAAGCGGCAAGAACGAGTGGTGCGGACAGGTTCATGGCAATCGGGTTTTTTGCGCTTGGGTCCGATACGGGTGTAATGGAAGGGTGCGGGCAGCCTCAGGCAAAAAAAGCGACGAGGAAGGTGAGCACCGTCAGGATGAAGCCCACCATGAATACGTTGTACGAAACGGTGAGGAAGCGGTATTTGGTATCGAGTACGCGCCCCAGATGATACAGATCGCGCACCATATTGCCGTAGAGCAGCTCTCCATTGCGCATCACCAGATCCATCATCCTTTCAAACTCCTCCTCTTCCAGTGAGGCAAAGTTGCCAAAAAAGATGAGGTGCCGCTTCAACTGGTCGGGGCGAGGGGGCTCGCCTTTCATGCGCGTCACCTTGGGTCGCGCCGACAGGATGGCAAAGGTGAGCGACACCAGCCCCGTGACCAGAAAGATCACCGCGGGCATCAGGATCATGGGATTGGTCTCGGTGATGTTGCGATAGCTGAGTACGGAGATGATGATCGAGATGAGGATGGCATTGACGCTGATCATGATGTGCGCCTTGTTGTCGGCAATAGCGCTGAGGTTGATCTGGGTGCGGTAGGCGCTGCGCAGCCAGGTCTGTATGGCGCTGGTGGGCACGTTGCGCTCGATGCCCTGAAAGAGCGGGTCGGGCGCATCGGTGGGGGGCGGCAGATGGCGGTCGCGTGCCAGTCGCTCTTTGAGCGCCTGGATGTGTCGGGCCAGCGCTCCGCCGAACAGGCGATGTCCGCTGTCGGTGTACCAGCGCACGGCCATCAGCTCTTGCCACAACCGGTAGCGCCAGGCGGGGGCCGCCACTGAGGTGCGCTTCACCAATTCGTATTCGGCATGGCGCAGCGCATCGACGGTCTTGAAGTCGTCGCTGGCATAGTGGAGCGCCTGCCAGGCATCGGCAAAAACCTCGGCAGCAGCCGGTGCGTTGGCCGGCAGCGCCGCCACGTTGGCCGTCAGGCAGAGGCGCACGAGGGGAAGCGGCCGGCCGTGCTCCTGCTCGAGCAAGGCGAGCGCCTCGAGCGCACCGCGTGCCGGCTGGTCGTAATCGGTGGCATAGCCCGTAAAAGCCAGCCAGCCGGCAATGACCGCCGCATGACGGCCCTCCTCATCCAGCCCTTCCGCATCGGCCACCTGCTCGATCAGCGCCACGAGCTCGGCCGCATAGCGATAGTTGTGAAACAGCAAGCGGCTGTCGCCCTGCTTCCGAAACCAACGCAAAGCAGTGGTTTTTGCCGAAAGGCAAAGAGATGCGGGGATGGACGAAATGTGACGACGGTGCATGGCGTACGTATCAATGAAGCGACACAAAGAATGAACATTTCAGCCGAAAAAAGCAAATCAGCAAGGCGAATTGTGTATCTTTACCACATATCGCTCATCTATCTTCTCAACCCGGCCATTCACAATTTCTGCAACCAGGATTTTTTCTCTATCACTCAGTACGGTCCTCAGCCCGGCATGTGCTACGTGCCACTTGCCATGGGATCCGAGCATCGCGTTGAGTAAAATTTTTCAATCATGAGTACAAGCACCAACCTCATGGAGCTGCTGCAGCAACAACTGCTGCAAAACGACACCGTAGTGGAAACCCTCAGCCAACAACTCGGCGGAGTGGAAAAGGACAAGGCAGCCACCGCCGCCCAGACAGCCATTACGGCACTGGTGACGAGCCTCGCCAAGAACGCCACTCGCCCCGAAAACGCCAATGGCCTCCTCCAGGCCATCGATCGCGACCACGACGGCAGCCTGCTCGACCACGCCATGGAGTACTTCAGCGGGCAGTTTCAGCCTGCCAACCCGAAGATGACCGATGGGGCAGGCATCCTGCGCCACCTGCTGGGCGATCGCAAGGAAACCATCGCCAAGGTAGTGGCCGAGACGAGCGGCCTGGAGCCCGAAAAAGGGTCTTCCCTGCTCGAAATGCTGGCCCCCGTCGTGATGGGCGCCCTGGGCAAGACGCGCCGCGAAGCGGGCTTCGGCCTCGACGACATTGTGCAGATGCTTGCCGGCACCGTGCAACAACAGCAAGGCAGCAATCCGGCCATGGACATGATCACGCGCTTCCTCGACCAAGACGGCGACGGCAGCGCCATAGACGACATCGCCGGCATGGGCATGCGCATTCTTGGCAACCTTTTTGGCGGAAAGAAGTAAAAACGAGGACACGGCAGCGCCCCGTGCGCTGTGCTTTCAGAATACAAACTCCGCAAGTTGTGATGGCTCCAAGCGCCACACACCTCCCTCGCCCCCGCGGCGAGGGATTTTTTTGCCTTTCGGCAAATTCCTGATCCTCCCGACGCAGACTATCCTTCTTTTTCCGCGAACGCTTCCATGAGCAGGGTGGCCGCCCGCAGCGCCGACATGCGGCCCGCCTCCACTTCGCGTTCGAAACGGGGCAGCAGTGCCTGCACCCGGGGATGCCCCAGAAACAACTGCCTGAGCCGCTGGTCAATGCTCTCATGCAGCCAGTAGCGCGCCTGTCGCGCCCTGTTTTCCTGCAGGTATCCCGAGGCCTGCGCTTGCGCAAAAAAGGCCTCCACGGCCTCCCACACCTCGGCAATCCCTTCACCGGTGAGGGCTGAGCAGCGCAGCACGCGGGGCTGCCAGCCGGCAGGATGGGGCGGCATGAGGCGCAGTGCATTGCGATAGGCGCGCTGTGCTTCGCGGGCCAGGGGCAGCCGCTCGCCGTCGGCCTTGTTTACGGCGATGAGGTCGGCCATCTCGACGATGCCCCGCTTGATGCCCTGCAGCTCGTCGCCCCCACCCGGCAACAGCAACAGCAGGAAGCAGTCGACCATGGAATGGACGGCCGTCTCCGACTGTCCCACGCCTACCGTCTCCACCAGCACCAGGTCGTATCCGGCCGCCTCGCACAAGATAATGGCCTCGCGCGTACGCGCCGCCACGCCCCCGAGCTGCTCGCCGGCCGGCGAGGGGCGGATGAACGCTTCGGGCCGGGCCGCCAGCTTTTCCATGCGCGTCTTGTCGCCGAGGATGCTGCCGCCACTCACCTTGCTCGTAGGGTCGATGGCCAGCACCGCCACGCGATGGCCCCTGTCTATGACATGTTGGCCGAGCGCCTCGATGAAGGTGCTCTTCCCCACGCCCGGCACCCCCGTGATGCCGAGGCGACGCGCCTTGCCGGCATGCGGCAGGCAGGCCTCCACCACCTCGAGGGCCAGTTGCTGGTGGTCGGGGCGGCTGCTCTCGACGAGGGTGATGGCCTGCCCCAGCACGACGCGATCGCCTTTCAGGATGCCGCGCACCAGTTCCTCACGCGACGGCAGGGGCCGCCGCCGCAGTCGGTCGCGCAGGCGAGGGTTGAGTTCGTTCGGCATGGGTCATTCGCCCTTGAAGACGGGTTTGCGTTTCTCGAGGAAAGCCTGCACACCTTCCTTGTAATCGCGGGTCTGGCCGGCAGCCGTCTGCAGCTCCTGCTCCATGTGCAATTGGGCTTCGAGCGTCTGGTTGGCCGAAGCGTTGAGCAGCTCCTTGGTCCAGGCCAGGGCGCGCGTCGGCATTTGCGAAAGCGTGACGGCCAACTGCCACGAGGCCTCGGCAAAAGCCTCGTCGTCGTACACCTTGTAGAGCATGCCCATCTGCAGGGCATCGCGGGCACTCACCCGCTCGCCCAGCATCATGAGGGCCGAGGCGCGTTGCCAGCCCACCAGGCGGGGCAGCGTCCAGGTGCCGCCGCTGTCGGGAATGAGGCCGATCTTGCTGAATGCCTGGAGGAAGGACGCCGACTCGGCAGCCACCACCACGTCGCATGCCAGCGCGATGTTGGCGCCGGCGCCGGCAGCCACGCCATTGACGGCCGCCACCACGGGCTTGGGGAGTTGCCGCAGCCGCAACACGATGGGGTTGTAGTGCTCTTCGAGGATTTTGGTCAGGTCGGGGCCGTTGGGGTCCACCACCTCCTGCAGGTCCTGGCCGGCGCAGAAAGCCTTGCCCGCCCCCGTCAGATAGACGGCACGGATCTCGGGGGCGGCAGCGCACTCGTCGAGGCGGCGCTGCAGCTCGAGCGCCATGGGGCGATTGAAGGCGTTGTACACGCGCGGCCGGTTGAGCGTGATGCGGGCCACCCGGCCCACGCGTTCGAAAAGGATGCTTTCTTCCATGAAGATTCGTTTTGATCAGGGCAATGCACAGGTCGGCCTCAAAGTTAGGGCAATTGCCGTGAGGGCTTTCGCCAAAAAACGCCCCGCCGCACGCCACGACATCCCTAATCGGCATATTGCGTTACTTTGCTGCCGCAAAAACACGCGCATCAGGGCGCACTCGCCGTCTCGCTGCTTTCGCAAAAAACACTCGACCGATGTATCCCGACCTTTCCTACCTGTTTCACGAGCTGTTCGGCACGCAGCCCGACAACTGGCTGGCTGTCTTCAAGACGTTCGGCCTCATGCTCGTCATCGCCATCCTGACGGCCTCGTGGCTGCTGTATCTGGAGCTGAAGCGCAAGGCCGAGGAAGGCATCTTTCAACCCGAAATCGTGAAAGAGGTCGTCGGCGCGCCGGCCACTCCCGGCGAGCTGCTGTCGAATGCGCTGTTCGGCTTCGTGCTGGGCTGGAAAATACCGTACATGTTCACGCACATGGCCGAGATGCAGGCCGACGCCGCCAGAGTGGTCTTTTCGCTCGCAGGCAACTGGGGTATCGGCCTGCTCGCTGCGATCGCTTTTGCGGCCATGCGCTGGTGGGAAAAGGAAAAGCAGAAGCTGCCCAAACCCAAGGTAGTCAAGCGCAAGGTTTGGCCCCACGACCGCATCGGCGACATCACCATCGTGGCAGCCATCACCGGCCTGATCGGCTCGAAGGTGTTCACCGTCATCGAAGACATCCCTGCTTTCCTCGCCGACCCCGCAGGCCAGTTTTTCTCCGGCGCCGGTCTTACCATGTACGGCAGCCTGGTGGGCGGCTTCCTCGGCGTCGTGTGGTATTTGCGCAAGCACAACATTCCGTTCTGGCACTTCGCCGACGCCATCGCACCCGCGCTGATGATTGCCTACGGCGTGGGCCGCATCGGTTGTCAGCTGGCCGGCGACGGCGACTGGGGCATCGTGGCTGGCCCCCAGCCCGAATGGTGGTTCCTGCCCGACTGGATGTGGTCGTTCGACTATCCGCACAACGTCAACAACGAAGGCATCCCCATCGAGGGCTGCACCTGGCGCTACTGCCACAAACTGCCGCAACCGGTCTATCCCACGCCTGTCTGGGAGACCATCGCCGCACTGGCCATCGGCGGCCTGCTGTGGGCCTGGCGCAAGCGTTTCAAGGTGGCGGGCACCCTCTTTTTCATCTACCTTATCCTCAACGGCATCGAGCGCTTCCTCATCGAAATCATCCGCGTCAACAAGCGCTACGACGTGCTGGGCATGCACCCCTCGCAGGCGCAGATCATCGCCGTGCTGCTGGTGCTCACCGGCATCGTCGGGCTGCTCTGGCTGTACCTTGGGAGAAGGGGAGAGGAGTGACTGAGTGAAGGAGCGACGGTGTGACGCGACTGGTGTGCCGAGTGTACCGATTTGACCGATTGCACCATTTCGGCAAGCCGCTGCTCAGCGACGGATGCAGCCTCGGCCGATGAGCCGCAGCATCGTCTGCCACGTCAGGGCGGCAGGTATCTGGGCGGCAAGCGGCAAAGCCCACTTCTCGGCAGGATGCCGCTGCACATGCCCCGCTACCCGCTCGCACCGCAGGCCGGCCGTGCCGAAGGAGCAATCGAACAGGCGGTCGGCCTGCGCTTTCGCAAAAAACGAAGCCGGCACACCGTCGTCGCTAAACGGAAAGGCGAACGGATAGCACGACTGCGCCGGCAGGTGGCTTTTCACCCACTGCATGCTCTGCCGCGTCTGCCGGAGACAGGCCGCCTCGTCGAGCCCGGCAAAGAGGGGATGGTCGTGGCTGTGCCCGCCAAAAACGACACCCTCACGTGCCATGGAAGTGATCTGCGCCGTGCTCAGGTAAGGGCGATAGCGCTGCAGGAAATCGGCAAAGTCCACCCCCATGAGTCGGGCCGCTTCGTCGAGCATGGCTTTTTGGCGAAAGCCTGCACAAAGAAAGGTCTGCGGCAAAGGGATGGCGCGAAGGGGGTCGGGCAGCATGGCAAGGAGGGCTTGCCGCACCGCAGACGGAGGCGGCGCTTGCTGCCACCGCGCGACGAGCAGCGAAGCCTTGTAGCGAAAAAAAAGATCGGCATTGTCCACGAAAGCCGAGTTGAGGAAGACAGCGAACGGCACACCCCGCCGATGGAGCTCGGGCCAGACGATGTCGTGCACCTGTCGCAAGCCGTCGTCGAACGACAGAAAACAGGCGGGACGACGCAGCCGCTTGCGGCCTTGCGCCCACGCACACACCTCGTCGGGCGCCAGCGGCTCGAAGTGGTCGAGCAGCCAGTCCACATCGGCGCGCCATCGCTCAAGGGTGGGTGGCACGTAGAGATGCCGTACGTGGGGCAGGTCGGCTGTGGGGCCCACCGCATGCCAGAACACTGCCACGAGCGGACGGTCGGCAGCACGCCACCACATGCGCACCGGCAAGCGACGCACCACGGGCGCCAGCAAGGGTATAGCCCGATCTCTTGCCATGGCGGCAAAATAATACGCGCTTCAAAGTGGTTCGGAAATTCGGTTGCCAGAGGTTGAGGGTCTTTATATTGAGGCCCCTGAAAAAAACCAAAATTTCACGCAAAACCTGTTCCCGAAGTTTCGGGACAGGTTCCGACTTGTCGGAAAGCTTGTTCCCGGTGGCCGGGACAGGCTCCGACCTGTCGGAATATCAACATCCACGTAGCGGTCTCAACCCCGCTCAAATCCTCGGTTCTTCGGTTCCTCTTCCACGCTCACCTCACTCCGCCTCGATCACATACTGCCACAACTCGTTTCCCTGCGCATCGAAGCAGCGGAGAGTGCAGGTGCGCTGCTTGCGGGGCCCACTGAAAGTGAGCGTGACGAAGTTGCGCCGGGTGACGAGCGTGCCGGGCACGCGCAGCTTGTTGACCTCGTCGCGTGGGCCTGAGCTGCTGGTCAGGGGCGAGCTGGTGAGGTCGTATACCGTCCAGCCCTGTTCGTTGACGAACTTGCTCAGCTCGGTGTGGTGGCGATCGCCGGTGAGGAAGATGACGTTGCGCACGCCTTCGGCGGCGAGACGGCCCAGCAGATAGTTGCGCTCTTCGGGCGCCAGGTTGGCCCAGGTCTCCCAGCGCTCGACGGTGTTGAGCACCTGGCCGCCCACGGCCACCAGCTTGAAGGTGGCTTTCGAGGCAGCCAGCGCCTCGATCAGCCACTCGAGCTGCTCCTTGCCGAGGATGGTCTTTTCACATGTCTTGCAGTCGTTGGGCGGGCGGAACCAGCGGTTATCGAGCAAGAAGAAATCGACGTCGCCCCACTGGAAGTAGCTCGTGATGCCGTTGGGGCCACAGGCGCCCGGCAGGCCGTAGGAGGGATTGCCCCAGAAGAGCTGGAAGGCACGCAGCGTCTTGTCTTTGTGCACGTAGGTGCGGTCAGCATCGTTGGGGCCGTACTCGTGATCGTCCCAGATGGCGTAGTTGGCGGCATTGGCCAGCAGGGGTTGCATCTCGGGCAGCGAACGCGTATGCGTATAGCGCTTCACGATGCCCGTCCACGAGAACCAGTCGGCCTCGCGCAGGTAGGTGTTGTCGCCCAGCCACAGCATGATGTCGGGATGCTGCTCGTAGATCGAGGTGAAAATTTCGTACTCGCCGCCGTAAGGCCTGCCCGGGCGGTCGTAGGGCGGCTCGTTGATGTAGGCGCAACTGCCCGTGGCTACCGTAAACTCGGGCGGGTCGGTGCGCCACTGCCACAGGGGTGGCGTCTTGAAGCGGGCCGGCCAGGCCAGTTTGACCGGCTGTTTGTTCAGATAGAGCTGGTATTCGTACGTGCGGCCCGGCTCCACCTCGTCGGCGACGAGATGGGCCGTCCAGGCTTCCTCTTTGCGCGTCTCGTACATGTCGGTATAATGCACCGAGTCGGGCTGCCCTTCGGGCCAGTAGGCAAAGAACACGATGGCCGGACGGGTGGTCTGTACCCAGAGCATGACTTCGCGCATCTCGGCATAGCCCACCATGGGCCCCGACTGCAGGAGGTCGGCGGGGTTTTGTGCGGCTGCCGGCTGCATGCCGAGCCAGAGTGTTATCAGTAACATCAACGTACGCATGGCAACAATTTTTCCGGGCAAGATAGGACACCTCGCCCGGAAACTGCCACCTCTCGTACCGCCCCGGGTGGCATTTGCCGAAAGGCAAAAGCAAAAACACTCAATACTGGAGCCCGGCCCTGCGCGCAAGCGTCATGAGACGGTCGGTCAGGCCCGGCTCGTGGTACACTTCGTTTTCGAGCAGGCGGGCCCAGGCCGCAAAATCATTTGCCGGCAGGCGCATGGCCCATGGCGAGAGGAGCTTGCTGTGGTCGCGAAAGCTGAGCCAGGCGTTGTCGTAGCTGCGGTAGCACCGGCCGCCGAGGCTGATCGTGGCGCCCTTCCAATCGGGTGTGCAGGGCAAAGCGAAGTAATTATTGGCGCGCGTGACGGCCTCGCTGGTACCGGCCCGACTGTGGTACAGCCCATTGGCGAGGATAATGGCTGCCGGCACGCCGAACTTCTTCTCTTCAGTGGCTGCCACATGCCTGAACCGATCGACGAAGGCCTGGATGCGGGTCGCCGACAGGGGCTCGTCGACCGGCCCGGGCTCAGGCGCCACCGGCTGACTCGGCACCGGGCTCAGCGTGGCTTGCTCGGCAGGCGTGGCGGGATAATGCACGGGCTGCTGCGCTTCTGCCTCGGTCATTTCGTAAGGCTCGGGTTGCGACGATGCCGGAGTCGTGGCCGGGGGCAGTACGAGATTGAGTTCGAGCGAGACCCGGCGCTGAACACTGAGCCACAACAGCACGCCCAGGATGAGCAGGCGCACCCAGTTGTCGCGGACGAAGGATTGGAAACCATTCATGACTGCTGTTTTTTGAATTTCAACCATTCCGGTTTCCAAGCGTCCGATCGACAAGGCAAATTTAAAACAAAATGTTTCAAACAAACAAGGGTTCACTGAGATTTGCGCGCGGGCGCCTCTGCGCTTGAGGACGATCAACGGACGATGGACGACGGCCAGCAGGGCATTCGGGCAATTCCGGCCTCGAGAAAAATGGCTCCCACGCCAATTGCTCCCGGCATATTTTTGCCTCAAAAAAGCCATGAAGCCCGGAGCCGGATCCATTTTGCACCGCATGCGTGCTTACTGCAAAGCGGTTTGGGAAAAGCTGCAGCGTTTACGCGCTGCTGTGCGTGCGGGTAGTTCGGGATGCTTCGCATCTCAAACTACTTCGTTTTTTGCATACCTGTGGATTATTGCCTTTCTTCTGGCAGGCGGTGTGCTGTCGGCCCAGAGCGAGGAGCAAGGCCCTGAAGTCACGCTGGCCACCCCTCATAACACGATCTACTCCCACCTCTACTACCTGCAACCGGAAAACTACCGGCCCGAGCTGGCCGCACGCACGCTCTACGGCTTAGCCGACAGCGCCCGGGCCGTGGAGCTGGCCATCTGGTTGAAGCAGATTTACGACGGGTTGGGGCTCTACGTGCCGGTACAGTCCCTTCCGCGCACCCCCGACTACACCGACACGCTGGGGCGGCCGCGTTATGCTCCCTTTCCCGACGAGCTGCCCGAAGTGTATGTGGAAAAGATAAACGGCAAGTGGTACTACAGCGAGGCCACGGTCAAAGCCATTCCGAGGCTGCACAGGGAGGTCTTTCCGCTGGGTGCCGACCTGTTCGTCAGGCTGATGCCGCGCTGGGGGCAACGCAAGGTGCTGGGGCTGGCCCTGTGGCAATACGTAGGGCTCGGCCTGCTCATCTTCGTCACCTGGCTGGTGCATCAGGTATTGCGGCAGGCCCTCCGGCCCGTGTTGCGGGGCCTTGCCCGCATGCTGTCGCGCGTGGCCGAAACCGACCCCCGACTGATTCTGCGGTTGTCCACCGTACTCAGTGCCCTGCTCCTCCTGCTCCTTTTCCGCGCGTTGCTGCCGGCGCTGCTGCTGCCCATCAGTTTTTCGCGCGTGGCGATGCTGGTATTGCGGCTGGCCATCACGCTGACGGCCCTGCTGCTCGTGCTGCGGGTGTGGGATCTGGTGGTTTACTACCTCAGGCAGGCGGCCGCCCGCACCGAAAGTCGGCTCGACGATCAGCTCTTGCCCATTTTGCAAAAAGGCGGACAGGTGCTGATCGTACTGGCCGGAATCATACAGGTGTTGCGCGTGCTGCACGTGGACGTCACGGCCCTCATTGCCGGTGTGTCGATCGGCGGTCTGGCCATTGCGCTGGCGGCACAGGACACGGTCAAGAATCTCATCGGCTCGCTGATGATTCTGATAGACCAGCCTTTTCAGGTGGGCGACTACGTGGTGGCCGAAGGATACGAAGGCACCATCCTCGAAGTGGGCTTTCGCTCCACCCGCATCCTGCAAATCGACAGCTCGGTGGTCACCATACCCAACGGCAACCTGGTCAATGCCTCGGTGCGCAATCTCGGCGTCCGCGTTTTTCGGCTGCTCAATATCAAGCTGGGCGTCACCTACGACACGCCGCCAGAGTTGCTGGAAAAATTCATCGAGGGCCTCCGCCGCATCATCCTCGACCATCCCCGCACGCGCAAGGAAGGGTACTACGTGCACTTCATTGAGTTTGCCGACTTTTCGCTCAACATCATGGTGCGCGCACAGATCGAAGTGCGGTCGTATGCCGACGAGTTGCAGGTAAAGGAAGAGCTGCTGATGTCGTTCCTGCGCCTGGCGGCCGAGTTGGGCGTGCAATACGCCTTCCCCACCCAAACCATTCTCGTGGAACAACTGCCGGGCGCCGGCTCCCTGAGCCCCGAATACACAACGGATCCCGACGAACTCGAGGCGCGCATGCAACGCTTCCTTGAAGCTTATCGGAAACGCTATGCGGCACAGGGCCAGCGCGGCGACACGAGCCAGGCATAAAAAAAGGCCCGAAGCAACAAAGGGGGGGCGTGCTTCGGGACCCGGAGTGAGTGTTTGCCCAAAAGGGCATGTATAAAACGCCTGCGTAAAGGGGGTGAATGCTTGCGTACGCCTTTTTCAAGGCAAAACACATGCCAATTTTTTACAATATCTGTACTCGGCTTGAGCGTTGAGCGTCGTTTCTCTCCGTGTTATACTCAAATCAAAGTGGTTTGGGCATCCCGTTGCAATTGGTTGAGGATGTAGAGTTTAGAGTTTAAAGTTTTTCTTATTGACTACCAGGTTTTTGTCAAATCCTTGGTTCCTCGATTGCTCGGTTCCTCATCCATTGAACCGCAGCCTTCGGCCGCAGATTCACGCAGTTTGAGCGCAGTTTTTGACCTGTTGTTGAGGGTTGAGCGTGCAGGGTTGAGAGTTTACAACTCTGTGAAAATCAGTGCGTGCCCAGTGCTCTCTGTGTAACTGAATGATCTTTCAGCCGGAGAAGGTGCAGCGCTGAGGCAGTTTGCGTGGTCGGTCACTCCCTCACTCCATCTCTCGTCTCTCCATCTCAAAAAATCGTCTGGCGACCATTGACGATCGTCACCCGTTGCAATCGCAACCTTCAGAGGTCGAAGGCGGAGTAATCACATTTCACTGAGCAAAGACAGGCCCGCCCTTTTGCGCAGGCTCACTTCTTCAACTTGGGGTTGGCGGCATGCCGGTCGGCATCGCGGCGGGTTTTCTTTTCGAGATTGCGCTGCAAGGCCTCTTCGAGATCAATTCCGGTCTGGTTGGCCAGACAGATGAGCACGAACAGCACGTCGGCCATTTCGTCGGCCAGGCGGGCAGGTGCAGCCTCGGCCTCTTCGGGCCGCTTGAACGACTGCTCGCCGTAGAGGCGCGCCATGAGTCGGGCCAGCTCGCCCACCTCTTCCATCAGGATGACCGTGTTGGTCAGCTCGTCGAAGTAGCGCACGCCGATGGTGCGAATCCACTCGTCCACTTTTCGCTGGGCTTCGGCAAGGGTCATGTCATTCGGGATTTTTCGAGTCGATCCAGATGGTGACGGGGCCGTCGTTGCACAGACGCACCTTCATGTCGGCGCCAAATTCGCCCGTGGCCACGGGCTTGCCCAGAGCTTCCGACAGCCTTTTGACGAAAGTCTCGTAGAGGGGGATGGCCTGTTCGGGGCGGGCGGCGCGGATATAGCTGGGTCGGTTGCCTTTTTTGGTGCTGGCCATGAGGGTGAACTGGCTGATGACGAGCGCCTCCCCATCGATGTCTTTTACCGACAGGTTCATCTTGCCCTCTGCATCGCTGAAGATGCGCAACTGGCTCACCTTGCGCACCAGCCAATCCACATCGGCTTCGGTGTCCTGCGTTTCGATGCCGAGAAAAACGAGCAAGCCCGGCCCTATGGCGCCTTTCACCTGCCCGCC
This sequence comes from Saprospiraceae bacterium, assembly GCA_015490175.1. Classification (GTDB taxonomy): domain Bacteria; phylum Bacteroidota; class Bacteroidia; order Chitinophagales; family Saprospiraceae; genus WFYJ01. Next base: position 44,226 of record WFYJ01000009.1, on the reverse strand, counting down.
GATAGTCACCGAGGCTTCCGACACGCGCTGTACGAGTACTCTCATGGTCTGTGGTTTTGCTTGCGCAAAGACACGCCTTTGCAATCGCCTGCAGGCCATTAACTTTGCGCACTTCCAAAAAACGCAGCGAAAATACGGCCATGATCCATTACCGTCCCGTCGTCAAGGTGCTGGGTTTTCTGTTGGTGCTGATTGGCGTGCTGATGGGCACGAGTGTGCCTGTGGCCTGGCACCATGGCGGCGATGATGCCTGGCCGCTCCTGTGGTCGGCAGTGACCTGCCTGGCCAGTGGTGGCCTGTTGTTGCTCGTGCGTTTGCCGAAAGGCGATGCCATCCGCAAGCGCGAGGGCTACCTGATCGTAGCGCTGGGGTGGTTCACCATGGTCACTTTCGGCATGCTGCCCTACCTGTGGAGCGGCGCCATTCCTTCGGTGGCCGAGGCGTTCTTCGAGACGGTCTCGGGCATGACGACCACGGGAGCCACCATTCTGACCGACATCGAGGCACTGCCTCGGGGCATCCTGTACTGGCGCAGCCTCACCCAGTGGATCGGCGGCATGGGCATCATCGTGCTGACGGTAGCCATCCTGCCCATCCTGGGCATTGGCGGCATCGAGCTGTTCGCTGCCGAAGCGCCCGGCCCCACCTCCGACAAGGTACATCCGCGCATCCGCGAGACGGCCAAGCGGCTGTGGCTTATCTACGTGGGACTGACGGCGCTCGAGGCGCTGCTGCTCTGGGGGCAGGGCATGTCGCTCTACGAAGCCGTCAATCACGCCTTTACCACCATGGCTACGGGCGGCTTTTCGACGCGCAACGCCTCCATCGCCGCCTTTCCCGATCCGGGAATACAGTACACCATCATCTTCTTCATGTTTCTGGCCGGCACCAACTACACGGTGCTGTATTTCGGCGTGACGGGCCGCTTCCGCCGCATGTGGCGCAATGAGGAATACCGCACCTACCTGAGCCTGACGCTGCTGCTCGGCATCATCGTCACGATGGTGGCGTGGCTCAGCACGGGCGGCCTGCCCGACAACGAAGGGCATGCCTCGCTCGAAGCCACCTTCCGCGCCGCGCTGTTCCACATCGTGTCGCTGATGACCACCACTGGCTATGTCACTACCGACTACACCACCTGGACGCCCGGCCTGACGATGCTGTTCTTCGTGCTGCTGTTCATCGGGGCCAGCGCCGGCTCCACTGCCGGCGGCATCAAGATCATTCGTCATCTGGTGTTTTTCAAAAACTCGTACCTCGAGTTCAAGCGCCTCATCCATCCCAAGGCCATCGTCCCGCTCAAGATCGACGACCGCGTGGTGGCGCCCCGCATCATGACCCACGTCATCATCTTCCTGCTGCTGTACCTGATCACCTTCGTGCTCGGCTCGCTGATCATCGCCAGCATGGGCTACGACTTCGAGACGACGGTAGGGGCCGTGGCGACCAGCCTGGGCAACGTGGGCCCCGGCATCGGCTCCGTGGGGCCGGTGGACAACTTTGCCCACCTGTCCGCTTCCGCAAAAGTGGTGCTGTCGATCATCATGCTGCTGGGGCGGCTCGAGCTGTTCACCATCCTCGTGCTGTTCACGCCCTACTTCTGGCGCACCAACTGAGGCGTGGGGCCCTCGGGCGGGCGTTTCCGAAGCGGTTGGCCGTTCGGTTTTTTACCATCAAAAAGGCTTTTCTTTGCATCGTTTGCACAAAACCTGTTTTCCCACAGAAACCAACTACAACCATGCTTGAACTCAACCTCATACGCCGCGAGCCGGAAAAAGTAAAAGCCGGCCTGCGCAAGCGCAACTGGAAAGAAGAAGACCTGGCCATCGTCGATCGCATCCTGGCCCTCGACGAAGAGCGCCGTCAGCTACAGACGCGCCTCGACGGGATGCTGGCCGAAAGCAACAGGATTTCCAAAGAAATCGGTCAGCTTTTCCGACAGGGCAAACGCGAAGAGGCCGAAGCCCGCAAAGCGCAGGTCAGCACCCTCAAGGAGGAAATCAAGGAGCTGCAGGCCCGCAAAGCCGAGGTGGAAGCGCGTCTCGAAGAGCTGCTGCTGTCGGTGCCCAACGTGCCACACCCCTCTGTGCCGGCAGGCAGCACCGATGCCGATAACGAAATCTGCAAAGACTGGACGGGCCCATTGCCCGAGCTGCCTCAAGGAGCCAGGCCCCACTGGGAGCTGGCGCAGCAGTACGGCATTTTCGACCTGGAGCTCGGCGCCAGGCTCACAGGAGCCGGCTTTCCCGTCTTCCGGGGGCAGGGTGCCCGCCTCGAGCGCGCCCTGATCAACTTCTTCCTCGACGAAGCGCGCGCCGCGGGCTACGAAGAGATCCAGCCGCCCTTGCTCGTCAATGCCGACACGGCGCGCGGCACGGGCCAACTGCCCGACAAGGAGGGGCAGATGTACCATGTCGAAAAAGACGACCTCTATCTCATTCCCACGGCCGAAGTGCCCATCACCAACATCTACCGCGGCGAGATCATCCCCGAGGAGCAGCTCCCCATCAAGATGGCGGGCTACACGCCCTGTTTTCGTCGCGAGGCGGGTTCCTACGGCGCCCACGTGCGCGGCCTCAACCGCGTACACCAGTTCGACAAGGTCGAGATCGTACAGATCGCCCATCCCGACCACTCGTACGAGGTACTCGACGAGATGCTGGCCCACGTCTCGGGCCTGCTCGACAAGCTGGAGCTGCCCTACCGCATCGTACGCCTGTGCGGGGGCGACCTGGGCTTCACCTCGGCCCTCACCTACGACTTCGAGGTGTGGTCGGCGGCGCAGCAGCGCTGGCTCGAGGTCAGCTCGGTGTCGAACTTCGAGACCTACCAGAGCAACCGCATGAAGCTCCGCTTCCGCGGCAAAGACAAAAAGACGCGGCTGGCCCATACGCTCAATGGCAGCGCCCTCGCACTGGCCCGCATCGTGGCCGCCCTGCTCGAAAACAACCAGACGCCCGAGGGCATTCGCATCCCCTCGGTGCTGGTGCCCTATACCGGATTCGAGCGCATCTCGACGAACCGTTGAACCGGTGGCGCCTGATACGCGTTCAGGATTTGCTTTGTTTCAGAAAAACCACCAAGCATATGTACGCGGGACTTTTCGTCATCAGCATCATTTTCACCTTTATCGGCATGCTGCTCAGCGGCCAGCTCAAGCGCAAGTTTGCGCTTTACAGCCGCATGCCCAACCTGCAGGGGCTGAGCGGGCGCGAGGTGGCCGAACGCATGTTGTCGTACTACGGCATTACCGATGTGCAGATCGTGGAAGGACAGGGCATGCTCACCGACCACTACAACCCGCAGACCAAGACGGTCAGTCTGAGCCCTGAGGTGTACCGCGGGCGCAGCGTGGCCTCGGCCGCCGTGGCTGCCCACGAATGCGGCCACGCCGTACAGCACGCCGAAGCCTATGCCGCCCTGCAGATGCGATCGGCACTGGTGCCGCTCGTGCAAATCTCGGCCAGCATCCAGCAGTATCTGTTCATGTTTGCCTTCGTGGCGTTCGGGGCGTTCAACAACACCTTCGTGCTGCTCATCGCCATCGGTGCCTTTCTGGTGACGGCCCTGTTCAGCCTCATCACGCTGCCCGTCGAGTTCGACGCAAGCAAGCGGGCGCTGGTGTGGCTCGAGCACAGCGGCGTAGCCCGCGGTCCCGAATACGAAGCCGCCAAAGACGCCCTGTGGTGGGCCGCCATGACCTACGTAGCTGCTGCCCTCGCCGCCGTGGCGCAACTGCTGTACTTGGTGCTCTACTTCCTCAACAGCAGAGATTGAAACCGATTTTTCAACACGAGGGGCTGCACCACAGGGTGTGGCCCCTTGTTTTTTGTCCGAAACGCATTTTGATCACCAAAGCCAAGGCAATCGTGGAAGACTGGGAACTCGAATTCGAATGGCTGCGCCTGCGCCACTTCATCAAAGACACTTTCGGCAAAGAGACGCTGCCCGATCTCGATGCCGTCCTCTTCCTCATCGGCGTGCAGGAACTCGGATTCGTCAAACATCCTTTTTCAAAAGAAGAAAAGCAGGACCTGATGCACATCGCCGTGTGCCGACTGCTCAGCTACGACGGCTATTACGCCTTCGAAGGGCGCGACGAGGACGGCTGGCCCCACTACCGGGCACTGCGCCCCATTGAAACTCCTGGCGTCGAAGCTCAGGAGCGCCTGCTCAAAGAAAAAGCCATTCAGTACTTTCGCGATCTGGAGGCCGAGCGCCGACGCCTCAAAGAGGAAGAGTAACTTTTGCCTTTCGGCAAATCACACCCGCCAACAGCTCAAAACACCTGCTGCAATGAAACGCACTTTCCACATCCTGATGACGATCCTGCTGCCCCTGCTGCTTGCAGGCATTGCCGGCTGCAAAAAAGATCCCTACACCCATGCCGTGATCGAAACAGACTACGGCGACATCGAAGTCATCCTCTACAACACTACGCCCAGACATCGCGACAACTTCATCAAGCTGGCCAGGGAAGGCTTCTACGACAGCCTGCTGTTCCACCGCGTCATGCCCGAGTTCATGATCCAGGGCGGCGACCCCGACTCGAAGTACGCCCGGCCGGGGCAGGTGCTGGGCCAGGGCGGACCGGGCTACACGCTCGAACCCGAAATCGGAGCGCCCCACATCCGCGGCGCCCTGGCCGCCGCCCGCCTGCCCGACCAGATCAATCCCGAGAAGCGCTCTTCGGGCTCGCAGTTCTACATCGTGGTGGGGCGCAAGTGGAGCGATGCCGAGCTCGATGCCATCGAGCAGCAAAACAACATCAAATACAACGCCACCCAACGCCAACTGTACAGGGAAAAAGGCGGCGCCCCCTTCCTCGATGGCAACTACACCGTCTTCGGTGAGGTGGTGCGCGGCATGGACGTGGTGGATCGCATCGCCAGCGCGCCTCGCGACAAGGCCAACCGCCCGTTGCAAGACATCCGCATCAAACGCGTGCGCATCAAGTGAGGCTGGCCGAAGAAACTTCTGGTATGGACCATCTTTTTTTCAAAGCAAAAACATCGCTTTCGACATGGGCGGCCCTGGCACTGCTCACCCTGGTGAGCTGTGGCCCCGTCGTTGAATTCACCGCTACGCCCACCACAGGCAGGGCACCGCTCGAGGTCGTTTTCGACAACCACACCCGTAAGGCCGACCGCATAGAGTGGGATTTCGGCGACGGCCACCAAAGCGACCTGGCCGAGCCGGCGCACCGCTATCGCCTCTCGGGCACCTACACCGTCGAGTTGCGCGCATGGAAAGGCAAGCGCCTGCGCACCCGCCGGCAGACCATCGAAGTGCATCCGCCCGAGCAATGTCTGGCAGAGATCGAGACGCCCTACGGATCCATGCTCGTCGAACTGTTCGATGCCACGCCGCTGCACCGCGACAATTTTCTGCTGCTGGCCGAGCAAGGGTTTTACGACAGTCTGCTTTTCCATCGCGTCATTCGCGGCTTCGTTATCCAGGGCGGCGATCCCGATTCGAAGGGCGCGCCTGCCGGCAAACCGCTCGGCATGGGCGGACCGGGATATACCCTTCCTGCCGAATTTGTGGACACGCTCGTCCACCTGCGCGGGGCGCTGGCTGCCGCCCGCCTGCCCGACGAGGTGAACCCCGAAAAGCGCTCTTCCGGCTCGCAGTTCTACATCGTGCAGGGACGTCCCGTGACGCAAGAGATGCTCGACAGGGTGGAAGCCATGAAGGGCTTTCGCTATCCCTCCGCTTTGCGCAAAAAATACCTGGAAGTGGGTGGCACCCCCCAACTCGACCGCGATTACACGGTCTTTGGCCGCGTGGTGGAAGGTTTCGAGGTGCTCGACCGCATTGCGTCCCTGCCCGTCGATGCCCGCCACCGCCCTCGGGAAGACGTGTGGATGGTCGTACACGTGATCAAATGAACCGACCGACTCTCTCCGCCATATACCCGCATCAAAGTGGTTCGGGAAATGTTGTTGCGCATGTGGTGTAATCGGCCAAATCGGTGCAATCGGTCAAATCGGTCAAACTTGTATGCACTCTTCACTCCTCACTCCTCTCTCCTCACTCACTTCGTCACTCCGTCGCGCTCTCACTCCGTTGCTCCATCTCGGAAAATCGTCTATCGTCAAAAATTCCCGAACCGGATTGCGTAGGGTATATATCTTGCCGGCCCACGAAAACGAGCTGCCATGACTACCGTTGAAGAAGCCACGCGCATCGTCCTGTCGCATACCCGTTCCTTTGGCAACGAACACGTCGCGCTCGGCTGGGCGCTGGGCCGCGTGCTCACCGAGCCCCTCGTGGCCGACCGTCCTTTCCCGCCCTTCGACCGCGTGGCCATGGATGGCATTGCCCTGCGCAGCGCCGACTTTGCTGCCGGTACACGAGCCTTTCACGTGGCAGGCACTCAGGCAGCCGGCCAGCCTCCGATGCGCATCGAATCGGCAGGGCAATGCATCGAAGTGATGACGGGTGCCGTTTTGCCCGAAGGCGCCGATGCCGTAGTGCGCTATGAAGACCTCGAGATCGTGGATCAGCAGGCGCACGTCCACCTCGAAGAGGTGAAGCCCTGGCAGAACGTGCACCGCAAAGGCACCGACCGCGCAGCAGGTGACGTCCTCGTACAGCCGCCACGCATCATCACGCCGGCCGAGATCGCCGTAGCCGCCACCATCGGCAAAACACAGGTGCAAGTGGCCAACTTCCCGCGCGTAGTGATCATCAGCACGGGCGATGAGCTGGTGGACGTGGCCGAAACGCCCCTGCCCCACCAGATCCGCAAATCGAACGTGCACGCTCTGGCGGGCGAGCTCAGGCACCTCGGCATCGAAGCCGCCATGCTGCACCTGCGCGACCAGCGCGAAGAGGTCCGCAAATACCTCGACGTGGCCATGGAGCGCTACGACGTGCTTATCCTGAGTGGTGCCGTCTCGAAAGGCAAGTTCGACTTCATCCCACCCGTGCTGGAGATGCTGGGCGCTCAACAGCGCTTCCACCGCGTCACCCAGCGGCCCGGCAAACCCTTCTGGTTTGGCATCGGCCCACACGACACCACCATTTTCGCCCTTCCGGGAAATCCCGTCTCTTCGTTCATGTGCATGCATCGCTATGTGTTGCCCTGGCTGCGCGCGTGCTGGGGGCTCGCCCCTTTCCGCAATGAACGCGCCGTACTGGCCGAAGACTTCTCTTTCAAGCCCGATCTCACGCTCTTCCTGCCCGTCAAGCTGAAGATGAATGACGAAGGCACCCTGCAGGCCTGGCCCCGACCCGGCCACGGCTCCGGCGATCTGGCCAACCTCACCGAAGCCGATGCTTTCCTCGAGCTGCCGCGCGGCCGCACCGAATTCCCGGCGGGAGAAGCCTTCCCGCTGCATAGGTACCGCTATTGACATACCCGCCTCAAGGTGGTTTGGGAAACCCTGTGGCATTGGTTGAGGGTGTAGTGTTTATGGTTTAGGGTTTAGGGTTCAGAGTTTAAAGTTTAAAGTTTTTCTTGTTGACTATCAGGTTTTTGCAAAACCATCGATTCCTCGGTTCCTCAGCAAAAAACCGCAGCTTTCAGCCGCAGAAAACGCAGCGCTGACGCAGTTTGTACAATCACTCCCTCTCTCCGTCTCACTCGGTCACTCCATCTCTCCTCACTCCTCACGCCATCCCAAGAAACCGCATTGCGTAGGCAAACACTCGGCCGTGCGCATTTCCTGCCCGGCCGACACACCAATCCGGATGCCCGCGGCATCCTGTAGTTTGTCCGTTCAGGGCGAAAGCCCTATTTTCAGCAAAACTCCAAAACGACCTTGCAATGAGACGATTGCTGCTTTTCGGCTTCATGGCCGTGGTGTCGTGCACGCTGCATGCCCAGGGCCGCCTGGCCGGCTTCTGGGAAGGCGAGCTGGTGAAAAATGGCATCACCTACAAACTCGAGCTGCACCTCAGACAGCGCGGCCGCATCCTCGAAGGCAAAAGCTGGTTGTACGAGCCCGACGGTCGCGTAACGGAAATGCAGGTCTTTGGCGAGGTGCATCGCGACTGGTCCATCACGCTCTACGAACGCGAACCGCCCACTGGCTACCTGGCCGGAGAGCTCTTCAACTTCCCGCGCGACTATCAACTGCTGTTCGAACGCAGCATCTGGGAACAGACCCTCAACGGCTATTGGCAGAAACGCACCGGTCTGCCGCTGCGGCCCTCCACTCCCCATGGCAAAGTCAGCCTGCGCAAGGTGAAACGCGACCCCAAGGCCTGATGCAGGGCTGACCTACCGGCCCAATCTCCTCGATTGCTATATTCTATACTCGCGTCTCTCCGCAGACGCAGGCCATGCGTCTGTACCGGATTTTCATGATTTGTCTGTCGGTAAATCGAAACCTGCTATTTAAGGCACTTCTTTTGCTACACTCCGTGCAAAGGGGCGTTGGTTGCCTGCTCGTGGCGATAAACCAGGACACGGTATTGCAGCGTTGTAAAAAAATCCCCCGCAATTGCGCTTCACCGACATGGACATACCCAAAACGACGAAAACGATCTGCCGTGGCAGTAATGTGCCTGTTTTCCTGCGGGCAAGCCTGGCCATTGCCCTGCTCTGCTTCCTGAGTGCCGCTGGTACACAGGCACAGAGCAACACGCGCATTTTCGACCTGCTCACCAAGTTGAAGCTGGCCCGGCACGACACGGCCCGCATGGACATCTACCTGCAATTGGCCGAAGTCCATATCGAGGAAGGAAACGATCCTGAAAAGGCCATCAACAATGCCAACCTGGCCCTCATCCTCGCGCAGAACTACAAGGACAAACGCCGCGAGTTTCTGGCGCTGGAGCGCCTGGCCCGCGTATATGCCGAGTTGAAATACGACCTCAAAGCGGCCATGGACTACCTCAACGAGGCCAAGGCCATAGACACGAGCTTTACCACCATTGCCGATCGGGCGGCGCTGTATGGCGACGAGGGCAAGATCTTCATGGCCCTCAACGACTACGAAAAAGCGCAACAGGCCTTTTTGCGGCAGCTTACCATCTACGAAAAACTGGGCAACAAAAGGGGCATCGCCGACGTCAACTACGAGCTGGGCCAGCTTTTTTTCGAACAAAAAGACTACCGACAGGCGCTTGCCTACTTCAATCGTGCCCTTGCGCTCTACGACGAGCTGGACGACATCCGCGGGCGGATGTACGCCCTCAACGCCATCGGCCAAACCTGGGGGCGGCTCGGCGACTACACGCGCAGCCTGCAGTCGTGTACCGAAGCGCTCTACCTGGCACAGGCAGCCAACGATCGGGTGCACCTCGCCGAAATTCACGTCAATATCGGGTACGCGTATGAGCACATGAACAACCCCACCGAAGCCCTGCGCTATTACACGGGCGCCCTGCTCCTCGGCGAGGAACTCAACAACCTGCGCATCATTGCCCGTGCCGCCCGCGAAATGGGCAACATCTACAGCCAGTTGTGCAACGAGCAGGAAGCCCTTCGCTATTACACCCAGGCTCTCGAAGCCGCCCAAAAGGCGGGCAGCAAAGCACTGTTGAAAGACATTTACGAGTCGCTCTTCGAATTTCACGACGAAAACGGTCGCAACGAAGAAGCCTATCAATGGCTGAAAAAGCTGGTAGCCATCAAAGACGAACTGTACGACGAAGAGCGCACCCGGCAGCTCATCCACAACCAGATCCGCTACCAGACCGAGAAAAAAGAGGAAGAGGTCAAGCTGCTGCGCGCCCGTGAGCTGCAAAACCGGATCATCATCCAGAATCAGCGGCTGCAGAACTACGCGCTCATCATCCTCATCCTGCTGGTGCTGGCCGGCATCGTCATCCTGTACAATGCCTTCAAGCGCAAAAAGGCCTACAACGAACTGCTGGAAAAAGAAGTGCAGAAGCGCACGGCCGAGCTGCAGCGCTACAACGAAGAGCTGGCCGCCTCCAACCGCCAGCTCGAACAGTCGAACATGGAGCTGGAGCGCTTTGCCTACATCGCCTCGCACGACCTCAAGTCGCCCCTGCGCAACATCATCAGCTTCCTGAACCTCATCGAGCGCAAGGTGCGCCAAAACCCCGACCCGCAACTGCTCGAGTATCTCAAGTTTGCCACCGACAGCGCCAGGCAGATGCATCAGCTCATCCTCGACGTGCTCGAATTTTCACGGGTCAACCAGGATGAGGTGGAAATGACCGAGGTTGATCTCAACGACACCCTCGTCCTCGCACTGCGCAACCTCAAAGAAGAGATGTCGCAGAAACACGCAGTAGTGGAAGCTTCCCTTCTGCCCGTGGTGTACGCCAACTCGGTGTACATGCTCCAGCTTCTGCAAAATTTCGTCAGCAACGGCATCAAGTACAACGAGAGCCGCATCCCCCTGGTCCAGATCAGCACCGAAGACAAGGGCGACCACTACCTGTTCCGCGTGCGCGACAACGGCATCGGCATCGATCCCGAATTCCACGATCAGGTCTTCGAGATGTTCAAGCGGCTGCACACGCGCGAGGAATACCAGGGCACGGGCATCGGCTTGGCCATGTGCAAGAAAATCATTCTGAAACTGGGCGGAAAAATCTGGCTCGAGTCGGAGCCCGGAAAAGGAACGACCTTCTATTTCACGCTGCCCAAGCCGCAATCGGCACCCGCTTCCGCAAATGGCACCCGGGAAAAAGCTGCTGCCCAAACCGGTGAAAGTGCTGATGCCGTAGCGACCTGATCGACACCACGACATCGCGGAAAAACCTCAGGGGAAGTTTATGCTCGCATCAAAGTGGTTCGGGAACATCCGATTGCCGAAATGGCGTAATTCGGTGTAATCGGTGCAATCGGTCAAATCGGTGCAATCGGTTGAGCACGCTGAAAAAAGGTGTCATGAAGAAGCCTGAACTTTATGGTCTTATGACTGATGATTTTGATCAAATCATTGTAAATCAAATCTTTTTGCGCATCAATTTGAACGAACCGCAGCTTTCAAGCGCAGATGGACGCAGTTGAGCGCAGTTTTTTAACTCTTTGAAACTCAGTGTATTCTCAGTGGGTGCTCTGTGTAACTGAATAATTTTTCGGCTTTTTTCAGTGGCCTCAATCGGTCAAATCGGCACTCTTCACTCCTCTCTCCATCACTCTGTCACTGTGTCGCTCTGTCTCTCTGTCGCTCCCTCACTCTGTCGCTCCCTCGCTCCATCTCAAGAAACCGGATTGCGTCGAGTACCTTCTCTGGTGGGTGAAATTCACCGCACTCTGCGCACCCTTTCACCGTCCTCGTATTCGACGATGAACGCGCGCTCGAAGGGCGACACCTTGCGCACCTCTTCCAGCACGGCCTGGGCCTCTTCGAGCGAGAAGAAGCGCGCCAGCAACACGCGCGTGAGCTTCTTCTCGATGATGTACTCCGTCTCCAGCTCGCCCCATTCCTTCACGGGCTCGTAGCGCGGATGATCCGGGTCGAAGTGCTTGACGGCAATGAGCTGGATCTTATAGTACGTGCCGGGGAATCGCCTGGCGCGGGTCAGCACTTCATAGTTGTCGTATTTCGACCGTCCGCGCATGATGTAGGTGCCGTCTTCACCTACGGCTATGGATGGCAGCATGTCCTCATCCGATTCGGTCGCGGAAGGGCTGTCTGCAGGGGGAGCGGCCCCTGTTTCCTGCTCATCATCAGTCGTTTCCGATTGAGAAGGACGTACAGGTTCTTCGACCTCCTCGGCAGGCATTTCCTCATGGGCATGGGGCGGCTCATCGGGCTGGTGCACATGCGTGTCGATGGCAGGCGGCAGCTCGGTGCCCGGCTCATCGGGGATGGCCTCGAGTGCTTCGAGGTAGAGCGGTGCGCCGTATTCGGTAAAGGTGATGTAGTCGTCTGTGGAAAACTCATAGCTGGCAGGCAGATAGCCTTCGGCTTCGGCCTCGATGCGGTAGTGCTGCTCGGGCTCCACGTCGAAGCGGTAGTAGCCGTTTTCGGAAGTGATCGAAGCCACGAGCCGCCGCGTACCGTCGTCATTCAGGGCATAGAGGCGCACCACGGCCCCGGTGAGCCGCTCCTCGCTGTTTTTTTCCAGGATTTCGCCCTTGGCCACCAGCGCTGCTTTCGGCTTTTTGCTGAAAGCAAACAAATCCTCGTGCGTGGTGGTGATCTTCTCTACGTCGAAGGTGCGGTTCGACACCAGATAGCCCCCTTTGCCGGAAGGCAGTTCGATGTAGAAAAAGTCATCGGCAGGCGAGTTCAGGGGAATGCCCATGTTTTGTGGTTGTTCCCAGTGGCTCTTGGCCCCTTTGGCGCGAAAGATGTCGAGGCCGCCAATACTCACATGTCCATTCGACGCGAAATAGAGCTGCCCGGTGCGGCTGTCGTACCAGGGAGTGATTTCGTCGCCCATGGTGTTGATGTCCGATCCGGCATTGATGGGGTAGGAAAAATCGATGTCGTTGCTGCGCAAGTCGCGCGTTGCGTACCAGATGTCCATACCTCCCTTGCCCCCTTCCCGGTTGGAAGCAAAATACAGGATCTCGGTATTGCCGTCGTGCACCACACAGGGATGGGTGGTGGTCGCCTCGGGCTGGTTGATGTAGTCGCGCAGACGCTCGGGCGTACTCCAGGCATTGCCCACGCGCTGGGTCACGTAAATTTCGCAGCGCGTGGTCAACCCGCCCCAGCTCTCTACCGATTTGCAAATGGTGAAGTAAAAGCGCTTCTGGTCGGGCGAGAGGGTGCCGTTGCAATAGTGGTCGTCGCGGATCTCGGGGAAGGATTGTGGCACCACCGGCTTGGTCCATCGCCCATTGACCTTCTGCGTGCGGTAGATCTCGGCGCGCGTGCCTACGGTCGATGAGAAATAGAGCACATCGTCAGACACGGGCAGCGGCGCAAACTCCGTTTCTGGCGTGTTGACCGGCTCACCCAGATGCTCCACAGTCACCGAAGGATCGGGGCCCTTTGCCTTCAGCTCGAGTGCCAGCTCGCATCCCTTGATCTCGGTCTGCACGATGTCGGTCACCACGGCCTTGTCGTCACCCTCATAGCGTTGCAGGAACTCCCCAAACGCCTCCATGGCTTCCTCGTAGCGGCCATCCTGCTTGAGCATCCGGGCATACTTCAAGCCGATGAGCGGATACAGTTTTTCCTGGTCCTTTACGTGCTGCCACATCTCGGCCGCATTGTGATAGTCGCGGATGATGAAATAGCACTCGCCGGCCTTGTAGGCCAGCTCCTTGCGGCGGGTCTTTTGCTTGAAAGCCTCGCGGTAGTGCCAGGCCGCATCGGCGTACTGCGACTTTTCATACAGCTTTTCGGCCAGCTTGAAATGCTTGCGCCAGCTCATTTTTTCGCCCTGCTGCGCCTGCAACACCGGCAGGATCCACAACAAGGACGCAATCAGCAGCAATGCTCTGCTCATGATGTTTGATTTTAACCGGATTTTGGACAATGCTCCATGCCCTTTCGTATGAATTATGAGTTACGCAAGCCCTCGGGCAAGCGTTGCAGCAATTCGTCGATTACACGGGGATAATGGGCGTACTCGAGTGCATGCACCTTGCGGGCCACATCTTCGGGCGTATCGTGGGGATCGACCGGGCAACGGGCCTGAAAGACGATGTCGCCTTCGTCGTAGCGCTCGTTGACGTAGTGAATGGTAATGCCCGTTTCGCGCTCGCCATGTGCCACGACAGCCCGATGCACGTGCATGCCATACATGCCCTTCCCCCCATAGTGCGGCAACAGTGCCGGATGGATATTGACCATCCTGCCTTTGAATGCCTTCACCAGATATTCCGGCACGAGCCATAGAAACCCCGCCAACACCACAAAATCAATGCCGTACTGATTCAGTATTTTCAAAATATCTTCACTTTCGTAAAACATCGCCCGATCGATCAGCAGCGTGGGCAGCCCGAACCGCCGGGCGCGGTCGAGTACGCCGGCCCGGGCTTTGTTGCTCACCACCAGGGCCACCGACACATCTTCCCGGCCGGAGAAGTATTCCATGATTTGCTCGGCATTGGTACCCGATCCGGAAGCGAAAATGGCAAGGCGATGGGGCATGATACGCTGTTCGGTTTGCGGAGCGAGAAAATACGACACTCAGCAAAGGTAATACGGCACTTGCCCCTTGTGTGCCCATTTGTGACGCCTTTCGGCAAAAAATCAACCCCGCTTCGGGAAGGTGAAGCGAGGTTGAAACTGCTCAAAAAAGCCTGAGGGATGGAAACAGATGGCTTGCCTGGACTTCAGCCGATCATCGGCCCCTGCTTCGCTACTCGAGCGATACTTCTGCAGGGGCGTCGGTCAGCTTGAAGATATCCGTTGGAGCGCAACACTGGATGGCTCTGCTGCCACGAATGGCAATAGGCGCTTTGAGCAAATCGGGGTTCCTCATGATGATCTTGACCCAGCATTCTTCGTCGAAGTCTCTGCCGCGGATGTGCGCCTGGTAATAGGGGTGCGCCTTGTTCAGCAGCTCCTTGGGATGCAGCCCCACCGCCTTGAGGATCTGTTGCCAGCTCGTGGGCGAAGAGGGTGCCTGGCTGTAGGCATAGGCCCGTACGTGTCGCGAAATACTTTTGGCGAAAGCCACTGTCTTGCGGTCGCTGGAGGATTCGGGGTTGTAATAGATCAGAATTTCCCGAGGGTGAGTTTTCATAGACAAAAATTTTGGCAATCGGATCAGATGTGCAAAAGTATATCACTTTTTGATAAAAAAGCAAAATTTTTTCAATCATTTTTACATTTTCTGCGCACTTCCCAAGCAAAAACAAAAAGGCGTCGCACCATCTGCAGACGGTGCGACGCCTTGTCGCGCAGGAGGGTGGCTTCCGGTCAGTACGACCAGAGGTCTTGCTCGAAGTTGAAGATTTCTTCTTCGATTTTCTTGCCTTCCAACAGCAGGTCGATGCCGGTGAGGTAGTCTTGCAGACGGCGATCGCGCACGTTGGATGCCTTGTACACGTAGCTCGAGAAGAAGCGCATCTCGAACAGGTCTTCCCAGGTCATGGGGCTGGCGTCGTTGAACTCGTTGAAGACGCGCTCGCGGGCCAGCAGTTCGCGGGCATGCGGATAGTAGATCCAGAACAGGGGCTGCTCGAAGCGCACATTGCCCTGGTCGTCTTTGTTTTCGTACAGCGGGGCAATGCCGAGGATGCGCACTTTCATCGTGGAACTTTCCTCGTCGAAGAACCAGATCTCCTTGATGCGGTAGCGCTTGATGTCTTCGGGGTTGATGTCGTTGCGCACCACCTCGTACTTTTCCTCGTAGGTGTCGGGGTCGAAGATGGTGATGGTGTCCACCACGCTCACCTTCGAGGCCACTTCCGAGCGGTCGAGGGGATGTTTGAACTCGTCGTCTTCCACGCTGTAGGCCGTCAGCTCGCCGCTGAGCACGCCTTCGAGCAGGATCTGGAAGAGCGGACGCGGCGGATAGGCGAACGGCAGGTTCATCTTCTCGCGCACGTCGATGACGCGCCAGATGCGCTTTTCCCAGAAGATGTCCGCTTCGCGCACGTGATCGTAGGGCAACACGCGGTGCTCTACCACGGTGCGCTTCTCGACGATGTCGTCGATGGGTTGCTCGCCGTTGAGTCCGCTCGACTCGGTGAGGATGTTTTCGGGTTGTTGCGCCATTGCGGCAGCAGCCAACAGCACGAGGGCTGCCGTCATCACCAGTTGCTGGGCAAATTTCATTTGGACAGAGTTTTTGCCGTGTGGGGCGGAACGCCCACCCCACACAGCGGAATCAATTACTGATTACTGAATGCGGAATACCATCGAGTTGATCTTTCGCGTCACTTTGTCGCCCGGGCAGCGCGCCCGCACGTTGTCGAAGTAGTACACGTCGCCGGGCTTGGCGGCACGCACCAGGCGCAGCGCGGCCTGCTGGAAGCGCCCGCCCCGGTTTTGCACCTCGACGGGGTCTTTGCGGGGCTGCACGCGTGTGAGCGTAAAGCCGGCAATTTCGCACTTGGCGTCGAAATCGAAGTTGTCGAGCCAGGCCAGTACGCCCGGTTGCGCCTTGAACTCGCCGTTGCCCATCGAACCATCGGTCTTCTTGCCGAGGCGCGCCACGGGGTCGGGGATGCGCTTGACGCGGAATTGTGCGCGGTGCGTCACGCCGCCGCCACTGACCACGACGTAGCATTGGTCGGTGGGCTGCGTCACGCGCACGATGTAATGGCTCTTGTCGCTGCCTACCTGCTTGATGGAACCGCCACCGCCTTGGATGCTCACGCGCAGCGAGCTGGTGGGAATGCCGGCAGCCGACACGGTGACGGGGTTGTCCACGCCGATGTAAAAGACGTTCATCTTGTCGGCCGATACGGCGATCGAGCGCTCGCCCACTTCGTATTCGAACTCTTTGGTGTAGGTCTTCACCTCGCCCGTCAGCGGGTTCTTCACTCGAATCTCCACCTTGTACTTCTTGGTGCCGATCGAAGAGGTAGGCACTTCGTAAGTGGCTTTGCCATCCTTTACGGGATAGCGCTTGCCGTTGATGTAGATCTCCGTATTGTCGCCGGCCGAAGTGCTGTAGGCACTCAGGAAGACATCGGCCACGTATTTGTCGCCCTTGATGACATAAGACTTGCGGGCCGAGACGACGGGCTCGAAGGCGTCGAACTTGATCTCCTCACCGCTCACCTGCTTGAACAGGTGGTTGAGGATGGTCGTGTTCGAGGTCTTGGCGTCGGTCTGGATTTTGCGCAGCAGCGGGAAGACGGCGGCCACCGGCATCTGCCGGAACTTCCAGTCGGCCCAACTGACCTTGTCTTTCGACTCCTTCCATTCATCTTCGACCTCGAGCGGAATGGAAGCCACCAGCGCCGAATCGTAATCCACCAGCTTGAGCAGGCTGTCGCGCGTGGCCTGGATGCGACGCTCCAGTTCGTAGCCCAGGGCGTCGGGCGTTTTCGGGTTGCCGTCGGGGCCAAGCACCAGCAGGCGCGTGGTGATGTCCTTGTCCTTTTTGCGCTTGGGCATTTCGGGATGATCGGGATTGGGGCCGCCGGCGGCATTGAAGAGCGAATCCCAGACAATCTGAACGTAGTCCACCAGCTCCTGTGTCAGCTCGTTGGCGCGGATGGCGGCCTGGCGGTAGGCCTCGTTCTGCTCGTTTTTATAGGCGTCGGCCTGTTTGTTGATATTGGCGAGTATCTGCGCGTTGGTGTTGTCCACGATAGCATTGGAGTTCTTCAGGCCCCGATCGAGCGAGAAGAAGGCATTCATCACCTCGGCAGATACGTTCAGCGCGAGCAGTGCGGTCAACACCAGATACATCAGGTTGATCATCAACTGCCGCGGCTCCTTGGGTATAGACATTGCAACTCTTTTTTATGGTTTGACAATGGGTGCGCCATCTGTTTGCGGAAAAAAGCATCCGCTCAGGCTACCGATGGCGTCAGGCATTGTCCGAACGTACCGAAGCGATGGCGTTCAGGATGTTGCCGTACACGGTGTTGAGCGAACCGAGGTTCTTGTTCAACGCGGCAAGCTGCTCCTTGTAGGCACGCGTGTCTTCGAGCGAGTCGGCCAGGTCGGCCATGGCTTCGTTGAGCTTGGTGTAGAAGTTGTTCATGGCCTTGATCTGCTCACTGGTGCCCGAGAAGTCCACCTCCTGCAGGGCTTTGAGGGCCGAAAGGTTTTTCGACATGGTCTGCAACTCGGCCAGCATGCCGCCCAGTTGTTGCTCGACGACCTCGCCATTGAGGGGCTGCACGGCCGCACCACCGCCAGTGGTGATACCGCTCAACTGCTCTACCAGCGGCTGCACGGGTGCATTGTAGTCGCTCAGACCCGGGAAGAGCTTGTCCCAGTAGTAGTCGGGCTCCGGGCCGATAATGCCAAGGAATGCAAAGATGAATGCCTCGGTACACAGACCGATGGTCAGCATGGTACTGGCCATGGACCAGCTCTCGAGCTTGGCCAGGGCCCCCAGCAGCACCACCGACGCACCCAGACCAATGATCAGGTTCTTGACGTACTTGAATCCCTTTGACTTCAGAAAACTCATCGCGTGATTTTTTTTTTCGAGGTTTTGGAATGGTTGTTCAAACTTGGTTTTCGATTGTCGCTGCTTCAGCCCGCTTGCGGCCCCCTGCTCGGTGGCCGCAAGCGTTTTTTGCCGAAAGGCAGCCCGGAATGCCGCTCAGGCGGCGGCACCGTATGGGGCATCAGAAATCGTTGATGGAACGACCCAAGAACGTCAGGGCACAGCGGAAGCCGATGTAGGACTTGGTCGTGTCCTGGTACTCCCAGTGGCGGGTACCCGTCTGCAGGAAGTAGCCGATGTCCTTCCACGAGCCGCCGCGGATCACCTTGCGCTTGTAGGCTTCGGGATCGCTGTCGCGCGCGTCGTAGCGGATGTCGGGGTTGAGGTCGTGATAGAACGAGTAGGCGTTTTCGTAGTATGCCGTGGCTGTCCATTCCGCCACGTTGCCGGCCATGTTGTACAGGCCGAAATCGTTGGGGAAGTAGGCATAGGCGTGTACGGTGTACATACCGCCGTCTTCGGGATAGTTGCCACGACCGGGCTTGAAGTTGGCCAGCAGGCAACCCTTGGCGTTGCGCAGATAGGGGCCACCCCACGGGTAGGGAGCCAGGTCGTGGCCGCCGCGTGCGGCATATTCCCACTCGTGCTCGAACGGCAGACGGAAGTCTTCGGTGTTCACGCCGTCGTTGCGCACGGCCTGGTAGGTGTCCCACAGCTTGGTGCGCCAGTAGCAGAAGGCGTTGGCCATGTGCCAGTTGACACCCACGACGGGATAGTCGTCGAAAGCGGGATGCCAGAAGTAGTTCCGCGTCATGGGCTCGTTGTACGAATAGGCAAAGTCGCGGATCCACACCAGCGTGTCGGGGTAGATGTTGATCACCTTGCGCTTGATGAAAGCGCTGCGGGGCGAGCGGCCGCGGTCGTGGGCGGCTTTCTGCCAGTCGTACCACTCGTACTCGTACATCATCTTGCTGACGTCGAGCTCGCGGCGGCCAGCAAAGCGATCGTCGCCCTGGTAGAAGAGGTCCTCGAGCGTCTCGTCGCTCCAGTCGATCTCGTATTCCCAGTCAATGTACTCCTCGCCCGTCACCGGATCCTCGATGAAGTGATCGAGGTAAGCGTGAGCGATCGAGTCCTTGACCCAGTACACGAACTGGCGATACTCGTTGTTGGTGATCTCGGTATCGTCCATGTAGAAGCCCTGGATCGAGATCGTCTTGGCGCGCTGAACGAAGGTGTTGCTGAGGTCCTGGTCGGAGGGGCCGATGTGGAGCGTTCCGGAGGGCACGTACACCATCCCGTAGGGGTTGATGCCTTTCCAGCTCGGACGATCCTGCACGCCGATGAGCTGACCGCTCTCCTTTGATCCACAAGAACTTAGTACCAGCGTCAGCACAAGGAATGCTGACAGGGAAAGCAATAGTTTTTTCATGTTGATACCCGAGTTTTCCTCTTTTTCAGATAGCGACGGTAAATATAGACCGATATCGAATTATCCAAAAAACGATTTGCCAGTTTTGCCAAACAGGCTGCAAAGTACGGAACAAGCGCGCAATCAACGCCTCGCAAAATTTGGATAGTATGGCAGGCCGACAAATTTTAACACGCCAGCCCGAAAAAACGGGCGACGAGCCGGCAGCTCACAGGTCTCTGGGGTTGTAAATGACGGGGGGCAGCTTGCCCTTGCCGATGGGCTTGCCCAGGTTGTAGCGCACGATCAGCTCGTGCGCACCGTTGGCCGCCCGCTGCAACGGGCCCAGCCCCATGTCGTAGCTGTAACCCAACCACCACTGCGTGCCCGGCCGCACGCCCAACAGCACGGAGGCGGCGTCCAGTGTGGAAGGACTGTACCCACGCACCGAAAGGCCACCAAAGATATTGTCATTGAACTGCGCCAGAAGCGAAATATCGGTTTGCGTCTGCACGACGTCAGATTTTACCAGCACGGAAGGCAACAGCACTACCGAACGCGACACCTCCCAGCTATAGCCCGCCGAAAAGATGAGGGTGCGGTCGAGCTGAAAGGCGAACTGGTCGAAGGCCAGCGCCGGGCTGGTGAGCTGCTGCACGGCAATACCTGCGCCGAATTTTTGCGTCAGCAGATACAACCCCGCCCCGAAGGTGGGCACCGACGCGCGCGTCACCCCCTCCGGCAGCAGGTCGTCCTGATGGTCAATGGGTGCCGGCTCGGGCAGGTAGATGCCCTGGGGCGTGCGGATGCGCGCGCCGTCGAGCTGGCGCTGTACCATGCCCGCTTCCAGGCCGAACGACAGGATGGTGGTGCGGCTCAGCTCCAATTGGTAGTTCCATGCCGCGGCCAGCTCGTTGACCTGCCACAGCCCCAGCTCATGGCTCTTGAAGCGCAGGCCCGCCCCTCCGCTGGCGATATAGACGGGCATGTGGGCGTTGAAGCTGCGGGTGAGCGGGCTGCCCGGATGCTGCACCCACTGCTTGCGCAACATACCGGTGAAGACGAGCGAGCCATCCATGCCGGCCCAGGCGGGGTTCCACCCGAAAGGGTCCCACATGTACCAGGTGTGCTGAATGGCCTGCTGGCTTTTTGCCGAAAGGCTGAAAACGGCGAGCAAGGCAATTGTCCAGATCCATCTCATAAGCAGGCGGTTTTGGCGGATTCAGGCAGGCGGGCGCATCAGGGCCATGAGCGCTTCTGCTTCTCGAACGGGACGAAGGCAGGCGTATTGCCGACATAAATAAAAGAGCGCCTCGTCGGCGGCGCCGCTGCGGCCGGCCAGCAGGGGCCAGCGCGCCTCGGCCTCGGTGCTCCACTGCAACACGTGATCGGGCAGGTAGTGGCGCCAGAGGGTCGTCACCTTGCGGGCTGCATCGGGTCCCACCACGGCGATCTCGGGCAGCCCCCACACCGCATTGGCCAGCGCCACGGCCCAGTGGGCCATGGCCAGCGGGTAGCGCACCACCGAATCCGATACCACGCGCAGCATGCGCTCGGCCAGTGCGGCCTGGTCGTCGCGGTGCAGCAGCACGGCCAGCCGCTGCAAATTGCGCGCCATGACGGCATTGCCCGAGGGTGTGGCCGAATCGAACAACTCAATGCGCGGCGATACGCGGCTATCGTGGGTCGGCGATGAAAACCGGAACAAACTGCGCTGAGGGTCAAGGAACTCCTCGATGACGTATTCGGCCACCCGTGCGGCGCGTTCGACATACGACATTTCGCCGGTCGTCTCGGCCGCTTCGAGCAGCGCCTCGATCAGGTTGGCGTAGTCGTCGAGATAGGCGTCGTAGCGGGCCTTGCCGTCTTTCCAGGTGTGGTACATGGTCGGCCCCTCGTCCTGCTGCAGGTGCTCCAGCGCGAAATGCAAGGCCTGCAGGGCCATCTCGCGCCATTCGTCACGGCCGAAGGCGCGGCCTGCCTGCAGCAATGCCGTCACCATCAGCATGTTCCAGTCGAGCAGCACCTTGTCGTCAAGGCCCGGCCGTGTGCGCTCGTTGCGGCGCGCCAGCAGGCGTCGTTTGGCGGAAGCCAGCTTTGCTTTCAGCTCCTGCACACTCAGCCCCTGCCTTTCGGCAAATGCCTCCTCCTCGTGCGGCCGGTGCAGGATGTTCTTGCCTTCCCAGTTGCCCTGTTCACTGACATCGTAAAAGGCGCAGAAAAGTGGGGCCTCGTCGCCCAGCACTTCCTCCACCTCCTTTTTCGACCAGACGTAAAACTTGCCTTCCTCGCCTTCCGAGTCGGCATCGAGTGCCGAATAGAACGCGCCCTCGGGATGCCGCATCTCGCGCGCCACCCATTCGATGGTCTCGGCTGCCGCCTCGCCAAACAGGTCGCGCCGCGTGTGCTGCCAGGCCGCCGTCAGGGAGCGCAGCAGCAGGGCATTGTCGTAAAGCATCTTCTCGAAGTGGGGTACGAGCCAGCGCTCGTCGGTGGCATAGCGCGCCAGGCCGCCGCCGAGCTGGTCGTAGATGCCGCCCCGCACCATCTGCTCCAGCGAAAAAAGGGCGTGCTGCAGCGCCTCGGCCTGGCCGGTATGGAAGTGGTACTGCATCAGCCAGTCCAGTGCCATGGTCTGCGGAAACTTGGGCGCACCGCCAAAGCCACCGTGCACCAGGTCGGCCTGCACGATCAGTTGCTTGTAGATATCGTGCATCGTCTCTTCCGACCAGGGCGGCTGCTCGCCTTCCAGGCGGTCGAGCTGCAACAGAGGCGTGTCTTTGCCCTGCAGCGCCTCTTCGATGCGCTGTGCTTGCCGATAGATGGTATCGCGGTCCTCGCGCCACAGTTTGGCAATGTAGTGCAGCACCTGCACCCACGAAGGGCGCCCGTGTGCCGGCCGCGGCGGAAAGTAGGTGCCCGCATAGAAGGGCTTGCCCTCGGGCGTGAGGAAAACGTTGAGGGGCCACCCCCCCGAGCCGGTCAGCAACTGGCACACGTCCATCAGCATCTGATCCACGTCGGGGCGCTCCTCGCGGTCCACCTTCACGTTGACGAACAGCATGTTCATCAGGCCGGCCACGTCGGGATCCTCGAACGACTCGTGCGCCATGACGTGGCACCAGTGGCAGGTGCTGTAGCCGACGCTCACCAGCAGCGGCTTGTCTTCCATGCGGGCCACCTGAAAGGCTTCATCGCCCCATGGATACCAGTCCACCGGATTGTCGGCATGCTGCAGCAGATAGGGGCTCGTCTCGTATTGCAATCGGTTCATGTGCGCCGTGTTTTTCCCAAAGTAAGGGATTTTTATCGTGCGTCGTCGGTGCCCTTGATCACGCGGCAGCAGGGCAGGGGGTCACCCTTTTTCCGGAGCAAAGGCACGGCGCAGCAGGGCAGCGGCCTCGCGCAGCGTGTCTTCTTTTTTGGCAAAACAGATACGCACGACGCGGGCATCGTAGCCGTCCGAATAAAAAGGCGACACCGGAATGGTGGCCACGCCCTTCTCGGTGGCAAGCCAACGTACGAACTCCACGTCGGGCAGATCCGAGGCAGCCGAATAGTCGTAAAGCTGGAAATAGGTGCCCGCGCAGGGCAACGGGCGCAGCGGCGTGTCGGCCAGAGCCTGCTGCAGGAGGTCTCTCTTCTTCTGAAAGAACGGCGCCAGCGATTCCCAGTGTTCGGCCTTTTCAAGCCAGGTGGCCAGCGCATGCTGCACGGGCGTATGGACCGAAAAGACCACGAACTGGTGGATCTTCCGAAACTCTTCGGTCAGGGACGGCGACGCCACGCAATAGCCCATCTTCCAACCGGTGTTGTGATAGGTTTTGCCAAAAGAGAAAGCCGCGAAGCTGCGCTGCCGCAAACGTGGGCGCGACAGCACGCTGTGATGGCGCTGCCCGTCAAAGACGATGTGTTCGTACACCTCGTCGCTCAGCACCCACAGGTCGTGGCGCTCGGCCAACTCCTCCAGCGCCATCAGGTCGGCTTCCGCAAAAATCTGCCCGGTAGGGTTGTGCGGGTTGTTGACGATGATCAGACGGGTGCGGGGCGTGCAGACGGCAGCCACTTCGCCCCAGTCCACGCGATAGGCGGGCGGACGCAAGCCCACGGGCACCACGCGACCGCCGTTGAGGCGCACCACGGGCGCGTAGCTGTCATAGGCCGGCTCGAGGATGATCACTTCATCACCAGGGTGCACTACGGCCGAGATGGCCACGAACAGGGCTTCGGTGGCACCGGCAGTGACGGTGATCTCCGCATCCGGATCGACGGCGACGCCCTGTGTGGCTTCGATCTTGCGGGCGATGGCTTCGCGCAAGGCGGGCACGCCGGCCATGGGTGCGTACTGGTTGTAGCCCTTGCGCATGTAGTGATGCACCAGGTCCTGCAACCCCTCGTCGCAGTCGAAGTCGGGAAAGCCCTGGGCCAGATTGACGGCGCCGTGGGCGCGCGCCATGGCCGACATGACGGTGAAGATGCTGGTGCCCACGTCGGGCAGGCGCGAGCGAAGCGTGTTCGGCTGACTCATGGCTGGTACTTTTCGTAAATGGCAGAAATGGCCCGGGCCAGCGCCTCGTCTTTTTCGGTGACCACGCCGCCGGCATCGTGCGTGCTCAGACTGATCTCCACGGTGTTCCACACGTTGCGCCAGTCGGGATGGTGGTTGCGCTTTTCGGCCTCGAAAGCCACCTCGGTCATGAAAGCAAAGGCCCGACTGAAGTTTTCAAAACGAAAGGTGGCTTTCAGCTTGTCGTCTTCCTTTTTCCACATGGCTGTGCATTTGTGAGGGTGATTATACTCAACGCAATCCGGTTGGGGAATTTTTGACGATGAGTCCCCTGAAAAAACCCAAAATCTCACGCAACAGCCTGTCCCGAGCATCGGGGCCGCAACAGCCTGTCCCCGGCGAGCCGGGGCAGGCTCCGACACAAGTCGGGGACGCAATGATTCGCAATGTATTTTTTATTCTAAATCAGCATGTTATCTATAGCGTGCACGCGTTATCCCGACAAGTCAGGAACCTGCCCCGACCAAAGTTGGGGTTGTTACGGACTTTTTTCAGTGCGCTCTTGACGATGGTCAATAGACGATGGAGGTTTTCGGTGGAGAAACCGTCAACCTTTTTCAGCAGGCTCTTTTTTGTGCTGACTACCAGTGCGCTGACGCAACCAGCCCCGACCGCGGGGCGTCTCAACAGACGCACTCCGTGCGTCTCAGGCAAGCTGGCGCAGCCAGCGCTCAACATCCGCCCCGCAGCCTCAACCCCGCTCGCGACACTCTTCTCTCCATCTCTCCATCTCTCCTTCTCTCATTCTCTCATTCCCTCATTCCCCCCTCAATCCAGTCGAACTGATCCATCTCCTCTACGGCACGGCACAGCAGGCGGATGCTCTCGCGGATGTCGTCTTTGTGGATGGTTTCGATGACCTGGTGGATGTGGCGCAGCGGTACCGAGATGGCACCCGCTATGGAGCCGTGCTTGCCATAGCGCTGTAGCCCTGCCGTGTCGGTGCCGCCGGCGGGCAGCACTTCGGGCTGCCACCTGATGCCGTGCCTGTCGGCCGTCTGCTTGAGGAAGCGCACCATGCGCGTGTCGCAGATGGTGGATCCGTCCATGATCTTGATGGCGGTGCCGTGTCCCAGGCGCGTCACCATCTCGTGGGGCTGTGCACCCGGCACGTCGAAGGCGATGGTCACGTCGAGACCGATACCAAAGTCGGGATCGATGCGGTGGGCCGAAGACATGGCTCCGCGCAAGCCTACCTCTTCCTGCACGGTGAAAGTAGCATACAGATCATAGGGCAGCGTTTTGCCCTTCAGGGCGCGCAGCGCTTCGATCAGGATGAAGACCGACACGCGATTGTCGAGGCTCTTGCCGTTGACGCAGTCGCCCATCTCGATGAGCTGGCGCTCGCGCGTGATAGGGTCGCCTACGGATACGATGCGCACCACGTCGTCGCGCTTCATGCCCACGTCAATGAAGAAGTCTTCGATGCGGGGTGCCTTGCCGCGCTCGTCGGGTTTCATCAGGTGCACCGGCTTGGAGCCCATGACGCCGACGATGTCTTCGGTGCCATGGACGATGACGCGCTGCGAGGTGAGCGTCTTGGGGTCGAAGCCGCCGAGCGTGTGGAAGCGGATGAAGCCGTCGTCGTCAATGTGGGTGACGATGAAGCTGATTTCGTCCATGTGGGCCGCGGCCATCACTTTTTTCGGCTCCTTGCCGCGGCGGATGGCGATGAGGTTGCCCATGGGGTCGATTTCCAGCTCGTCCACCAGCGGCGTCACCTCCTTTTGCACCAATTGGCGGATGCGATGCTCGAAGCCCGGTGCGCCGGGCGTTTCACAGATGCGCTTGAGCAGGTCGAAGTTGATCATAGGTCGGTTTTTGCGAAAGCATACTCAAATCGGCAAGCAAGGCCCCAAATTACGGCTTTTCCGGCCTTGCGGCGGCCTGGCTGCCGCCCTCGGTACGGCCTGCTTCCCGTAGCTTTGCCGCCACGCTCAAAGCCGCACCCATGTCGTTCGTCAAACAGCTTGCAGGCCAGACGGCCATTTACGGCATCAGCCACATTCTGGGTCGGGTGTTGCACTACGTGCTGCTCACCTTCTACCTGACGCGCGTGTTGTCGCAGGCCGAGTTCGGCATGTACAACGACCTGTACGCGTGGGCGGCCCTGCTGCTCATCCTGCTGACCTACCGCATGGAAACGGCCTTTTTCCGTTTTGGCAACAAAAAGGAAGCCCGCGCAGCGGCTTTTGGCACCGGCGCGACGTCTATCCTCGTCAGCACGCTCCTTTTTGCGGCAGTGGCGCTGACCCGGGCACCGACCATCGCCGCCTGGCTGGCCTACCCCGACAAGGCGGCATACGTGCGGCTGTTTGCGCTCATTCTGGCCTTCGACGCGCTGGCGGCGCTGCCTTTTGCGCGGCTGCGCCTCGAGGGGCGGCCGGGCCGCTTCGCCCTGCTCAAGGTGTGCAACATCCTGATCAACATCTTCTTCGTCCTCTTTTTTCTCGAGGCCTGTCCGCGCCTGCAGGCGGCCGGGCATGCGTGGGTTTCGTTCTACGACGCCTCCGACCGGCTGTGGTACGTGTTCCTGTCGAACCTGCTGGCCAGCGCGGCCACCCTGGCACTCTTGCTCCCCGCCTTTCGGCAAATGACGCTTCGGGTGGACGGTGCGCTGTGGAAGCGCATGATGCGGTGGGCCTTCCCGCTCGTCATCGTGGGCCTGGCCGGCGTGGTCAACCAGTCCATTGCCGTGCCCCTGCAAAAGTGGCGGCTGGGCGAGAACCTGATGCACAACCTGGCGCAGGCCGGCGTGTATGCGGCTGCCGCCAAACTGGCATTGCTGATGAACCTGTTTGCCGTGGCGTTCAACTTCGCTGCCGAGCCGTTTTTCTTCAGCCATGCCGAACGCGCCGACGCACGCACCATCTACAGCGACGTGGCCCATGCCTTCACCATTGCGGCCTGCACGCTGCTGCTGGCGCTCACCGGTTGGATCGAGCTGGTGCAATACCTGCTGGGTGCCGACTTCCGGGCGGCGATCCACCTCGTGCCCGTGCTGTTGTTTGCCTACCTCATGCTCGGATTGTACTACAACTTTTCCATCTGGTACAAGCTGAGCGACCACACCTGGTACGGTGCCGGGATCGCCGCGGGCGGTGCCGTGGTCACCTTTGCCATCAACTGGTTTTTGCTTCCGCAAATGGGTTATGCCGCCTCGGCCTGGGCGGCACTGACCTGCTACGCCTTCATGAATGCGGCCTGCCTGTGGCTGGGGCGCCGCCATTTCCCGGTGCCCTATCGCTTGCCGCGCATGGCAGGCTACCTGTTGCTCGCGCTGGCCCTGGTGGCCCTCATGCAATGGGGGCGTGCCATGTGGCCCATGCCACTGCCGTGGCGGCTGGTTTTGCATTCCGCCCTAGTGGTGTTATTTTTGGCAACAGCCTGGCGGACCGACCACAAAGCGCTGCTGCGCTACTGGAAAGGATGATCGCAAGCTGAAAAAGGCCCCTTGTGCGGGCGCTTTTTGGCGAAAGCCACATGCACCTCAAAACCCTCCCGCCATGAAGGAAGAGCTCCTCCACTACGCCTGGCGCATGCGCCGTTTCGACCTCAGGGAGCTGCGCACCACCGACGGCCAGCCGCTCCGGATACTGTCGCCCGGCCGGCACAACGACACCCATCAGGGTCCCGACTTTACCGATGCCCGCATCCGTATCGGCGACACCCTCTGGGCGGGCAGCGTGGAGATCCACGTGCGCGCTTCCGACTGGTGGCGGCACCGCCATCAGGACGATCCCCGCTATCGCAATGTGGTGCTGCACGTGGTCCTCGAAGCCGATGCCGAAGTAACCGACACGCACGGCCAGCCGCTGCCCACCCTCGAACTGAAAGGACGCCTCGACGAGGAGCTCGTGGCGCGCTACTATCGCCTCATACACGGCGAGGGCTGGGTGCCCTGTGCCCGCCAGTTGCCTTCCGTGCCGCAACTGGTGCGCACGAGCTGGTTGGAGCGCCTGGTGGCCGAGCGCCTCGAAAGCCGGGCCACCCATATCGAGTCGCTGCTGGCCGACACCCATTCCGACTGGGAAGAGGCATTCTACCGGTGGCTGCTGCGCGCGTGGGGCACCAGAGTCAATGCCGCGGCTTTCGAATGGCTGGGGCGGGCCGCGCCCTTGCGCCTGCTGGCCCACTATCGGCATGCTCCCCTGCAGGTCGAGGCGCTGCTCTTCGGACAGGCAGGCCTGCTCGAACGCCGCTTCGAGGAGGACTACCCGCTCGCCTTGCAGCGCGAATACCGCTTTCTGCAAAAGAAACACCGCCTCGAGCCCATGCCGCCGGGCACGTGGCGCTTCATGCGCATGCGGCCATCCAATTTCCCGACGGTGCGCATTGCCCAGCTTGCCGCGCTGATCGTGAAGGTGTATCCCCTCTTTCGCCGTTTTGCGGAAGCGGAAGACATCGGTGCCATCGCAGCCCTGCTCGACGTGGAGGTGTCGGAATGGTGGCGGCGCCACTACACCTTCGATGCCGAGGCTGCGCGCCCGCCCGGCAAGCCCGGCAAAAACTTCGTCGAGCTGCTGGTGATCAACGGGCTGGCGCCCTTCCTCTTCGTCTATGCCGGCTATCGCGACGACGATCGCCTGCGCGAGCGCGCCCTCGAGTGGCTGCTCGAGCTGCCGCCGGAGCGCAACCGCCTCATCCGCAACTGGGAAGCGGCGGGCTGGCCGGCGCACTCGGCCTTCGAAAGCCAGGCCCTCATCCAGCTCCACAATGAGTGGTGCAGCCGCATGCGCTGCCTCGAATGCGCCGTCGGGCATGCGCTGATTGGCGCAAGGAGAGACGAGCGTGACAGAGTGAATGAGCGACCGAGTGAAGAGTGAAGGAGTGACTGCACAAACTGCGTCAGCGCTGCGTTTTCTGGCTGAGGAATCGAAGAACCGAGGAACTGAAGATATAGCACAACAAGCTGACAATCAACAACAAAAACTTTAAACTTTAAACCCTGAACTCTGACCCCTCAACCCTACACGCTCAACGCTCAACCATTGTGTAAAATCCTCTATCCAAGGACACCGTCTCTCCATCACACCCTCGCTCCGTCACACCTTCACTCCGTCGCTCCATCTCAAAAATCCAGTCCCATGGACACATGCAGGCGCGGCTCCTGTTGCACGCGCGTCTCCACGCCCCAGCCGTAGTCGAGGCGGATGAAGTAGCCAAACACCATGGTGCGCACACCCACACCGTAGCTGTACACGAACGGGTCGCGGAAATAGTTGACGCGCACGGTCACTTGCGGATTGGAGATAATGGCCGTGTTGAGCGGGCTGTCTTTGTCGTAGGGCGAGCGTCCCACCCAGGCCGTACCTCCATCGAAGAAGCCCACGAGCTGGAAGTTGCGAATGAACGACGACTGCGTGCGCGGCAGCAGGTAGCGGAACAGCGGCAGCCGAAACTCGATGTTGGTCAGCACGAAAGAGTTTCCGTTGCGGATGTTGTATCTGAAGCCGCGCAGGTGGGGACTGACGGTCTGGTAGGCAAAGTCGGTGGTGAAGGGCTGCGGGATGTCCTGGTTGAACGACTGGAACAGCCAGCCGTCGGTGCCGCCGAGGAAAAACAGGATCTTTTCGCTGCCGAAAGAGGTGGCTCCGGCCACGCGCCCGGCCAGCACCGAATGCTTGAGCACGCGCTGGTAGTGGCGCGCATCGAAGCCGAGGATAGTCATGAAGCCCTTTTCGAAGTTGAAGTCGGGGTTCTGACCGAGCTGCACGTTGAAGCGCTTGACCATCTCGGCGTACACCTTGTAGCGCGAGCCGTTCTTGATGTTGAGGGCCACGTCGAGCGTGTTGTCGAACACGTACTCGAGCCGCAGGCCGGCGCGCTTCTCGCGGATGGTGGGCGTATTGAGTGTGGTGGCGTCGGTGGCGAGCTGGATGGTGCGATCGAAGCGCAGCGAAGCCGTGGCCCGCACACTGCGGAAAATGTCAAGCGGGTAGCGCAGTTGATACTGCCCCAGCACGATTTGCGACTCGGTCTTGGGCGGCACCAGCGCCGTGGGCGTGGGATCGCCGGTGAAGCGCAAGGCCCGCCGATAGAAGGCATAGCGCTTGTCGAGCCGCTGCTTGCGGTTGTCGAAGGTGGCGAAGTACTCCGTACCGTTGAACGAGGTGGGCAAGCGCAGCCCGCCCTCGAACTGATAGTCTTCGAAGAGATCCTTGAAGTTGGCCTTGAACAGGATGCCGGGCGGCGGATAGCCAAAGTCGATGGGCGTGCCCGAATAGCTGTTGAGCCCGTCAAAGAGCTGCGCGTTGTCGAGCTGGGTGGTGACGAACTCGGTGCGGAACTTCAGTCGATAGGGCACGATGCGCCCCGGCTGGAATTCATATACCTGATGCACGTTGGGCGCCCTTTCGAGGGCCACCACCGGCGGATAGTAGGTCGGCTGCTGGTATTCGGGTTCGAGGGGCAGAAAGTCGGGCGTCTTCGTCAGGCTGTCCGTTGGCTCGTGTTGCCAGGGGGCGGGAATGTCTTCGTCGTCGAATTCGCTCTGGAAGAGGTAGTCTGTGACCACCTCCTCGCGCAGCGTGTCGGCAGGTGCCTCGGGCACGGTGTCGCGCGTCGGCGCCGGCACTTCCCGGTTTGCTGCCCCGGCTTCAGCCTCTTCGGGAGTGACGACGGCCGGCGCGATGCCGGGCCGCGTTTCCTTTTCGGCTTCGTTCTTTTCCAGTCGTTTGCGATACAGCGTCATCGGGGGCGCGATGTCGGCCTCCGGCTGCAGCGGCGTCAGGAACAGTCGCGGCCTCAGGTTGATGTGCATCATCTCTACCACCTTGCCTGCGCGCGGTGCACTGTGTTGGAGGCGGATGGAGCGGTTGTAGTTGGAGGCAAAGTGGTTCACCGCGCGCTCTTTGTACACCGGCCGCAAAAAGACCGTGTCCACATTCCGCAGGGCCGCCGAGTCGAGCACGGAGGTCAGGCTCGAATCGGGATGGAGGATGAGCTCGGCCTGATCGCGCATCCGTACCACCTTGTCGTAGTGGTGCAGGTAGGTTTCCAGGTATCCCACTTTTCGGTTGACGATGCCGGTCTCATCGGTGAGGAAGCCAAACCACGTGGTGTCGATGGCGATAGGTTGGCGCTCGTCGGCCAGGGGCGTGTGCGTCACCCGCACGAACTCGCCCGGCCTGCCCTCCAGATCGTAGTAGAAAATGTCGAAATGCCCGATGGGCAACACCGTGTCGAGACGAGGCGCATCGAGCTTGAGCGAGTCGGGCCGGTTGGAGGCGAAAAGGATGCCCTTGCGATTGCGCACGTGCACCACCGTGGCATCGAGGTCGTCCCAGAAATCGTTGGTGATGCGCTGCGTCTGGCGCGTGTTGATGAAGTAAATGAAGATGTCGGAAAAGCCGTTGACCGAAGCCGTGAATACCAGCTCGTTGGGCGACAGGTAGTCCATGCTGTAAATGCGCTGGTATTGCTCGGGAATCAGCTCTTCGGTCTCGTCGTCGAGGTAAAAGTTGAGGCGGCGCAGCTTGAGCTGATCGCGCGACTCGTAAAGGATGGCCAGCTCCTGGCCGTTGGGGCTCCAGGCCAGCAAGGGGTAGTTGTAGTCGGTGGCCTGAAAGGCATTGCGGAACCCCCCATGAAAGACCAACTCGCGCATGCCCGTGGCCACGTCCTGCACCCAGACGCGGTAGCGCCCGATTTCATTGAGCACCAGGGCGATTTTCTTGCCGTCGGGGCTGATTTTCAACTGGGTGACCGGCAGTTGGCGCTTGTTTTTAATAGGGATGGCAAATGCTTCGTCGGGCGGGACCCCCATCTTCAGCTCTCCCTTGTAGCGCTGGGTGAAGTAGTTCTTCCAGCTTTCAGCCGTTTTGGAAAAGGTGCTGCCCAGCACATAGAGAAAGCCGCTCTCCACACTCCTGTTGATGCGCGTCAGATAGAGCAGATTGGACACGGTGGGCACGCCAAAATGCTCGCTGATGAAGTACCACAGCGAATGACCCGCCAGCCGCGGATTGTCTTCGGCCAGGTCGTCGAAGTCGCCGTATTCGCCGCTGAGCAGGGCGTCGCGCAACTGCTCATCGAGCTCGGGGCTCCACTTTTCCCCCACGAAAGCGATGAGCCCTTCCTTGAACCATGCCGGCAGGTTGAGCAGCACGGCATTTTGCACAATCTCCTGCAAATTGGAACCGAAGAGAAGGGAATTGAGATAGACCGAAGCGATGCCCTCGCGAATCTGGCGACGCAGGTTGCGGTGATTGCCGTCGAAATACACGAAAATCTTGGTACCCTGAATCTTGGTCTGGCCTGTCGTATTTTCGAAAGCTTCTTCGCTGCCGATATTGCTCTGCTTCAGGTCGGTCAGGTCGGTATAGACGATGATTTCGAGCTTGTCGTTGATGCGATGATCAATGATACCCTGGATTTCGTAAAAATCGTACTCGGCCAACTGGACCACCGCCTGCCCGACATTGCGCCCCTTGCCATACCAGTAAGTGATGAAGTTGGGGCTTTCGTACATCATCCACTCGTCGAAGTCGTCGTGATACTGGACCCTGTTTTTGCCAAAAGTCGTCTGCATGGTTTGCGCACACAGCGGCAGGGAAGCCAGCGCGAACGAGGCGACCAGGCATGCGATGCAGCGGAATGGTTTCATCATCTTTGCGACCGATTTTGCTGCCTGTTTGAAGCGGCAAGATGGAAAATAGCGGGTCTGTCTCCGGGCTTCGCGGTATCGCGACACCAAGTTGGGCACATTTTGGGCCAAACGCAAATGTCTTCGTACAACACTACGGCAGGCCAGGTGTTTGAAGCGAGGCCGATGTGCAGGCTCCTTTTTGCAATGGGCCGGGCATGAAGCAATGCCCTGTATCAAAACGCATGCTCATGATTCGTGTTGTCTCTTTCGAATTCAACCCTTTCCAGGAAAACACCTGGGTGCTGTACGACGAAACCGGCGCCTGCGTCATCGTGGATCCGGGCTGCTACGATGCTGGCGAGCAGCGCCGGCTGCAACAGTTCATCGAACAGCACGAACTGACCCCTGTCTTGCTGCTCAACACCCACGGCCACCTCGACCACATCTTTGGCAATGCCTTCGTGCACCGGCAATGGGGCCTGGCTCCGCACATCCATCGCCTCGATCTGCCTTTCCTCGAACGCGCCCCCCAGATCAGCATGATGTACGGCATCCCCATGCCCGAGCCTTCGCCCCCGCCCGCCGGCTTTCTCGAAGACGGTCAGCAGATCGAGTTTGGCGAAAGCCGACTCAAAGTCCTGTTCGTGCCGGGCCATGCCCCCGGACACGTGGCTTTCTACGCTCCCGAGGAAGGCTTCGCAGTGAGTGGCGACGTCCTTTTCTACGACAGCGTGGGCCGTACCGACCTGCCCGGTGGCGACTGGGACACTTTGCTCCGCAGCATTCGCGAGCGGATGTTCGCCCTGCCCGACGACACCCGCGTCTTGCCCGGGCACGGACCCGAAACCACCATCGGGCGAGAGAAGAAATTTAATCCGTTTTGCGGAACAAATGCAGTATGAAATTTTGTCATTATTGACTTCCATGCAAAAACCACCCACACCTTGCAACTTTTTCGAAAAAGCCGACGTAATGATCAAGGACGCTGAATCAAAAAAATGCGCAAAAAGAGGCCCGAACGATTTGGCCACTTTGGCGAAAAATCCCTACCTTGGCAAGTCGGTGACCCGATTCAGGCAATCTCTTGAATTTTCGCGGTCACTGCCATAATTTCATACAAACATACTTTGAGAAAACTGGTGAAATCTCGCCTCCATTGCCTGTAGCGGGATCCTTTCGCCGCGACCCATCTTTTTCAGGCAAACTTACTATGGCACCAGTTTATCTCTGATAGCTGCACGAAAGTGTCGCAAGGACAGGATTGTATATCATAAACAGCAGCGAAATGAATACCTACAAGCTGATTTGTGCGGGGCGGCTCGACTTTGGCAGTCAGCGCAGCTATGAAAAGGTGGTGCAATTTTTTCAGCAGCGCAGTGAAGACCACTACCGCAACGCCATCCTGCTGAAGCCCGAAGAGATCTTCAACGAAGAAGAGCTTGCACTGATCGTGCCCCGTCGCATCTGGCCCGAGGCCAGCGAAAAGCATTGGCGCAACACGGTCAAGCTGATGCAGTATGTGGCCCAGTTTGCCGTGGCCGGCCTGTTCAAGGTATGGGTCATCAAGGACCGCCAGCTCATCGAGCGCTTCTTCATCGAACCCGACAGCGACAAGGGCGTGGTGATGGCTTTCCGCAAGGGGCGTTCGTTGCTGCACGAAGAAGGCAAGGAAGCTGACGCCCGCGCCGCCCTCGACAAGGCCATCGCCAAGTTCGAGCGGCATTCCATGGCCTACGCCTATCGGGGCTACGTCAACTATCGCCTGCAGAACTACGACGACGCCCACTACGACTTCACCAAGAGCATCCACCTGCACGAAGGCAATGCCGAGGCGTGGCTGGGGCGCGCCCGCGTGTACATGCGGCGCGAAGCCTGGCCCGAAGCCATCGCCGACCTGCAACAGGCCCTCAAGTACTCCATCCCGCACGAGCCCATGTACTGGGAAGCGCGGCGCCTCAAGGGCTTCTGCCACATGCAGCAAGAGGAATACGAAGAGGCCCTGGCCGACTACAGGCTGCTGGCACGCCGCCCCTTCAGGGAAGACGACCCCAACTACCGCCATGTGCCCGAAGTGTGGGCGCGCATGGGCGATGCCTTGCGTGCCCTGGGGCAGCTCGACGAGGCGCTCGAAGCTTATGATCGGCACGTAGCCGAAGCGCGCAAGCGCGACCAGCAACCCGAGGCAGGCGCCACGGAAGCCCGCACCAGGCTGGCTGACAAAGCCGCCAAAGTACTTGGCTGACCTGGCCCCAATCGTAAAAAAGACCCGGCCGGCATGCGCACCTGAATGCGGATGCCGGCTTCGCTTTTCGCGGCATCCTACAGCCGTTGCAACAATTCCTGCGCCTGGCTATAGCGTCCTGAATGGGGTGGAATTTTTTCCAGGAGTTCCCGGGCTTTGTCCTTTTCGTCGAGTGCCAGGTGAGCCAGCGCCGCAAAGTACCAGGCCTCGGTGGTCCAGTTGCCCCCTGCAGGGAAGTCCTCGAGCAGAGAAGCCGCCTGCCGGTAGTCGCCCGCCTCGAACCGGGCGATGCCTTCGTACAGCAACGCCAGAGTGTCGGCGGGATTCATTCGGTGCAGGCTGTCGAGCACCCGGGCCGCCTGCGTGAACTGCCTTTCGGCAAACAGGCGCTCGGCCCGGAGAGCCAGCGTTTCCACTTCGCCGCTGCGCTGCGTGAGCGACAGGGGCGGATAGGTGGCATAGCGCTCGACGAGATCGGGCCGACCCACCCACCACACCACGACCAGCGCCACGGCAGCCACTGCGGCAAGGGCACCCAGCCGGCGCCGCCACACCACCCGCATGTGTGTGCGGCGGCGGGCCTGCTCGTGGGCGGCGCGGGCCGCAGCCAGACGAGCCTTGAACGCATCGCGTTTTTCCCTGCGCTGCAGGTATCGGTTCATGTCCTGGCGCAGCCGCGCCGCCTCGGCCAGCGCAGGCTCTTCGTCGAAGCGCGCCTCGAAAGCGGCGCGCGCCGCCTCGCTCATGCGGCCGTCGGCCCATTCTTCGAGCAGTTCCTTGTCTCGTTCGCTGATCATGGAGTCGTCTTTTGCGCGTAGTGCTGATGAAAAAGGGTGCGCCACCTGTCGATGCAGGCTTTCTTGCGCTGGTACACGGCGTTGGCATTGGTCATTCCCAGCCGCTCGACGATGTCATTCGGCTTCAGGCCCTGCGCCACCAGCGCCAGCAGGTTGCGACACAACTCGCTGAGCATGGCAAACGTCTTGTCGAGCGCTTCCTGCCGCGCGAAGTCCTCTTCGGCAGCAATGGCCCTGGCCAAGAGGTCATCGTCGGTATCCTGATATCGCTCCGGCACGTCCATTCTTACGACTTCATGGCGTTTGTTTTTGCGCAATTGCGACAGCCACTTGTTGCGGCAGATGTTGAACAGCAACCCCCCGAAGGAACTCATCTGCCGCTGTTGCCCGCAGTAGCTGTCGAAAATGGTGAGCAATGCCTCCTGAAAGACATCGGCCGCCTCGTCAGGCGTGCCGCTGTTGCGGCAGATCCATTGCCGCACCTCCGGCTCGAATTTTCGGTAAATGAAATTCAGCGCGTCGGTCTCGCCCCGACACAGGGCGTCGAATAGCTCGCTATCGGTCCAGTTTTTCATAGGCTATGGTTCGGGCTGCAGCCGTTGGGCAAATGAGTAATTGGACAATCTTTGTGGCGCCTTTCGGCAAATGGCGCCCCGGCCCGGCGCTCCTGTCGTCTTCCTCTTGCATTTGCGTGAAATGTTCGAGGTCCCCGAGGCGTTTATACGCGCATCAAAGTGGACCGGGAAATCCTGTTGCAATAGTTGAGGGTGTGTTGTTAAGTGTTTAAAGTTTAGTGTTTACAGTTTACAACTCTTTGAAAATCAGTGGATACTCAGTGATGCTCTGTGTAACTGAATGATTTTTCGAATTTTTCAGCAGGCTCTTGAATCAAATCCTCGCTTCTTCGGTTCCTCGATTGCTCAGCCAAAAACCGCAGCTTTCAGCCGCAGATGGACGCAGTTTGAGTGCAGTTTTTGTAACTCTGTGAAACTCAGTGTTTTCTCGGTGGGACTCTGTGTACCCGAATAATTTTTCGGCTTTTTTCAGTGGCCTCAATCCTCGGTTCCTCAATCAAAAATGTCTATCGTCCATTGTCTATTGTCTATTGTCCATTGACTATCGTCAAAAATCCCGGATCGAATGGCATTGGGTATATCTTGCCCCAAATTTCTTACGAATGATGAATATACGACGCCTGATCGTGCTGGTGATCATGACGGGATGGCTCGGCGCGATGCATGCCCAGCAGTTTGCCGACGGTAAATCGCTGCCGCGCTCGGCGCGCAAGGCCTGGGAGAAGGGCATCGAGCGGGCACGCGCCGGACAGCTCGACGAAGCTTCCGAATTGCTGGAAAAGGCCCTCGCCACCGCACCCGAGTTCGTGGATGCGCTCTTCGCCCTCGGCAACGTGCGCTACGACCAGGGCCGCTTCGACGAAGCCGAAAAGCTGTACGAGCAAGTTGTAGGGCTGGCACCCGACTACAATCCCGACATCTGGTACAACCTGGCCCTTGCCGAGATGAAACTGCGCAAGTTCGACGAAGCGGCTGCCCACCTCGAACACTACCTCGACCAGAACCCGCGCAGCCGCTGGCGCCGCGACAGGGCCGCGGCCCACCTCGAGCACTGCCGACGCGTGGCGCCGCTCTATGCGCAGCCCGTTCCGTTCGAGCCCTGGAACCTGGGTCCGGGCATCAACACCTCGGAAGCCGAATACCTGCCTTCGCTCACTGCCGACGAGGCCGTGCTCGTCTATACGGCCGTGCGCCGCGGACAGGAAGATTTCTACATGAGCCGCCGCGACAGCGCCGGTCGGTGGAGTGCCGGCCAGCCCATCACTTCGCTCAACACGCCCCTCAACGAGGGCAGCCAGTCCATCTCGGCCGACGGCCGCCTGCTCGTCTTTGCAGCTTGCAATCGCGACGACGGGCAGGGGCGCTGCGACATCTACTTCTCGGAAAAGATCCTCGACCGCTGGACGCCGCCCCGCAACATGGGCCCGCCCGTCAACACGCGCGCCTGGGAATCGCAACCCTCCATCTCGGCCGACGGCCAGCGCCTCTTCTTTACGGCGCGCCGCGACGACGGCCTGGGCGCTTCCGACATCTGGATGAGCGAACGACGACCCGACGGCACCTGGAGCGAACCCCGCAACCTGGGCGCCCCGATCAACACCGCGGGCGACGAGCAGTCGCCCTTCATCCACCCCGACGGCCGCACCCTCTACTTCAAATCGAACGGCCACGAGGGGCTGGGCGGCTACGACCTGTACGTGAGCCGCCTGCAGCCCGACGGCACCTGGAGCGCACCGCAGAACCTCGGCTTTCCCATCAACACCGAAGCCAATGAAGGCTCGCTCGTCGTCAGCCTCGACGGGCGCACCGCCTACTTCGACTCCGACCGCGCCGACCTGCCCGGCCACATGGGCTCGTACGACATCTATGCTTTCGAGCTGTACGAAGCAGCGCGCCCCGCACCCGTCACCTATGTGGAAGGTACCGTGCGCGATGCCCGCACCGATGCGCCTCTCCAGGCGCGCGTGGAAGTGTACGACCTCGGAGGGCAGCGCCTGCTGGCACGCACCACCGCCGACCTAGCGGGGCATTTCCTTTTGTGTCTGCCTGCCGGCGCGCGCTATGCCTTCCACGCCGAGCACGAGGGCTACCTCTTCTATTCCGACCATTTCGACCTGGACACCAGCGCCATGCCCGACCAGCCCTATCGCCTCGACATCCGCTTGCAGCCGCTCGACGGGCGCGCGCCCGCCGCGGCAGAAGCCATCGTCCTGCGCAACATATTCTTCGACTTCGGATCAGCACGCCTGCGCCCCGAGTCGGAGGAAGAGCTCGAGCGGCTCCTGCGCCTGCTGCAATCCCATCCCGATATGAAAATCGAAATCAGAGGCCATACCGACGACGTGGGCTCCGAAGCTGCCAACCTGCAACTCTCGGAAGCCCGCGCCCGAGCCGTGTACGACTGGCTCGTAGAGCACGGCATCGAAGCAGGGCGCCTGCGCTGGCGCGGTTTTGGCGAAAGCCAACCTGTGGCAGACAACGCCACGCCCGAAGGGAGAGCGCGCAACCGACGGATCGAGTTCGTCCTGCTTGAGAGGGAGTGAGTGAGCGAGTGAGGGAGTGAGCGAGTGAGGGAGTGAGCGAGTGAGTGAGTGAGGGAGGGAGGGAGTGAGTGAGTGAGTGAGTGAGTGAAAGAGCGACGGAGCGAGAGTGTGATGGAGAGAGCACAGATTTTTTTAGTGCGATCAGTTTAGGGTTTGGAGTTTACAACTCTGTGAAAATCAGTTCATGCTCAGTGGTTCTCTGTGTAACTGAGTGATTTTACAGCCGCAGAAGACGCAGCGCTGACGCAGTTTGTGCAGTCACTCTATCGCTTTGTCACTCCATCACTCCTCGCTCCATCTCAACAATTCCCGAGCCGGCTTGCATTGAGCATATTCCGATGCCTGTCCGTACAATTTGGCCAAGCGGCTGCCCGTTGGGTGAGCCAGGGCGGCATTTGCCGAAAGGCAAGAGACTTGAAAATTGGGAAACCGGCATGCAGCCCCTAACTTGCGACCCGTTTTGAAAAGCCCAAAAGAATGTCTGTGAAAAATATGCGTTTGTCGCTGTTTGTTTGTTTGCTGTGTGGTGCGATGAGCCTTTCCGCACAGTCGGGCTGGGAAGCAGGAGGCTGGGCCGGCGCGGCCTGGTACTTCGGCGACCTGAATACCGAATTCGACCTGGGCATGCCGCATGCGGCCGTAGGAGCGCTGGCCCGGTACAACTTCAACAAGCGGGTGGCCGTGCGCCTTTCGGCAAACTACGCCACCGTCAGTGGCGACGATGCCCGCTCCGACAACCTCTTCCAGCGGGCGCGCAACCTCAGCTTCCGCTCGCCCATCGTCGATGGCACCGTGCAGATGGAGTTCAACTTCCTGCCCTACGAGCACGGCAGCAAGGACGAGTTTTTCACGCCATACCTGTTGGGCGGCCTGACGGTCTTCTATTTCAACCCCATGGCCCAATATGAGGGGCGCTGGGTGGAGCTGCGGCCGCTGGGCACCGAGGGCCAGTTCAAAGGGGAAGAGTACTATGCGGTGACGGGGGCACTGGCCTATGGCATGGGCTTCAAGATCAGCCTCAACCGCGAGCTGAGCCTCAACTTCGAGCTGAGCGGCCGACGCACCTTCACCGACTACCTCGACGACGTCAGCACCGTCTATCCCGACCTGAACGACCTGGAACGCCTGCGCGGCCCCGTGGCGGCGGCCCTGTCCGATCGGTCCATCCTCATCCCCGGCGTGAACAACGAGACCATCGGCGTGCCAGGCCGCCAGCGCGGCGACAGCACCGACAAAGACAGCTATGTCTTCTTCGGTGCCGGGCTCACCTACTTCTTTGGCAGCCTGAAATGTCCCTACGAGCGTTAAGGGCGGCTTTCATTCCTCTTCTTCGATCAACTGGCGCAGGATCTCCTGTATGCGACGGCGTGCCAGTTTTTTTTCCACCTCGACCGGCGGGGCAGCCCGTTCGGCGCAATCGCTCAGGGCGCATCGTTCGCAGGTGATATTGACCTCGCGCCGGCCTATGGCCGGGTCGTCGAGAAAGGCCACCTTGCCCTCGAGCGACTCATCGACGAGCAAGCCAAGCGTCATGCTGACGTTGCGATCGGGCGTGGGATAGCCCGAGCGCGCAATGGTGATGCTCAGGTATTCGTCGCCACTCGCCACGAAGGTGGAGCGCTGGGCATCGGCAATGACGTGGCTGATGCCGTTGGCAGCCTGCTGGCGGTGCAGCGCTTCGAGCACCGAAATGGAGCGCCAGCGGCGGCAGTAATGCTCGAAGCGCTCGTTGCTGTGGAGCCGGTGGGCGTAGTTGAGATACAATTCTTTGTCCACGCGATAGCTGCTCTTCGAGGGGGTCTGGGTGATGCGCAGGGCAAACAGCTTTTCGATGCCGAAGTGGGAAGGCAGCAGGTTGGTCATGCGCTGCACCAGCATCTCCGGCGAAGCGCCATAGCGGTCCAGCAGACCCAACAAAATGTCGGGATTCCAGCGCGGCTGCCCGAAGAAGTGCTCCAGATCGGCCAGAAACGAAGGCCGGTTGATGAGCAGGGCGGCCGAGAAGTAACCCGCCTTGAAATGGCTGATCACCTCCTCGAAGCTGCGCACGCGCAGCAGCGAAGCGGTGTAGGCGCGCTCCGTCAGGTTCAGGTAGTTGAAGCCCAGCTCTTTGCCCAGTTGAAAAGCCTTCTGGGTCTCGGTGAGGTTGCGATTGAGCAACAGCCGGCGCGTGCGCGGCAGAAAAACGGACCGAATCTGGGCCAGCTCGGGCCAGGCATCCAGCCCGTTGTCTACGATGGTATAGCCGTATTCGCGTTCGAGCAGCTCGCGCAGCAGCGCCACCGGCACCCGTGTCGCTGTGGGCACGCCGTACCTCTCGATGAAGGCGTCCACTTCCTTTTCGATCTCGGGAAAGTAGTTGCTGTGCAACTCGAGATAAGCCCGCAACGAAGCGAAGTAGAAGTGCTCCTGCCGCACGGCGTAGTTGCGCGCCAGCTCGACCAGCGTGCTGATGAACGCCCCCACCCGCGCCGGCGCATTGGCAATGATCTCGACCACCTTGGGCAACTCGATGCCAAACAGGTCCAGCGGCAGCTCGTTCAGGAAATTCGATCGCAACAACTGCTCTACCGGCGCCAGGTGGGCCTTCAACTCGGGTGAGCACAGCTCCGCTTCGGTGGTGCCCAGCGCTTCGGCCAACAGGCGGATCTTGTCGGCCTTGGGATATTTCTTTCCCTTTTCGATCTCGTTGAGGTAGGAGACCGACATGCCCGTGCCGGCTGCCAGCTCCTGAAACGACAGGCCGCGCTCCAGGCGCGCCTGCTTTACCTTCAGGCCGAAGATGATCCGATCCGTCAGACTTTTTGCGCTCATGGGGCTAAAGTTAGGAGAAGAAGCGAATTTTCGCAGCGCAACTTTTTCGGGCATTTTCCCGATGGCCATCCGCCTTTCGGCAAATGGCGCCCGATCCTTTGCACGACAAATGATGTTTCAGATATGGCGTACCTTTGTAGGCCCTTTTGCGAAAGCTGCAAAACCCGACCACAGCATTCATTTCAAACCAAAATAGTCCAGCTATGCCATTCGATATCGACATGCTTCGGGCTTTCTACCAGAGCTTCCCCGAGCGCGTGGACGAAGCCAGGAAAGTGCTGGGGCGCCCCATGACCCTCGCCGAAAAAATCCTCTACACCCACCTGCACCCCGAATCGCCCCTCAAGGAATACGAGCGTGGAAAAGACTACGTCTATTTCAAGCCCGACCGCGTGGCCATGCAGGACGCCACGGCTCAGATGGCGCTGCTGCAGTTCATGACCTGCGGCCGCGACAAGGTGGCCGTGCCCACCACAGTGCATTGTGATCACCTCATCCAGGCCAAGGTGGGTGCCGAGCACGACCTCAAAGAGGCACTCGACATCAACTCGGAAGTGTACGACTTCCTCGAGTCGGCATCGAAGAAATACGGCATTGGCTTCTGGAAGCCCGGCGCCGGCATCATCCACCAGATCGTACTGGAAAACTACGCCTTCCCCGGCGGCATGATGGTCGGCACCGACAGCCACACGCCCAATGCCGGTGGCTTGGGCATGGTCGCCATCGGCGTGGGTGGCGCCGACGCCGTGGACGTCATGGTGGGCATGCCCTGGGAGCTGAAGATGCCCAAACTCATCGGCGTCAAGCTTACGGGCAAGCTCCGTGGCTGGACTTCGCCCAAAGACGTCATCCTGAAGGTGGCTGGCATCCTGACCGTGAAGGGTGGCACTGGCGCCATCATCGAATACTTTGGTCCGGGCGCCCAGTCGCTGAGCTGCACCGGCAAAGGCACCATCTGCAACATGGGCGCCGAAGTGGGGGCCACCACCTCGACCTTCGGCTACGACGAAGCCATGAGCCGCTACCTGCGCGCCACGGGCCGCGAAGAAGTGGCCGACATGGCCGACAAGATCGCACCCTATCTCACCGGCGACCCCGAGGTGTATGCCAATCCCGAGAAGTATTTCGACCGCGTCATCGAGATCAACCTCGACGAGCTGGAGCCTCATGTCAACGGCCCCTACACGCCTGACCGCGCCTGGCCCATCTCGAAGTTTGCGGAAGCGGTAAAAGAGCACGGCTGGCCGCAAAAGCTGGAAGTGGGCCTCATCGGCTCGTGCACCAACTCGTCGTATGAAGACATCACCCGCTCGGCTTCGGTGGTCAGGCAAGCCATCGAGAAAGGGCTCAAGGCCAAATCGGAATTCACCATCACGCCCGGCTCCGAACAGATCCGCTACACCACCG
The DNA here is from genome assembly GCA_015490175.1 of Saprospiraceae bacterium. Taxonomy (GTDB): domain Bacteria; phylum Bacteroidota; class Bacteroidia; order Chitinophagales; family Saprospiraceae; genus WFYJ01. Next base: position 1,358 of record WFYJ01000009.1, on the reverse strand, counting down.
AGCGCGACGGCCTGCTCGACCTGTTCAAGGAGGTGGGCGGCGTGGTGCTGGCCAACGCCTGTGGTCCCTGCATCGGTCAGTGGGCCCGCCACATGGACGATCCCGACCGTCCCAACAGCATCATCACCTCGTTCAACCGCAACTTCTCCAAACGCAACGACGGCAACCCCAACACACATGCTTTCGTCGCTTCGCCCGAGATCGTGACGGCGCTGGTGCTGGCCGGCGACCTGACCTTCAACCCCCTCACCGACACGCTGACCAATGACAAGGGCGAGCAGGTGAAGCTGGAACCGCCCCAGGGCGTCGAGCTGCCGCCCAAAGGCTTCGAAGTGGACGATCCGGGCTACGAGCCGCCCGCAGAAGACGGCAGCCACATCGAGATCAAGATCAAACCCGACTCGGAGCGCCTGCAGCTGCTCAAGCCCTTCGAGCCCATCACGCAGGAGCAACTGCTCAACATGCGCATCCTGATCAAGACCAAGGGCAAGTGCACCACCGACCACATCTCGATGGCAGGCCCCTGGCTCAAGTATCGCGGCCACCTCGAGAACATCTCGAACAACCTGTTCATCGGTGCCATCAACGCCTTCAACGGCAAGGCCAACCTCGTGGCCAACTACGCCGATGACCCCGACAACCCCGAGTGGCTGCCCGTGCCCGAGTCGGCCAGGAAGTACAAAGCCAAAGGCATCAGCACCGTCGTCTTCGGCGAAGACAACTACGGCGAAGGCTCGTCGCGCGAGCATGCCGCCATGGAGCCGCGCTTTATGGGTGTCAAGGCTGTCATCGTCAAGTCGTTTGCCCGCATCCACGAAACCAACCTGAAGAAGCAGGGCATGCTGGCCCTTACCTTCCAGAATCCCGACGACTACGATCTGGTGCGTCAGGACGACCTCGTGGACATCCTCGGCTTCGATGAGATGGCGCCCGGCAAGCCCCTCGAAGTGGTGCTCAAGCATGCCGACGGCACTCAGGACCGCTTCCTCGTCAACCACACCTACAACGAGCAGCAGATCGAGTGGGTGCGCGCCGGCTCGGCACTCAACAAGATCCGCGAAGAACTGGCCAGGCAAATGGCCTGATGCCTCATTTGCCTTTCGGCAAAAAGCAAACGGACTGTCGGTACGCTACCGGCAGTCCGCTTTTTTTTGCGCAAAAGCACACATTGGAACGGGAGCGGGGGAGTGAGCGTGTAGCGTTAAGGGTTGTAGAGTCCAGTTAAGTCATACTAACTGAGCGTCCAGAAAAGTCGTACTAACTTTTTGGACCCGAAAACAAGCCGAAAAGTGTTGCCGCAACACAGCTTAAACAGCTCTAAATGAGCGGATAAAACACCTCAGATAGAGCCATGCACA
>WFYJ01000008.1 GCA_015490175.1 Saprospiraceae bacterium | reverse complement strand
TTCTCGGTGGCGCTCTGTGTAACTGAATGATCTTTTAGCCGCAGAAGACGCAGGTGGCGCGCAGTTTGCGCAGTTGGTCACTCCTTCACTTCATCTCTCTTCTCTCCATCTCAAAACATCCGTTGACTATCGTCAATAATTCCCAAACCGAATTGCGTTGAGTATAATCGGGGACACTACCCTCATGCGAATTTCGCGCATCCGGGTCACTCTTTCCCTCCATCGCTCCTCTCTCCATCGTGGAAGTTCAGAACAAGGGGCAGCCGCGGTAGGCGGGCGGCGGGCCGACGAGCCTCAGGGTGTAGCGCAGGAACCATTCGGGGCCGCCGCGTGCGTGGGTGGCGCTGCGGAAGGGCGAGAGGTGGAGGTCGTAGCTGAAGCCGGCTTCCCAGGCATGCCATTGCAGCTCGAAGGCCGGGGCGAAGGCATCGCCCTTTCGGAAATAGAACCCCGCCCCTGCCTGCACCGGTGCGGCGGGGTTGCGCATCAGCCAGTATCGGGCCAGCAGACCGACGATCATTTCCCGATAGGGGCCCTGCCATTGGGCCAGCAGGTTGGCCTGCAAATCGAGCGAGGGCGTGAGGGTCCAGGTCGGGTGCAGGTGCACTCCTGTGCGCCAGGGTCGCCGAAATGCTTGCGCGCCGAGGTATCGGCGGGCGAAGCGCATGCGTGCGGCGAAGAGGCCTCCCGATAGGTGCAGGGCGTCATTTGGCGAAAGCCGCAGCCACACACCACCATGCCATTCGAGGCCCGAAATGGATGTTGCCTGCCACGATTCGCCTGTCGGCAAATCGGGATCGAACAGGTCGCCGTCGAATTGGGCCGGCATTTGCAGGCGGGCGGGGTCGAATCGCTGCTGCAGCACGCCCACGGCCATCCCTGCGCGCAACGCGTAATGGCTGCCTTCGGCGAGGGGGAGGGCCGTGGCCAGCCGTACCGACGTCTGGCCGTAGTCGAGCTCGCCGGCCTGGTCACTGCCCAGCAGGATGCCCAGCCCCAACTGCCGGCCGCCGGCGAAGGGCAGGGCCAGTCGCGTGTCGGCGCCAAGGGTGAAGGTGCGCCAGGGTACGGGCACGCTGGCCCACTGGTCGCGGAAAGTGAGGCCGCCGCGCACATGGCCGAAGAAATCGCCGGTCAGGGCGGGATTGAGCCACAGGGGTTGGGCGGCCACCTGCGTGAAGTGCAGATCCTGAGCATGCAGGCCTGTGGCCAGAAAGAGCAATATGCCGGTCAACCAGCAGCGCATGTTGCGCAAATTAGGGTTTTGCAGGCATTCATGCCCGGAAGTATGCTTTCGCAAACGGCACCTGCATGAAAAAAGCCCGACCCTGGTGGGCCGGGCTGTGGGTGCATTTCTCTGTCGCTCGCGAGCGTGGCTTACTCGGTACGGACGAGTTTGAGCGTGAGGCGGGCACCGGTTTCCGTGCGGCCGCTCAGCAGGTAGATGCCTGCTTCGAGGCGGTCGAGCGTGAGGGTCTGGCGCCCTGCTTCGAGGGTGCCGATGTAGCGCACAGTGCGGCCTGCCAGATCGGTAAGCTGCAGATCGGTCATGCGCGTGGGCACGTTCAGGTGCAGCTCGCTTCCCGAGACGGGGTTGGGCCATGCGGCAAATTTGCCGGTCTGTGCCGGGGTGCCCGTCGCGACGGGCGGCTGCTCGGATTGCGGCGTGGGCAACAGTTGAATGGACTGGCTGCTCTTGCCGGCCATGAGTGCCGTGCCCGAGGTGCCCGTGATGGTGACGGCGTCGATATAGACGTGGTCGTAGTTGGAGCTGGCATCGCACTGGAAGCGGAAGCGCGCGTTGGTCGGGAAGTTGTAATCGGCGCTGCTGAGCGTGACGTTGGCCACGTAGAAGCTGTTGTTGTTGAAATGCGTGCCGCTGACGTAGGCGGCCACGGTGCGCCAGGTGCTGCCGTCGTAGAAGCGCACCCAGAAGTCCTCGCCCGTTTCCATGCTGTAAGGATAGAAGTAGAACTGGATGTCGAGCTGGTTGAAGCTGCTGACGTCGTAGGTCGAGGACGTCATGGACGAGGCCACGCCCGAGTTGTCGCGCAGGCGGATCGAGTAGCTGCCCTCGTAGGAGCGGCTGCCCGAGTAGCGATAGCAGTCGGCGCCCCCGTCGATCCAGCCGTCCCAGCCGGTTTCGAAGTAGTGGGCCAGGATGGTCGTCGTATTGCCGCCACCGCCGCCGCTGCCGGCATCGACGCAGAAGTTGGTGCTCTCGGAGCTGCCGAAGCTGCCGCCGCTGGCGATGGTCGTGCTGCCGCTGGTGAGGGTGTACGAGCCGTTGCCGTAGGCGCAGCAGATGCCGTCGCCGTAGCTGTCGTAGATGGTGAAGGTATAGCTGTCGGTAGCCAGGTTGAAGTTCCGGGTCACGGTGGCGCCGGCGGTGGAGTAGGGGCCGCCCGAGGCCACGACCGTGCCGGCCGAGTTTTTCAGATCCCAGGTCGTCTCGCCCGGATAGTTGTCGAGCGTGAGGGTGAGTGTGACGCTGGCACCCACGCAGTTGCCGCCGCCACCCGACTGGGTCGTCACGCTGACGGAGGCCGGTGCCGACTCATTGCCGGCGGCGTCGTAAGCGGTGACCGACATGTTGTAGGTCGTATTTGGCGAAAGCCCACTGACGGTGAAACTGGTGGCGGTGGTGTTGCCCACGGCGCTGCCATCGACATAGATGTTGTAGCCGGCCACGCCCACGTTGTCGGTCGAGGCCGTCCAGCTCAGGTCGGCGCTCGAGGTGGTGATGTTGGATGCGGTGAGGTTGCCGGGCGTGCTGGGCGGCGTGGTGTCGGGCGGCGTGGCGGTGGTGACGCTGATCGAGGCGGGCGACGACTCGTTGCCGGCGGCGTCGTAGGCGGTGACCGACATGTTGTAGGTCGTATTTGCCGAAAGGCCGCTGACCGTATAGCTGGTGGCGGTGGTGTTGCCCACGAGGGTGCCGTTGACATAGACGTTGTAGCCCGTCACGCCCACGTTGTCGGTCGAGGCCGTCCAGCTCAGATCGACGCTCGAGGTGGTGATGTTGGATGCGGTGAGGTTGCCGGGTGTGCTGGGCGGCGTGGTGTCGCTGCCGCCGCTGCCGGTATCGACGCAGAAGTTGGTGCTTTCGGAGCTGCCGAAGGCGCCGCCCTGCACGATGGTCACCGAGCCGCTGGTGAGCGAGTAGGAGCCGTTGCCGTAGGCGCAGCAGATGCCGTCGCCGTAGCTGTCGTAAATGGTGAAGGTGTAATCGCCGTTGGCCAGGTTGAAGGTCTGGGTGACGGTGCCGCCCTGCGTGTTGTAGGGCCCGCCCGAGGCGACGACCGTGCCCGAGGCGTCTTTCAGATCCCAGGTCGTCTCGCTGGGGTAGTTGTCGAGCGTGATGTTGAGCACGACAGGATCGGCCACGCAGCCGATGGGGGGCTGGTACGCTCCGCCCACGCCTACGGCGTACCACGCGTCGGTGGTGGCAATTTCTTCGGGCGAGCCGGCGCCGTACAGGTCGATGGCCGCCTGGATCGCCCCTGCGCGGGCGGCGGCGTAGTCGGACGACGAGGTCAGATAGACGGTCAGGTTGCGATAGGCGATGGCGGCGGCCTTGTCCATGCCAATGCCGGTCACGGAGTAGCTGTTGCCCAGGTCGTTGGTGCCGCTCTCACCCACGCTGAGAATGTAGAACCACTTGTTTTGCACGCCGGAGTTGATGTGCACGCCTCCGTTGTCGGCCGTGCCGGTGTACCAGTAGGTACCGCCGTAGGTGTCGGGGTCGGAGTAGGCGTTGGGGTTGCTCATGGAGCGCAGGGCGCCGCCCGAGCCTCCGATGCCGATTTCGTCGCCTACGAGCCAGTCGTTGGAGCCGGTGCCGAAGTTTTCGACGCATTCGCCGAAGATGTCGGAGAACGACTCGTTGAGGGCGCCCGATTCGTTCTGATAGACGAGGTTGGCCGAATATTCGGTGACGCCGTGTGTGATTTCATGGCCGCAGATATCGAGTGCCACGAGCGGTCCGTAGTTGGTACCGTCGCCGTCGCCATAGGTCATGCGCGTACCGTCCCAGAAGGCGTTGACGTAGTTGGTCGAGTAGTGGACGTAGGACAGCAGCTTGGATCCGTTGCCGTCGTAGGAGTTGCGGTTGTGCTTTTGCAGGTAGTAGGCGTGCACCTGCTCGGCGCCCCAATGAGCCTGCACGCCGACCGGATCGGCCGTGAAGTTGGAGGTCGAGCTGGTGAAGTCGGTGGCCTGGTTGTAGTTGGTGCCGTTGTTGAGGTTATAGGTTTCCACGCCGTTGCCGCTGCTCGTCTGGCGCAGGCGATAGATGGTGCCGGTGTAGTCGGCCGTGAAGGAGACGTTGCCGTTGTAGAGGCTGGTGCCGGTGGCGGGCACGTTGGCGTGGTGGATGCGCGGGTTTTCGAAGACCACATGGCCCGTGAGGGCATCGACGAACACCCAGGCGCGGTAGAGGGGCTGCACGGAATAGATGTCGAATTTCCATGCCAGACGCGGGGGCGCCTTGCGCGCGTAGTCGGGCAAGATGACGAGTTCGCCTTTCGGCAAATAGGATGCGTCCTGCTGCCACATCCACTCGGTGGCGGCTACGTGGGCCAGGGCGTTTTCGAGCGCCTGTTGTTTGTCAATAGCAGGTTGCACGGGCGTGCCGGCCACGTGTACCATGTTGGTGCTGATGGTTTCCACCTTTCCGTTGCGCATGTGCAGCGTGAGGGTGACGCCCTCTACCGGTACCTGCTGATAGAAAAGCTGGTACTTTTCATGGTGAAAACCCAGGGCATCGTCCCACTGCCGTACCAGCGAGAGCTCTTCGCCGGGGGAAAGTGTGAGGTAGTGGCCCAATATCCGCTCGGTGGGGCCGTTCTGAAGGTCGGGCTGTACCCGGATGATGTCGGGGTACTTTTTCGCGTAAAGCGGTTTTTGGGCATGTGCTCCGCCTGCGGCAAACAGCAGTGTGAGTGCCAGGCAGGCAAGCGAGGTAAAGAAGTGCTTCATGATGAACCAGTTTTGGGTTAAGAAAATACAACAAATCGCCTCCCGACCACGCGGTCGGGAAAAGTCTTTTCCGGGGCTGGTTACGGGAGGGGAAAAGGTGCCGGGGTATCTGGCGCGCCAAATCTAACGGTATTGATGTTTGATTACCAAATTTTTTATCTGAAAATGCGAATTGGGTCCAATTGCTTTTGGCGGTCGCCGGCTTTTCCGGAATGGCCATACCGTGCGGAGCGGGGTGCCGTGGAAAGCCCCGGGTACCTTTTTACCTTTGCGTTCATCCATAAAACAGCGCTATGCGATTGATCGCCTGTCTTGTTTTTTTCACCTTGGGATTGGGGCCGGCAGCTTGGGCCCAGCAACAGACGGTGCAGCACTACGTCTTTGCCACCGACTCGATTCAAGAGCTGGAAATCGTGCTGCCCGACAGCGTGGACATTCGCTTCTGGCCGGGCAATACGCTGCTGGTGGAACAGCACATCCGTCTGGATCACGAGTCCAAATACCTCTTTGCCCACTTTATCGAAAAGACCGACCGGTACCGCATCGAGGGCGTGCGCGAGGGCGCGTTGTTGCGCGTGGAGCCGGTGGTCATGGTGCGGGAGCCACTCAAGGACAGGGACGGCTTTACAATCCATGAGGCAGTGCGCTATGTGATATACCTGCCCCACGAATTCGAGCCTTTTGCCGCAAATCGCTGGCGCAAAAAGGCCAGGCCCAATTGATGAGTCCTGCCTGACCAAACGAAAACCAACTCCTTGCTCATGAGTACACGTGTGCATGTAGATTCCGAGATCGGCCCCTTACGACGGATCATCGTTCACCGCCCTGACGAAGGCATTGCGCGCATCTCGCCGCGGCGGGCGGGTGAGCTGCTGTTCGACGACATCGTCCATCTGCCGCAAATGCAGGCCGAACACGACGTTTTCCGCAAGGTGCTCGAAGCCTTCGTTGGGCCGGAAAATGTGCTGGAGACCCAGCAGTTGCTCCAAGAAGCCATCGAGACCGACGAGGAGACGAAGGCCTGGATGATCGAACGCGTGATCGATTACGAGGAGTTGCCTTCGTTTTACAAGCCCAAGCTGGAAGTACTCGATGCGACCGAGCTGGCCGAAACGCTCATCACGGGTTATCACAAGAAGGAAGACCTCATCCTTTTCGATCCCATCCCCAATTTCATCTTCACGCGCGACCTCGCGGCCGTGGTCAACGACCACGTCATCATCACGCGTGCGGCCAAGGAAGCCCGCTTCCGCGAAAACTTCCTCACGCGCCTCATCTTCTGGTCGCATCCCATCTTTCGGGGCATGCGCGAAGAGGGGCGCCTCATCAACCTCAACCACGTGGACGAGTTCCCGCCCAGCCGTCGTGGCGAAGTGGTGAGCATCGAAGGCGGCGACATCATGATCCTGAACCGCGACTACCTGCTCATCGGCTGCTCGGAGCGCACCAACGCCCACGCCATCCATTCGTTGGCGCGCGTGCTGTTCGAAAGGCAGGTGGTGAAAAATGTGGTTCAGATCAACATCCCCAAGGATCGCTCCTACATGCACATCGATACCATCTTTACGCAGATTCACCGGCATCACGTGGTGGCCTACAAGCCCATCGTGGTGGATGGGCTCAGCTCCAACGTGGAGGTGCTGCGCCACAACGGCACGTCGAGCTTCTACCACTCGATCCGCGATTTCCTGACCAACGAGATCAACCCCAACATGGAGTTCATTCTCAGCGGCAAGGGCATCTCGCCCTATCAGGAGCGCGAACAGTGGACCGACGGCTGCAACCTCGTGGCCGTGAAGCCGGGCGTGGCCCTCACCTACGATCGCAACCCATATACGGAGGAGGCATTTCGCGAAAGCGGCTACCGCATCCTGCATGCCAACGATTTCCTGGCCGGCATCGAGGCCGGCACACTCGATCCGGACAAATTGGAAATGACCATTATCACCCTGCCGTCGAACGAGCTTTCGCGGGCGCGTGGCGGCTCGCATTGCATGACCTGTCCGGTAGAACGGATGTGAAGATGTAGAGGCGTTGCATGTTGCATGTTACACGTAGAGACGTTGCATGCAACGTCTCTACATGCAACGTCTCTACATGCAACGTCTCTACATGCAACGTCTCTACGCGACAACAACAATCCCGCGGTTGCATGCAAAGAGGTCGCGTGCAAGGTTTACCAGGTCATGTTGGGGTAGGCGCGTTGCATCCATTGCATTTCGGCGAGGATGTAGCCGAGAAACTCGGTGTGGGTGCCCTGCTTGCCACCGCGTTGCATCCAGGTGTCTTCGGGTGCGGTGAGGGTAGCCTGGTCCAGTATATGCGCCACATATTCGTCGTAGAGCGGCTTGAGCCGGCGCAGGTCGGGGCCGATGCCGGCTTCGGCCATCAGGTCGTCCACTTCGTCGGCCATGAAGGCCTCGCCGCTGTAGCGCCACAGGGCGTCGAGGGCGTTTTGCATGCGTCGGTGGCTCTCTTCGGTGCCGTCGCCGAGGCGGACCATCCATTCCGAGCTGTACTTCAGATGGTACTTGATTTCCTTGAGCGACTTGGCGGCGATGGCCGCTATGCGTTCGTCTTGGGAGCGTTGCAGTTCGTTGTGTAACAAGTAGTTGAACTGATCGAAAAGAAACTGCCGCACGATGGTGTGGGCCCAGTCTTCGTTGGGCTGCTCGACGAGCAGGAGGTTGCGGAAGTCCCAGGCGTCGCGCAGGTAGGCGAGCTGGTCTTCGTCGCGGCCCTTGCCTTCCACTTCGCCGGCCAGGGTGAGCCAGTTGCGGGCCTGCCCGATCTGGTCGAGGGCCAGGTTGGTAATGGCGATGTCCTGTTCGAGCACGGGCGCATGGCCGCACCATTCCGACAGGCGCTGACCGAGGATGAGGGCGTTGTCGCCCAGGCGGAGCAGATATTCGAAAAGGGCTTCCTGATGGGTCATGGTTGCCATGGATCAGATGTGTTTGACTTCGTCGGGCAGGTTGTAGAAGGTGGGGTGGCGATAGATCTTGTCCTTTGCCGGCTCGAACAGGGCATCGGCCTCTTCCGGATCGGAAGCGGTGATGTACTTGCTTTCGACCACCCAGATGCTCACGCCTTCATTGCGGCGGCAATACACGTCGCGGGCATGCTCGATGGCCATCTGTGCGTCGGCGGCATGGAGGCTGCCCACGTGTTTGTGGCTCAGGCCGTTCTTCGGCCGGATGAATACTTCCCAGAGAGGCCAGTTTTTATTCATTGGTCGCTGATTTTATTGTTGAGGCTGCTGCCAAAAGGGTGTGGCGTTGAGGTGTTTTCTTTTTGCCGCTCAGTCGTTTGGGGCAAACCCTCGATTCTGCCCTCATTCAACCGGCCATTTTCTTTTGCCGGCGCCGGCGTTGCTTTTCGGCCCAGGCCAGGGCGGCTTCGCGCACCCAGGCTCCTTTTTCGTGCGCTTCGCGTCGGGCCTTCATGCGCTGGTGGTTGCAGGGGCCGTTGCCCTTGACGACGCGCCAGAATTCGTCCCAGTCGATCTGGCCGAAGTCGTAGTGGCCGCGTGCTTCGTTCCACTTCAGGTCGGGGTCGGGAATGGTCAGGCCCAGGTACTCGGCCTGGGGCACGGTCACGTCCACGAATTGCTGGCGCAGCTCGTCATTGGTCTTGCGCTTGATTTTCCACTTCATCGACTCGGCGGTGTGGACCGAGTCTTTGTCGCTGGGTCCGAACATCATCAGTGCGGGCCACCACCAGCGGTTGAGGGCGTCCTGTGCCATCCGGCGCTGCACTTCGGTGCCGCGCGCCAGAGTGAGCATGATTTCATAGCCCTGGCGCTGGTGGAAGCTCTCTTCCTTACAGATACGCACCATGGCGCGGGCATAGGGGCCATAGGAGGTGCGCGTGAGCATGACCTGGTTCATGATGGCTGCGCCATCCACCAGCCAGCCGATAGCGCCGATGTCGGCCCAGGTGAGGGTGGGGTAGTTGAAGATGCTCGAGTATTTGGCTTTGCCGCTGAGCAATTGCTCGATCATTTCCTCGCGGCTGATGCCCAGCGTCTCGGCGGCCGAGTACAGGTACAGGCCATGCCCTGCCTCGTCTTGCACTTTGGCCAGCAAGGCCACCTTGCGGCGCAGCGTCGGGGCTCGCGTGATCCAGTTGCCTTCGGGCAGCATGCCCACCACTTCGCTATGGGCGTGCTGCGAGATCTGGCGGATGAGGTTGCGCCGATACCGCTCGGGCATCCAGTCTTTGGGTTCGATCTTGATCTCGGCGTCGATCTTTTCCTGGAACCGCTTTTCGAGTGCTTCTTCCGTCATGGTTTTCGATTTTGGCAGGGCCGAGGCATGGGGCGAAAAGCCCGTGCATATGTGGTTGTTGCCTCCTTTGCTTTCGCAAAAATACGATTTTTCAAAAAAGAAACGAACGGTCGTTCGGGTGCATGCCCGGCCTTGCGGGGAGGCGTCATTTGCCGAAAGGCGGGATTGAGTCGTGGGGCGGGGCATCCACCACGGCTGTCGCTTCGATTTCGACGAGCATGTCGGGATGGATGAGGGCGGCCACCTGCACCATGGTGGTCGCAGGCCGGATGGACCCGAACACTTCGCCGTGGGCGCGGCCGACGGCCTCCCAGTGGCGGATGTCGGTGAGGTATACTCAACGCAATTCGGTCTGGGAATTATTGACAATAGTCAACGGATGTTTTGAGATGGAGAGAAGAGAGATGGAATGAAAGAGTGACCAACTGCGCAAACTGCGTCAGCACTGCATCTTCTGCGGCTGAAAGATCATTCAGTTACACAGAGCGCCACTGAGAATACACTGATTTTCACAGAGTTGTAAACCCTAACCCCTACACCCTCAACGACAGGTAAAAGCTGCGCGCAAACTGCGTCCATCTGCGGTTGAAAGCTGCGGTTTTTGGCTGAGGAGCCGAAGAACCGGGGAATCGAGGATTTGACAAAAAACTGATAGT
>WFYJ01000007.1 GCA_015490175.1 Saprospiraceae bacterium | reverse complement strand
TGTTCGAAGTGAGCAACAGAAACAGCGAGCTCATCGGTCTGCAGCCCGTGAACGGCACCATCAGGGTAGAGAGTGAGTGAATGAGGGAGGGAGTGAGTGAGTGAGTGAGTGAGTGAGGGAGTGAGGAGTGAGGCTGCTGAAAAAAGTCCGTGACACGTGACGCGCCCACAATAGACAACATATTGATTTTAAATTATAAACACATTTTAAATCGTTGCGTTCCCGACTTGAGTCGGGGCAGGCTTCTGACGAGTCGGAACAAGCTCCGAAACTTCGGGAACAAGTTTTCTGCTGGGCGGAACAGGTTTTGCGCGAGATTTGGGGTTTTTTCAGTGGACTCAGTTTAGGGTTTAAAGTTTTTCTCGTTGACTATCAGTTTTTTGTCAAATCCTCGGTTTTTCGGTTTCTCGATTTCTCATTCATTGCAACCGCAGCTTTCAGCCGCAGATGGACGCAGTCTGAGCGCAGTTTTGCAACTCTGTGAAAATCAGTGTGTTCTCGGTGGGTGCTCTGTGTAACTGAATAATTTTCCGGCTTTTTTTCAGGAAGGGACATTCACTCCTTCACTCTTTCCCGAAAAAATTACTCTTCCTCCAGAATCTCTTCGGCTTCTTTCAGTCGGCCTGCCAGCTTGCGCACCACGGGAAACTCGCTCAGGAAGGCCAGCGCGATGACGCGCAGGACGGTATAGGTGGGAATGGCCAGAATCATGCCGATGATGCCGCTGAGTCGGGCGCCCATCATGACGACGAGGAAGATCTCGAGCGGGTGGGCCAGCACGCTGGTAGAGAAGATCCAGGGCTGCAACACCATGTTGTCGAGCAACTGCATGCTCGCAAAGACGGCCAGCACCTTGAGCAGCAGCGGCAGCATTTCGGTGTAGAAGTCCAGGTGCAGGTTGGTCGAGATGGTGATGACCACGCCGAACAGGGCGCCGATGATGGGGCCGAGGTAGGGGATGACGTTGATGACGGCCGCAAAGAAACCGATCAGCAGGGCGTTGGGGATGCCCAGCAGGCTGAGCGCCAGCGTCACGTAGGTGGTGATGATGGTGATTTGCACCACGATGCCCACGAAGTAGCGCGACAGCAGGCGCGTGATGAGCGCCATGGCGTGCCGCACGTTGTCTTCGTACTCTTCGGGGACCAGCGCCACCAGGGCGTTGACGAACAGCCCCTGCTCGCGCAAAAAGAAGAAGGTGATGAACACCACCGAAAAAACGCCGATGAACAGGTTGCCGATGGTTTCGACGAGGCTGCTGAGCGACGTGCCGATGATCGAGGGGTCGAACCAGCCCGACAGAAGCTCCGCCACGAGCCGCTCCACCGTTACCTCCTCCGGCTCGATGCCATAGCGCCCCAGAAACTGCTGAAACTCGCGCAACGGCTCTTCAAGCGCCTGGGCAATGGCCGAATAGTCCACATGGGCAAGGCTCTCTGCCTGCTCGATCACCAGCGGCACGTACATCAGCACCAGCAGCCCGATGAACAGGAAGAAGGTGAGCAGGGTGAGAATGGCCGCCGTGTTGGGGCCTGCGTGAAACTTGCCGATACGCAGGTGCTTCTGGAAAAAGCGCATGAACGGCTGTCCGATCATGCTGAGCACAAACGAAATGAGTACGTAGGCCACCAGGTCGGTGAAGAAATACACCAGCGAGCCTATGAGCAGCAGGCTGAAGGCGAGGGCAAGGTAACGGCTCAGCGATCCGGACATACAAGGTGGTGTTTTGGCGAAAGCCAAGATACGAAATGCGGCATTGGGCGGTTCTTTGTTTATGCTTCGGCGTTCAGGCTCAATGCCTCGAAGGCCATCAGCCCGGCCCCCACTTCGAGGGCGCGCTCGTCCACGTCGAAGGTGGGCGTGTGTACGGGCGAGGTGATGCCGCGGGCGGCGTTGCCGGTGCCCAGGCGCCAGAAGCAGGCGGGCACGTGATGCGAGTACCAGGCGAAGTCTTCGGCCGTCATGCGTATGGGCAGCTCCACCACGTTTTCTTCGCCGAGGTAGGCGACGGCGCCTGCCCGCACGCGGCGCGTCAGCCCGGGATCGTTGACGAGGCAGGGGTAGCCCTTGACGATGCGCAGCTCGACGCGGCCGTCCAGCATTTCGGCCGTATGGCGGCAGATCTGCTCGATGAGGCGGTGGGCTTCGGCGCGCCACTCCTCGTTCATGGTCCGGAAGGTGCCTTCGAGGAAGACCTTGCCGGGGATGATGTTGGTGGCGCCACCGTCCGACCAGATCTTGCCGAAGGTGAGCACGCTGGGGATGGTGGGGTCGGCCTTGCGGCTGACAACCTGCTGCAATGCCGCGATCATCTGTGCGGCGATGGCGACGGGATCGACGCAGTCCTGCGGCAGGGCGCCGTGGCCGCCGCGCCCCTCGATGGTGAGGTACAGCTCGTCGGCACTGGCCATGTACATGCCTTCGCGAAAACCCACCTTGCCCACCTCGAGGGGTGGGTGCACGTGCTGGCCGAGGATGGCTGCCGGTCGCGGATCGTCGAGTACGCCTTCGCGGATCATGATGCTGGCACCGCCGGGCAGCTTTTCCTCGCCCGGCTGGAAAATGAGCTTGACGCTGCCGCGCAAATGCCGGCGCAGCGACCACAGGATCCGGGCGGCGCCGAGCAGACAGGTGGTGTGCACGTCGTGGCCGCAGGCGTGCATCACGCCTTCGACTTCAGAACGGTAGGGACGGTCGTCGGCTTCGCGGATGGGCAGCGCGTCGATGTCGGCACGGAGGGCGATGGTGGGGCCGGGCTGAGCGCCCTCGATCAGGCCCACGACGCCGTGGCCCGCCCAGCCCGTGGTGTGGGGAATGTCCCACTCGGCCAGGCGCGCGGCGATGTACCGGCCTGTTTGCTCTTCTTTGAAGGACAGCTCGGGGTGGCGATGCAGGTGCCGCCGAATGGCCACCAGCGCATCGAACGATGCGGCGGCTGCTTCGCGGACGGTACTGGCCAGCTCTTGTTGCGTCATGATGGTGACGGTTGAGGGGCGCCAAGTTACAGAAGAAACGGGTGGACGTCAGATGGCTTTTTTCGAATATACGAGTTCCAGCTCTTCCCCCTGCTCCAGATGGTGCAGTGCGAGGGTGGCGGCCACGCTGCCCGCCAGGGGGATGAGCAGCTGGTATACTCAACGCAATTCGGTTTGGGAATTATTGACGATAGCCAATGGACGATTTTCCGGGATGGAGGGAGGAGAGATGGAGAGATGGAGTGAGTGAGTGAGTGAGGGAGGGAGGGAGTGAGTGAAGGAGTGAGGGAGGGACCGACCGCACAAATTGCGTTCAAGCTGCGCTTTCTGCGGCCG
>WFYJ01000006.1 GCA_015490175.1 Saprospiraceae bacterium | reverse complement strand
TTTTCGAGCTCGGGATCTATAACGATGGCGCGGACCTTTGTCCGGGCCCATCCCGATCTTGCCAAGTCTTCTTCTACTTTTTGCTCGATGATCTCCCTGCTTTTGCTTTCCCTGCCTGAGCCGTGCTTGTCAAAGAGAACCAGGGCATGTGTTGCATCGCTTGAATCATTCAACAAATCTGCAGCGCGGGAGAAACATCCGTTGTCGCGATTCGGGTGGCGTATGATTTCAAACGTGAACTCAGCAGTGAGCCCTGTTTCCAAAAGGCGAGGAAGCAGGGCTTTTAAAAACTCTCTTGCATCGTTGTCGGCTACCAACGCAATGAGCCCAAGCTCCACTTTCTGGGTACTCATGATTTTACAGGTTCAGGTGTGAGGATACCACTGGCAAAAAGCAGACTCAGATCTGCCTCGGACTGCCAGTCACGCAGTTTGGGATGGCGATCGCCCCGCACAACAGCGGTGGCGCCCCTTTCAGTTTTGGCAAAGCAGAGCAGGTCTTCGGGTTGGAGCAGCCCGAGCAAAACAGGTGAATGGGTAGCCATCAGTACCTGAATGTGCCAGGCCGTGCTCAGCGATTGCCAAACGGCCTCGATTGCCAAAGGGTGAATGCCGTTTTCGGGTTCTTCGATCAGATACACTTTTTCGCCTTCCGGCAAATAGGCCGGCAAGGTAAGGGCAAGGAGGCGCAGGGTGCCATCCGAGACGAACCAGCTCGGCACCTCGATGCCGCTGGAATATCTGACCTTCAAATAGGCATGGCGGTCATCCTCGCGCTCAATGGCCCGGACTTCTTCGATATCGGGCAATGCCGTGCGCAGATGAGCGATCCACTGTTCGTACCGATCGGGGTGCTGCTCCCGAAATCGCCGGATCACCCACGGCAGGTTGGAGCCGTCGGGCAAGAAGGCATCTCCTTTGCCCGGAGGGCTGGCGCGGCGCAGCTCCATACTGTCGAGCATGAGCCACTGGACACCTTCGGTCAGCAATTGTCTGAGCCAGACTGCTGCGGGAAACTTTTCCTCGTCGGCGGGCAAATTGGCCAGACCCGAGCGACGCGGGCCGAGGTTGAAGGAAGGCGTCCAGTTCTGGCCCTTGGCCGCTTCGGGATAAAAAGTGGCGTTGCCATTTGCTTTTTTCGTGAGCACGCGTTTGTAGGCGGGTTTGGGTGGCAGTTTGCGACCAAGAATTTTTTCCGGCGGGATTTCCGAAGGGAAAAGGCTTAACTGCCGTGGGGCATGGTGCACCCATTTTGCACTGTTTAGCAAAATGAGGTGTTCGTTGAAAATGGCAGGCAGATTCTCCCCTTTCTGCATGCCCAACTCCATTTCATATCTGATCAGGTCGTAAATGCCGCCTTCGGTGCCATTGGCATATTGTTTTTTGATGCGCTCCGGCAAAAACACCTCGATGGCCAGTTCAATGTGTCCGCCCGCTCCGCCAAAGGTCAGGTCGTACCAGTTGCGCGTGCGTTTTTGGATGGCCGTATCGAGATCGTATCGCAAAATGTCACCTATGAAGTGCACGACGTCGAGAAAGGTGGACTTGCCTGTGGCATTGGCGCCCACCATGACCTGCACTTGCTGCAAATCCTGACTGATGAATCGCAGACTTCGAAAATTGCAGGCTTCAATGAGTCGAATCATGGCGAAGTTTTCTGGCGTCCTGTGCCCTCAAATTAGCAAAAACGGCACAATTCCCCTCAATGCCCATGCCCGTCATTTGATGCATCCCCATCGCTGTGCACGAAGCCGCGCAGGTAGATGCGCGTGGTGGAGGGGAAGGTGTTGGCGGTGATGGTGACGGGCTTGCTCTGCTGGTTCTTCTTGCCGGCCGTGTTGAACCTGACGACGATCTCGCCCTCGCCGCCGGGCGGGATGGGCTCTTTGGGCCACTCGGGCACGGTGCAGCCGCAGGTGCTGCGCGCATCGCTGATGATGAGTGGCTGGCGGCCCGTATTTCTGAACTTGAACACATGGGTCACTACGTCGCCCTCGTTGACCTCGCCGAAGTCGTAGATCTCCTCCTCGAACTCGATTCTGGCCACGTTGAAGGTGTCCACCGTGCCGTCGGCTTCGACCGGCGTGCGGATGATCTCGCTGATCTTGCCCTCGACGGGCACTTCTTCCACTTTTTCTCCGGCGGACTCGCTCTGGCTACAGCCAAATGCCATGCATGTGACGGCGACAATCAGTATGCGGTTCATGGTCTGGCGGGTTTTGTTTTGCGAAAGCATGTATGTGTGCCCTTCGTTGGCGTGCAGGCAAAGGTACATTGCCCATCAATGCCAGGCATCCATCTGGCGCAACGTCTGTCGGGCCAGCGCCAGTTTGCGGTACAGCAGGCCGGCTTCCTTGAAGTCGAGCGTCTGCTGGCCGTCGCTGAAGGCTTCCTCGGGGCAGCGGTGCACCTCCATGATGAGGCCGTCGGCGCCGGCCATGACCGAGGCCAGGGCCACCTGCGGCACGTAGCGGCGCAGGCCCACGCCGTGCGACGGATCGGCGATGACGGGCAGGTGGCTGCGCTCCTTGAGAATGGCCACGGCATTGATGTCGAAGCAGTTGCGGTAGGCCTTTTCGTAGGTGCGGATGCCGCGCTCGCACAGCAGGATGCGTTCGTTGCCGCCCGAGAAGATGTATTCGGCCGACTGCAGCAACTCTTCGATGGTGCCCGAGATGCCGCGCTTGAGCAGCACGGGCTTGTCCACCTCGCCCAGCGCGTCGAGCAGGTTGAAGTTCTGCGCGTTGCGCGCCCCCACCTGGAAGATGTCCACATACGGGTACATCGCCTCGATCTGCTGTGGCATCATCACCTCGGTGATGATCTTGATGCCGGCCGGTCGGGCCTGGGCGTGCCACATCTTGAGCCCTTCGAGGCCCAGGCCGCGAAACGAGTAGGGCGACGAGCGCGGCTTGTACACGCCGCCGCGCATGATGCGGATGCCGTTTTCCTCGAGGTGGGCGATGGTCTCGGCCACCTGCTGTTCCGACTCGATGGAGCAGGGCCCGGCCATGAGGGCGAAGTGCCCGGCGCCGATGCGCACCCCATCGCCCAGATCGATGCACGTCTCCTCGATGCGCCACTTGCGGCTTACGAGCTTGAAGTTGTCCGTCACGCGAAACACGTCGGCGATGCCGGGCAGGTGTCCGATCTGGCGCAGGTCGATTTCCCTTTTGCCGATGCCGACGAGGTAGCGGCGGTACTGCGTCTGCACGGGCATGCTTTTCCAGCCGTGGCGTGCCAGCGTCTCCTCGATGCGTTGCAGGTCGTGAGGGGTAGCGTCGGGTTTGAGCTGTATGATCATGGGCGGTCGTTTTTTGCGAAAGCGGAATGCGTGACCGGGCGAATGGATTGCACGAAGGCGTGCACGGTCTCGCGCAGGGGCTTGCCTTCGCCCAGCGCGCGGATAAAGGCACTGCCGATGATGGCGCCGTGGGCGTGGCGGCAGGCCGTTTCGAAGGTCTCCCTGTTGGAAATGCCGAAGCCGATGAGGCGTGGGTGCACCAGGTTCATGGCCGCAATGCGGCGGAAGTAGGCTTCCTGCTCGGGTGCGATGCGGTCGCGTGCGCCCGTGATGGCGGCCGTGCTGACCATGTAGATGAAGCCCCGCGTCAGGGCATCGATCTTGCGAATGCGCGCCTCGCTCGTGTGCGGCGCAATGAGGAAGCTGATGCCCAGGTCGAGGGCTTCCACCTGCGCTTTGAGGTGTTGCGCGTATTCGTACAGCGGCAGGTCGGGCAGGATGAGGCCGTCAATGCCCACTTCGCGGCATCTTTCCAGAAAGCGGCTTTCGCCAAACTGCATCACCTGGTTGTAGTACCCCATCAGGATGAGCGGCACCCCGGTGCGCGGGCGCGCCTCGGCTACCTGTTCGAACAGCAGCTCGAGCGTCATGCCCTGGCGCAGGGCCACCGAGGCGCTGTGCTGGATGGTCGGCCCGTCGGCCAGCGGATCGCTGTACGGCATCCCGATCTCGATCATGTCCACGCCGGCCTCCGTCAGCGCCTCGATCAGGGGTACCGTGTCGTGCAGGCCCGGATAGCCGGCCGTGAAGTAGATGTTCAGGATGCCGCCGGGTTTTTCTTCGAAAAGTCGTGTGATGCGTGATGACATTTGGATGAGGGTTGAGCGTTGAGGGTTTAAAGTTTTTCTTGTTGACTATCAGGTTTTTGTCAAATCATCGATTCCTTCGGTTCCTCACTCATTGAAACCGCAGCCTTCGGCCGCAGAAAACGCAGTGCTGACGCAGTTTGCGCAATGGGTCACTCCTTCACTCCATCTCTCTTCTCTCCATCAAGAAACCGCATGTACGTAGCCAGGTCCTTGTCGCCGCGGCCCGAGAGGTTGACCACGACCACGTCGTCGGGCCGGAAGCGTCGGTGTTCGAGCACGGCGAGGGCGTGCGCCGACTCGAGGGCCGGGATGATGCCTTCGAGGCGGGTGAGCCGGAAGCCGGCCTGCACGGCTTCCTCATCGGTTATGGGCACGACTTCGGCGCGGCCCGTGCGGATGAGGTGGGCGTGCAGCGGCCCGATGCCCGGATAGTCGAGGCCTGCCGAGATGCTGTGCGGCTCCACGATCTGGCCGTCGGGCGTCTGCATGAGCAGGGTGCGGCTGCCGTGGATGATGCCCTTGCTGCCCAGCACGCTCGTGGCGGCCGACTTGCCCGAGTCGATGCCCAGGCCCGCGGCTTCGGCGGCGATGAGGCGCACCGAGGCGTCTTCGAGGTAGTGGTAGAAGGCGCCGGCGGCATTGCTGCCGCCACCCACGCAGGCGATGAGGACGTCGGGTGTTTCGGAGCCGGTTTGTTCGCGCAATTGCACGCGCAGCTCCTCGCTGATGACCGACTGGAAGCGGGCCACCATGTCGGGGTAGGGGTGTGGCCCCACCACCGAGCCGATGATGTAGTGCGTGTCTTCGGGATGCGCGATCCAGTCGCGGATGGCCTCGTTGGTGGCGTCTTTGAGGGTCTGGCTGCCCGAGGTGGCGGGCCGCACTTCGGCGCCCAGCATCTTCATGCGGGCCACGTTGGGCGCCTGCCGCTCGATGTCCACGGCGCCCATGTAAACGATGCACGGCATGCCCATGAGCGCGCAGACGGTGGCGGTGGCCACGCCGTGTTGGCCGGCACCCGTCTCGGCGATGATGCGCCTTTTGCCCAGTCTTCTGGCCAGCAGGATCTGGCCGATGGTGTTGTTGATCTTGTGTGCGCCGGTGTGATTGAGGTCTTCCCTTTTCAGAAAAATGCGACAGCCATAACGCTGGCTCAGCCTTTCGGCAAACCACAGGGGCGTGGGGCGCCCCACGTAGTCGCGCAGCAGCCGGCGAAACTCCTGCTGGAAGTCGGGGTCGTCCATGATGTCGCGATAGCGGCTGCGCAGCTCTTCCACGTTGCGGTGCAGCATTTCGGGAATCCATGCGCCTCCGAATTCGCCGTAGTAACCGTGGTCGTCGGGTTGCTGGTATCGGGTCATGCGTATTGATGTTTGCCAAGGCGGTTGAGAAAATCGGCGAGCAGGGCCTCGTCCTTGTCGGCGGGTGCGCGCTCGAAGCGGCTGTTGAGGTCAATACCCATGAAGAGCCGGTGCTCGATGGCGCGGATCTCTTCTGCGGCCTCGGGGCCGATGCCGCCGCTGAGCAGGAAGGGCGGCCCTGCGCGGTAATCGTCCAGGATGCGCCAGTCGAAACGGCGGCCCGTGCCGCCGGGCTGGTCGCCGCGCGTGTCGAAGAGCACATAGCGACACATGTGTGCGAAGGGCAGCACCTCACGGAAGTCGAACCGCTGCCCGATGCGGAACACCTTGATGAGCGGCACCTCGGGCATCATGGCGCGCAGACTGGCGCAAAAGGCTGGAGACTGGTCGCCGTGCAGTTGGACCATGTCGAGCTGCCAGTGCTGCACCGTGGCCACCACCTCGGCGGGAGATTGCCGCACGAACACGCCCACCTTGAGCTGCGGTATTTGCCGCAAGGCAGCCGCCAGGGCCGGATCGGGCGCCACGTGGCGCGGCGAGTCCGGATGAAAGATGAGGCCCACCCAGTCCACGGGCAGGCGTCCGACGGCCAACAGGTTGTCGGGGCGGCGCATGCCGCACACCTTGACGATACACTGCTTCATTGGGCGCCATTTTGCGTAAGCGAAACGGTTTCGAGCCGGCGGATTTCCTGCACCAACTGGCGGCAGCGGGCGGCCGGGTCGGGGGCACTCATGAAGTACTCGCCGATGAGGAAGCCCTCGTAGCCGGCCGCCTTGAGCTGTACGATGGCGGCCGCGTTGGAGATGCCGCTCTCGGAGACGCGCGCCACCTCGGCGGGCAACCGCCCGGCCAGCTCGAGCGAGGTTTCGATGCGCACGCTGAAGTCCTTGAGATTGCGGTTGTTGACCCCCACCATGTCCACCTCAGGGCGGATCTTGTCGAGCTGGTCGGCGCTGTGCAGCTCGAGCAGCACTTCGAGCGCGAGGTTTTTGGCGAAAGCCGCCAGCCGCGCCACCTCCCGCGCACTCAGGCATTCGGCGATGAGCAGCACCACGTCGGCACCCCGGGCGCGCGCCTCCACGATCTGGTATTCGTCTATGATGAAGTCCTTGCGCAGGATGGGGCAAAAGTTGAGCAAGCGAGCTTGTTGCAGGTCTTTCAGGCTTCCGCCAAAAAAGGTTTCGTCGGTGAGCACCGACAGGCCACTGGCACCGGCCTGCATGTAGCCGATGGTGACGGCCTCGATGTCGGCATGAGCGTTGATGTCGCCCTTCGAGGGCGAGCGCCGCTTGAATTCGGCAATGATGCCGCTCTTGTCGGGCCGGCGCAGGTACTGCACCATGCTGACCGTGGGCGCGGTGTAGTGCAGTTGCTCTTCGAGCAGCCGCACGGGATAGCGTTCCTTGCGATGCGCTACCTCCTTGCGCTTGTGGGCGATGATCTTGTCGAGAATGTGCATGGGGTTGATGTTTTGTGCGTGCAGCCTTGACAGTGCAGCGTTGGGCGTTTTTTGACCCTGATTGTCAGGTAGGCGAATCCTCGATTCCTGAGCCCCCTGAAAAAAACCAAAATCTCGCGCAAAACCTGTTCCGACTTGTCGGAAAGCCTGCCCCGACCAAAGTCGGGGACGCAAAAGCCTGTCCCGAGCATCGGGAACGCAACGATTCGCAATGTATTTTTTGTTTTAATTCAGTTTGTTATTTATGATGTTACGCGTCATCCCGACTTGTCGGGATTGTCACTGCTTGCTCCCGGCAAGCCGGGACAGGCTCCGA
>WFYJ01000005.1 GCA_015490175.1 Saprospiraceae bacterium | reverse complement strand
ATGCCCAACGACGACGAGGCCATGGAAGCCATCAACGAGCTGAACGACAGCGAGCTCGACGGCCGCTACATCGTAGTAAAGAAAGCCCGTCCGCGCGAGGACAACCGCGGTGGCGGTGGCTACAACCGCCGTGGCGGTGGCGGCTGGGGCATCGATCAATAGCGGCGGTCATTGCCCCAGCCACCACCGCCACGGCGGTTGTAGCCACCGCCACCGCGGTTGTCCTCACGCGGACGGGCTTTCTTCACTACGATGTAGCGCCCGTCGAGTTCGCTGTCGTTCAGCTCGTTGATGGCTTCCATGGCCTCGTCGTCGTTGGGCATTTCCACGAAACCGAAGCCCTTGGATCGGCCTTCATACTTGTCCATGATGATCTTGGCCGAGGATACCTCGCCAAATTCTTCAAAAGCAGCGCGAAGGGTGTCTTCCTGCGTGTCGTACGAAAGCTTTGCAACAAAAATGTTCATAACAAAAAATAAAAAGATGAAAAAACGCTTGAGCAGAGCCCACGGCGCAGCAGGAAGGTCGAATTCGGAAAATCTGTGGGAAAAAACCTGGCGAGCGAAAAATGCGATTGCGAGGATTGCCTCAAATTTGCCTCGACTCTTGCCCGGAATGGCTTCGTGAGTCGGCTTGAAAATCAATTTACAAACACCTCAAGTGGTACGTTTGTTCCTTTGAACGCTGCAAGGTACGTCTAATTTGATCCCCGTTCCACTTTTGCGCGAATATTTTTTCATAGTCCCCCTGCGCCATTGCACGGCGTATCTTGCGGCCGGCCCTGCCAACATTGATGTGTGCACCAAATTGACGCTCTGTGTCGAAGCCAAAAAAAATTTTCGTCTGCACCAACTGCGGCGCCACCAGTCCCAAATGGGTGGGCAAGTGCCCCTCGTGCGAAGAGTGGAACACGTATCAGGAAGAGGTGATCGTGCGCGAGACGCCGGCGGCCCGTCGGGCCCAGACCTGGGCCGATCCCGACGACCGCAACCGCACCAGCCGGCCCGTATCCATCGAAGCGATCCGGGCAGGGGCGCGCCGGCGCCTGGTGACGCCCGACGAAGAGCTGAACCGCGTGCTGGGTGGGGGCATCGTGCCCGGCTCGCTGGTGCTCATCGGCGGGCAGCCGGGCATCGGCAAATCGACGCTGATGCTGCAGGTGGCCATGGCCTTGCCGGCAAAGGTGCTGTACGTGTCGGGTGAAGAGAGTGAAGAGCAGATCAAGATGCGGGCCGATCGCATCGGACAGCCCGCAGGCGAAGTGCTGGTGCTTGCCGAGATCAACACCGCACGCATCCTGCAGTACGCCCAACAGTTGCGACCCGACCTCATCGTCATCGACTCCATCCAGACGCTGTCCTCCCCCGCCCTCGATGCGGCACCGGGCACCGTATCGCAGGTGCGCGAGTGCGCCGCCGACCTGCAGCGCTTCGCCAAGCAAACACATACGCCCATCTTCCTCATCGGCCACATCACCAAGGAAGGGGCACTGGCCGGTCCCAAGCTGCTCGAACACCTGGTCGATGTGGTGCTCCAGTTCGAAGGCGACCAGCACTACGTGTACCGCATCCTGCGCACGCTCAAAAACCGGTTTGGCTCGACCGACGAGCTGGGCATCTACGAGATGCGCACCACAGGGCTGCGCCAGGTGCCCAACCCTTCCGAGCTCCTGCTCTCCCAAACGGACGAAGCGCTGAGCGGCTCGGCCGTCGCCGCCACCATCGAAGGCCTGCGGCCCATGCTCATCGAGACACAGGCCCTGGTGAGCAAAGCCATCTACGGCACTCCCCAGCGCACGGCCACCGGCTTCGACCTGCGGAGGCTGGCCATGCTGCTGGCCGTGCTCGAAAAGCGGTGCGGCTTCCCCATGGGCATGCACGACGTGTTCCTCAACATGGCCGGCGGCATCCGCGTCGATGATCCGGCCATCGACCTGGCCATCGTCAGCGCCATCATCTCCTCCTTTCAGGACGTGACCATCCCGCCCGACCTGTGTTTTGCCGGCGAGGTGGGTCTGAGCGGCGAAATACGCGCCGTGACCCGTATCGAACAGCGCATACAGGAAGCCAACAGGCTCGGCTTCCGCAAAATTTTCACCTCGAAATACAGCCTCAAAGGCCTCGACCTGGCGCGCTACCAGATCGAGGTCGAACCCGTGGGCCGCATCGATGAGTTGTATCAGAAACTGTTCGTGTAAACTGACGCCGGCAAATGGCACTGATTACCAGCAGTTTACAGTTTATGGTTTAAGGTTCAGAGTTTATAGCACCGGCGAATGAAGTTGCGTGCAGAAGTATTTTGCATGGCGGCGGTCACGTGACAGACAGTGACACAGTTGAGCGGGACCGTGGCCCCACGTTGAGACCGCCGGTCGTGCGGCCAAGCGCACGACCGGCGCCTGTTGAGACAAGCGCCGCCCATGGCGGCGCTTGATGTTTGTTTTCGCTCATGTAGTCCTGAATCGGAATGTCATGCAACCCCAATCGCCGGAGGTGGAATGAAGTTGTGCGTGTAAGGT
>WFYJ01000004.1 GCA_015490175.1 Saprospiraceae bacterium | reverse complement strand
GTATCCCCATCTGATCCATAAGCTTCAACAGCAAGGGAATATCATCGACACGTTCATTGATTACAGCCAACTGTTTACTCATAATCAGACATTTAGATCAACCCCCGAATTTACTCTAAATTTAAGCGAAACGTGTGTTTAAACTTTAAACCCTAAACCCTAAACACTACACCCTCAACCATTGCGACAGGATTTCTCGAACCACCTTGATTTGAGCAGGACATGGAGTCAAATCGGTGGAATCGGTGCCACTTTCACGCGCTCTTTCGCACCCTCGCATGGTCACCCCATCACTCCTTCACTCCTTCCCTCATTTACTCATTCCTCACTCTCCCAACAGCTCCCGCCTTTTCTGGTCGTACTCTTCCTGCGTCAGCAGACCGATGCGGCGCAGCTCGTTGAGCTTGTTGAGCTGGTCGAGCAGGTCGGGTTCGTCTTCGAGCAGCTCGTGCGTGGGCGTTTCTTCCTGTTCGGGTTGTGCGGCGGAAGCCTGCTGGTCGGACAATTGCTCGGGCAGGCGGAAGCCATTGGCCGCAAAGGCCTCGTAAAGCGGCTGCACGCGCAGGAATGCCAGCGCTTCGTGCGTCTTGATGCGCTCGAAGTCGTCGAAGCCGAGGGCCACGGCCGTGTCGAGGTGGGCGAAAGCTTTGTCGGCCTGTTCGAGCAGCGAGTAGGCGCAGGCCAGGTTGAAGTGGATGGCCGGGTTTTGCGGGTCGATCTGTCGGGCCTGCTCGAAGGCTTGCAGTGCCTTGTCCACTTCGTACTCTTCGAAGTGCTCTTTGCCCTGTTTGATGAGCTCTTTGACCTTTTTGCGTTCGGCGCGCGTGAGGCGGGGTTTCTTTCGGGGCGCGGGGTCGGGCACCAGGTCTTCGCGGCGGTGGCGAGGCACGTGCCGGCGTGCGCCGCGACGGCGCGGCCGGTCGTACTCGGGTTGGTAGTGTTGGCGACGGTAGTCGGGACGCTCCTGCCCGAAGCGCTCCTCGATGTAGCGGCGGTTGTACTTCTCGTCGAAGCGCTCGGGATCCATGGCGAAGAAGGCCACCGCGTCGATCAGACCCAGCAAGAAGGACAGGCCCGTACCCAGCAGGATCAGGTACAGGATGCCCAGGCCGACCTGCCCCAGATAGAAACGGTGCACGCCCAGCCACCCGAAAATGAGGGCGAGAAAAGCGGCCACGTATTTGTTTTTCATGCGATGGCGATTGCGCGTGCGGACAACGGAATCTTCAATGGCAAGGGCGCAAGGCATGCAGGCTGTGTTTTGGTTCAGCCTGCAGGATACGCCGCGGGCCCCGTTTGCCGAAAGGCAAATCTATGGAAATGGCCGCACAGCCGACGAATGACAGCCGCCGCCGCTCCGCTTCCGCAAACGGCGCCTGCTCAAAGCCGGCGCAGCAGCGACTCCATGCGGACGCGCTCCTGCACGATCTGTGCCACGCGCTCCACGGGCACGCGCTCCTGCTGCAGCGTGTCGCGCTCGCGAATGGTGACGGTGCCGTCTTCGAGCGTGTCGTAGTCCACGGTGATGCAGTAGGGCGTGCCGATGGCGTCCTGGCGGCGGTACAGCTTGCCGATGCTGCCCGTGTCGTCGTACTGGCAGTTGAAGTGGTACTTGAGCGTGTCGAAGATCTGACGGGCCCGCGCCACGAGCTGGTCGTCGTTGCGCTTGAGCGGCAGCACGGCACACTTGACGGGGGCCAGGGCCGGGTGCAGCTTGAGCAGCTCGCGCGTGTGGTCCTGGCCCGGCACCTGCTCCTCGACGAGGGCATGACTCATCACGGCCAGGAACATGCGGTCGCAGCCGATGGACGTCTCGACCACGTAGGGCACATAGGACTGCTGCAGCTCGGGATCGAAGTACTGCAGCTTCTTGCCCGACAGCTCCTGGTGGTTGCGCAGGTCGAAGTCGGTGCGCGAGTGGATGCCTTCCAGCTCGCGGAAGCCGAACGGAAACGCAAACTCGATATCTACAGCGGCATTGGCGTAGTGGGCCAGGTTGTCGTGGTCGTGGAAGCGCAGCTTCTCCGGCGGCGTGCCCAGCGCCAGGTGCCACTTCATGCGGTGCTCCTTCCAGTACTCGTACCACTCCATCTCGGTGCCCGGCCGCACGAAGAACTGCATCTCCATCTGCTCGAACTCGCGCATGCGGAAGATGAACTGGCGCGCCACGATCTCGTTGCGGAAGGCCTTGCCGATCTGGGCGATGCCGAAGGGAATCTTCTGGCGGGTGGTCTTCTGCACGTTGAGGAAGTTGACAAAGATGCCCTGTGCCGTCTCGGGGCGCAGGTAGAGCTTGCCTTCCTCGCCGGCGATGGCGCCCAACTGGGTGCTGAACATGAGGTTGAACTGGCGCACATCGGTCCAGTTGCGCGAGCCCGTCTCGGGGTCGGCAATCGCGTACTCTTCGATCATGGCCTTGAGCTCGGCCAGATCGCCGGCACTCATGGCTTTCGCCAAACGCTGCCGCACCGCCTCGAGCTGCCCGGCGTATTTGGCCACCCGCGGGCTTTCGGCCACAAACTTGTCGCGGTCGAAGGCCTCGCCGAAGCGCTTGGCCGCCCTGGCCACCTCCTTGTCAATTTTGGCCTGCAGCTTCTCCATGTAGGCCTCGATGAGCTGGTCGGCGCGGTAGCGGCGCTTCGAGTCCTTGTTGTCAATGAGCGGGTCGTTGAACGCATCGACGTGGCCCGAGGCCTTCCACGTCTTCGGATGCATGAAGATGGCTGCGTCGATACCCACGATGTTTTCGTGGAGCTGCACCATGGCCTTCCACCAGTACTCCTTGATAGCATTCTTCAGCTCCACGCCGTTGGGGCCGTAGTCGTACACGGCGCTCAGACCGTCGTAAATCTCACTCGATGGATAGATGAATCCGTATTCCTTGCAGTGGGCGATCAGCTTCTTGAACTGTTCGGCAGGTTGACTCATGTCTTTCTTTGCTTTCTATAAGGTTTTTGAAAAAAGCGGGGTAGACAGTAGTCCGGCACCCGCACTTTTGAAGGTGCAAAGGTAAACTCAGCACAAGGCAAATTGGGAATTTTGTCGAGAGGAATCAGGGAACCGAGGCAAATCCCTGAACGCAACACGACCCGCGATCGACCTTCGCTCAGCAACTTCACGCAAGCTCACCACTCCACCCGCATGTCAGCTTCCACTTCCCAGTTGGCGCGCACCTCTTCGAGGGGGCGGATGAGGACGCGTTCGGGCTGGCGGCGCGAGGCGTAGTGTCCGGGCGTGTATCGGCCGTCGGCGTTGCGGTCTTCGATGAGGATGGC
>WFYJ01000003.1 GCA_015490175.1 Saprospiraceae bacterium | reverse complement strand
GTTGTAAACCCTCAACCCTACACCCTCAACCCTCAACGACAGGTAAAAACTGCGCTCAAACTGCGCTTTCTGCGGCCGAAGGCTGCGGTTTCAATGAGTGAGGAACCGAAGAACCGAGGAATCGAGGATTTGAGCCTGCTAAAAAAGTCGAAAAATCATTCAGTTACACAGAGCGCCACTGAGCATGCACTGATTTTCACAGAGTTGTAAACCCTCAACCCTACACCCTCAACCCTCAACGACAGGTAAAAACTGCGCTCAAACTGCGCTTTCTGCGGCCGAAGGCTGCGGTTTCAATGAGTGAGGAACCGAGGAATCGAGGATTT
Source organism: Saprospiraceae bacterium (assembly GCA_015490175.1). Lineage (GTDB taxonomy): Bacteria > Bacteroidota > Bacteroidia > Chitinophagales > Saprospiraceae > WFYJ01. The sequence goes on along the minus strand of WFYJ01000003.1, from coordinate 17,433 downwards.
GAGCAAATGCCCACACATTCACAATGTGTCTGAAAGTCTGAACATTAAACATTAAACATTAAACTTTAAACTCTAAACCCTCAACCATTGCCACAGGATTCCCGAACCACTTTGATTTGAGTATAACAGAACAATTTTGCGACTTTTTCCAATCAGGATCCGAGATACCATTTCCGCGCAAACCGAAAAAAACGAACGACTCATGGAATGGCTTGCTACGACTCCCTTGCTTTTTGCCGCGGTCATCGGCTTCGGGCACGCCTTCGAGGCCGACCACTTGCTGGCGGTGAGCAGCATCGTCACACAGCGCCGCAACTGGCGCCAGGCCGCACTCGACGGCATCTGGTGGGGGCTGGGGCACACCTCGACCATCCTGGCTGTGGGCCTGCTGCTCATCGTGGGGCGCGTATCGCTGGAGATCGAGGTCTTCGACCGGCTCGAAGTGGTGGTAGGCGTCATGCTGGTGCTGCTGGGCACATGGCGACTGTACCGGGCCTGGATGGAACGGCAGGGCACCCTGACCGATCCGGAAGATCAGGAACAAAAACCGCACATGGCCTATGGCGTGGGGCTGGTGCACGGGCTGGCAGGCAGCGGCGCCATTGTCGTGCTGGTCATGAGCCGGCTGTCGAGTGCCGTGGAGAGCGTGGCTTTCCTGCTCATCTTCGGCATCGGCTCGGTGGCGGGCATGTGGCTGGCTGCATCCCTGTTCAGCCTGCCGTTCAGCAAGCGCCTCAACGCCACCCAGTGGTTGCAATGGGGCCTGGCCGTGCTGTCCTCGGTGCTGTGCATCGGCTACGGCATGTGGATCATCTACGAGCAAGGAGTCGCTGCGGCGGCGCATTGAGCAGGCACACCCCGGCCATGTGACCCTGCGGCCAAGGGTGCCGAGGGCAGCGATCTTTGCCCGTAAACGATGGCCGATTTGACCGATTCCCCCGATTTTTTCCGGTTATACCTTCTTGTGCGCTCGTACGCAAAATTCCGTTCAAACCCCAACAGATCGTGTCGAGAATAGCGCTCAACATCATCGCCCTGTCGGCCAGCGAGTCGCAGAAAGGCAATTACGTGCTGGTACTCGAGGAAGTGAAGGGGTTCCGGCGCCTGCCCGTCATTGTGGGGCCGTTCGAGGCGCAGGCCATTGCCATTGCGTTGGAAAAGATGCACCCCAAGCGACCGCTGACGCACGACCTGCTGTGTGCAGTGCTCGAGGCCGGCCGGCTGGTGCTGGATGAAGTGGAAATCCACCAGATCGTGGAAGGGGCCTTCCACGCGCGCCTGGTGTGCACCGAGGCCGGGGGCCGGCGCCGCTACATCGATGCGCGCACTTCCGACGCCATTGCCCTGGCCGTGCGCATCGGCTGCCCCATCTACACCAACGAAGACGTCATGAGCGCTGCCGGTATCGTGCTGGACAGTCCCAGCAAGGCCTTCACCCAGAAGCGCGGAAAGCTCGAGGACTACTCGCTCGAAGAGCTGGAGCGCCTGCTGCAACGCGTACTCGAAAAAGAAGACTACGAGAGCGCGGCGCGCATCAGAAATGCCATACGCCGAAAAAAGGGCGAGGGCGACTGAGTAGGGAGCCGCCAACAACGCGTGCGGGGCCGCGCCCGAAGGCATGGCCCCGCAATGCACGTCTTTGGCGTCGGTCGGCGGGTGGCATTTGCCGAAAGGCAACTTGCCGCTTTACACGGCTGCCGGCTCTTCCGTCGCCACCTTGCCGTACTTGTGGTAGTTCGGGAACTCGTCGTTCACCCAGCGCACGTCGTAGCCGTGGGCGGCCAGCCAGGCGGCAGCCACCGAGGCGCGGATGCCCGTGAGGCAATGCACGGCCAGCGGCTTGCCTTTCGGGATGCGGTCGGCGTACTCGGGCAGGCGCGTGTAGGAAGCGTTCACGGCGCCGGGCACGTGCCCCGAGGCGTACTCGGAAGCGTAGCGCACATCGACCACGCCCAGCGTGCCGTCGGCCACGCCACGGGCCACCTCTTCGAAGGTGACGGCCGGAATGCTGGCCTGCTTGCCGCCGTTGTCGAAGTAGCGCAGCAGCGACTCGGGCGTGGCCCATGCCACGATGCGGTCATAGCCGATGCGCACCAGATCGCGGATGGCTTCCTCGAGGCGGTCTTCCTCGACGATGAGCATCAGCGGCGTCTGGTCGTCGGGCACCAGCGAGCCGACCACGGTGTTGAACGTCTTGCGCAGCGGTGCGTACAGGCTGCCCGGGATGTGGGCGCGCATGTATTCCTCGCGGTCGAGGCGCGTGTCAATGATCGTCCACTCGCCTTTTTCGATTACCGCGTCGAACTCCCATGCCGACAGGCGGCGCGGGGCGGGCAAAGCACCCAGCACGGGCACGCCATCGCGGTTGTACTTTTTCATGCGGGCGAAGTAGAGCGGTGGCTCGGGCTGGCCGCTGAGGATGTTCTGCACGAACTGCTCGACGCTTTCGCGGGCCGGCGCCAGCGAGGCGTTGTAGCGCTTTTCATAGCCCACGGTGGATTCGGGAATGGCACCCAGCGCCTTGCCACAGGCCGAACCGGCGCCATGGCCCGGCCACACCTGCAGGTAGTCGGGCAGCTCGAAAAACTTCTGTGCCGACTCGTAGAGCTTGCGTGCCGATGGCTCGCGCATGCCGGCCACCTTGGCCGCCGACTCGAGCAGGTCGGGCCGCCCCAGGTCGCCCACGAAGACGAAGTCGCCCGTGGCGATGCCCATGGGCTCGGTGGCCCCGCCGCCGCGGTCCACGACGAGGTAGCTCATGTGCTCGGGCGTATGGCCGGGCGTGTGCATGGCGCGAAACTCGATGTTGCCCACCTTGAAGGTGTCGCCATCGCGCAGGAAGGTCACGTCGTAATTGCCGTTTTTGGCCCAGTTGGAACCCCAGCCGTCGGCCTCGCCCTCGGCCGAGAGGTAGAGCCTCACGCCCAGCCTTTCGGCAAATTCGCGGGCGCCGGACAGGAAGTCGGCGTGGATGTGGGTTTCGGCCACAGCCACGATCCGCACATCTTCTTCCTCGGCAATGGCCAGGTACTGGTCAATGTCGCGTTCGGGATCGATGATGATGGCTTCTTTCGTTTTCTGGCAGCCGATGAGATAGGCGTATTGCGCCAGCTTCGGATCGAAAATCTGTCGGAACAGCATAAGTGGTCTCGTTTTTTTGTGTGAGACAATCGAGGTGTCATCTCTACAAACGCTTCAATTCGCATTTGGATGTACCCACATGTGTGCGCACCATCACGGAACCACCAGCCGCTCGATGCCGGAACGGCCGGCCGCGCGCCAGCGCACGAAGTACAGGCCGGCCGGCCAGCCGCGCAGGTCGAGGGCTTCATTTGCCGAAAGGCGGAACACACCGAGCCCGCGGCCCGACAGGTGAAATACTTGCACCTCGACCGGCCCACCGACGCCACACGACAGTCGGACCTGCTCGCGTGCAGGATTGGGCACCAGCCGGCAGGCGCCCGGACTCGCCTCTTCGACACCCGTGAGGGCAATCCACACGGGCACGGTGTGCAGGGCCGAGCAGCCGCCATTGGACGCCAGCAGGCTGACGTAGTACAGGCCCGGCTCGGCATAGGTATGACTCTGGCTTGCGCCAAAAAGGCCGGGCGTGCCGTCGCCGAAGTCCCAGAAAAAGGTCTGGGCCGCGCCCGTCGCCGTCACGGCAAGGGTCAGCCCATCGAGCTGCCAGTCGAAGGTGGCCTCGGGCTGCGGCCATACGACCACGGCGGCGGGCACGGTGGTCTGATGGCTGCCGGCAGCATTGGTCACTTCCAATGACACGTCGTAGGTACCCGGCTCGGCATAGATCACGACGGGGTCGGGCTCGGTGCTCTGCGCGGGCACGCCACCGGGAAACGACCAGTTCCAGCTCTGCACCACCCCGCCACTCATGTCGAAGAAATGCACTTCGAGCGGGGCACAACCCTGGTTGGGCTGCATGCTGAAGGCCGCCCGGGGCACGCTCACCGCCGACACCCAGGCTGCCGTATCGTACACGCCACACGGATGCCAGACCGTCAGCGTCACCAGAAAACTGTCGGCCGCGGGAAAGTCGTGCACGGGTGCCGGCTGGCTGCTGCCCGTGCCATCGCCGAAGTCCCACCAGAGCGAGTCGTAGGCCGACACCTCGGCGGCAAATTGCACCACCTGGTCGGCTACGGACTGCCAGGCAAAGCTCAGGGTGGGTGGAGACAGCACCTGCAGGGCGACCGGCTGCGTGAAGATGCTGTCGAAGCAGGGCGAGGTGGCCACGCCGCGCAGCAGCAGCCCGTCGAGCGAATCGCTCAGGGGTGCGACGACGAGCTGGCTGCCCGCTACGCCGACGAAGGGCGGCATTTCCGAAAGGGGGGTCCATGCGCCGGCCGTGCTGTCCCACACCTGCCACTGGTAGGCGATGCCGGGGCCGGCGGCCGCCAGTGCAAAAGTGGCCGTGTCGCCCGTGCAGCCGATGGCGTCGGTGGGTTGTAGCAGCCAGCTCAGCCCATCGGCGAGGGGCTGACTGCCTTCCGGCAAATCGGGCAGCGGCGCCAACACGCCCGCCGCGCCCGGCAGGGCCTGCGACGCCGGGTCGTCGCAGGGGCCCGGATTGAGGTTGACGCCGTTCTGGCCACCTGCGAGATCGACCAGTACGGGCGCATTGGTGAGCACGCGTCCGCCGGCGCCGCCGCCCCCCGGGCCAGCACAGCGGCCCGTCTGGTTGTTCACGGTGCCGCCATCGCCTCCGCGCGCCTCGGCATGGATGGTGTCGAGGGCCGTGTCCACGTCAATCCAGAGGGTGCCGCCGGCGCCGCCGCCACCGCCGCTCTCGCCATTGGCCACGGGCAGCGATTCGCCATTTGCCGAAAGGCGGAAGCCATGCGTGCGCAGGCTGTCGGCCCACAACATGATGATGCCTCCGCCCCGCCCGCCCGGGTTGCTGGCTGTGAGATACTCGGTATGGCCGGCGCCGCCGCCACCGCCCATGAAGAGGCGCAGCCCGGGCGCCCCGTCGAGCGGCCGCCCGCCCTTGCCCGGATAGGGGCCGTGGCAGCCGAAGACGCTGGGCGGCACTTCCTCGCCACCTTGGCCGCCCGCAGTGAGGTGGCCGCCGCCGCCTCCGCCGGCATTATGGTCGTTGCCGCCACCGCCGCCATTGGCCTGGGGGCCGCGCCCCGCTTCCTTGCCGGCGATCCATGCGGCGATGCCTTCGCCTTTGGGTGCGCCCCGCCACGAGCCCATGGGGTAGTACCAGTCGTCCTGTTGCAACAGCCACAGGCACTGGCTGGGCTCGGCCACCCGAGGCCCGCCGCGGAAGCCGCAGGCCGACACATCCACGGGCGCCCATAACTCGAGCAGGCCTTCGACCTCGAGGGCCAGCACGCCACCCGTCTCGCCGTCCCAGGGTCTGGCCCTGAGTGTATCGCCGACGATCACATGCCCTTCGTATTTCGGGATGCTGACGAGCTGCACCCTGCCCTCGACGGGCTGATAGTCGTTGAGCAGCTCGTGCGCCACCCACACGGCATCGGCGCCCACCGAGTCGATCAGCACGCGCTCGAACAGGCCCGTACTACCCCAGTCGGTCACCAGGCCGAAGGACGAGCCGTTGCTTTCGTCTATGGTGGCGCCCTGCATCTGGATGAGCAGGGCAGCAGTGCCGGGGCGGAATCCGGCCGTGTCGGCCAGCCCGATGCGGCCCGTACATTCATCCACATCGAGCACGACAGCCCAGACGTTCACAATTCCGCCGATGGTATCCTGAGCCTGAGCAAAAAGGGGGAAGAGCAGACAAATAAGGATGTGAAAGCGCATACCTTCCGGTTTTTGGGAAACAGAGGGGGAGTAGGGCAAAGGTCGCCCGCAGCGATCGAAAGGCCACAGCTCACTCTGCGCAATCAACGACATTCGAGGCAGGTGGCCACGATGCAGGCGCTGTCGCAGCCGTCGGGTGCGAAGCGGCGTCCCGCTCTGAGGAGGAAAGAGCGGCCGTCGGAGCCGAGGTCCCAGAGTGCGCCGCGCAACACCACCATGGCGCCACAGCGCGCCCCGCCCGACGCCAGGCGCCCCTCGAGGGCGTACTTGCGCCAGGCCTCGCCTTCGGTCAGGCGGCCCGGGTCGTCTGCATCCACATCCGGTGGGGCTGCGTAGCCGTCGTATCCTTTCCACGGCTGCGCGAGGTAGCCGTCGCCCGTGATAAAGGAAGAGACAATAGCCCAGTCTGCTTTGCGCTTTCGCAAAACGGCATACGCCTGCGGATACCACGCATCGGCGCAAATGAGATGGGCCAATTTGCCTTGCGGCAAATGCAGCAAGCCGATGTGTTGTGGAGCGGCAGCGGCAAGGAAAGTCTGCTCGTCGGCAGTGGGAAAGGCCTTGCGCGACAGCACGGCCACGCGGGCATCGGGCGCAAAGTGGAACGACAGATTGGCCAGGCGGCCTCCGAGCAGTGTGTCGGGCAATACGATGCTCCCGGCAATGATGTGTACGCCATATCGCCGAGCCAGAGCGCGAAACACTCCCGTATATGCTTGCCACATGCGGTCGGCCTTCATGTGAAAAATGGCGGCCCGTGCCGGCTGAGGGGCGGGCGGTATTTGCCGAAAGGCGCACAGAAAATCGAAAAGATTGGTCAGGACGAGCCGCTCCATGGCCTGCTCGATGGTCGGGGCTGAAAATACCGAGGGCCACTCGTCGGCGGCCACGAGCCAGGTGCCCAGATGCTCGGGCAGCACGACCACGCTGCCCGCGCTGAGGAGGCCGGCGCTGTCGGCTGCAGCGAAGTAACCCTCCATCTTGCGGCGGAAGGCCTGCGCACTGGCGTAATCGCGCACTTCCATCCACGGCTGAATCAGCACCAGGCGGGCGCAGCTCCCCGTGTCGGCCGCAGCGATGGCGCCGAGGTGAAGCCTTGGCTCCACGTCGTGCCGGCTGAAATCCTGCCGCCAGAAGCCGATCTCGAGCACGACGGCGGCGACCAGCAGGGCCACGAGGAACAGCGAACGCAGGGAAGGCATGAATGAAGGCATTGGCATGAGCACAGGGTCGAAAAATACCACAACCGGCACAAATAACAGCACGACTCCAAGAGCACCATCACCTATTGTCTATCGTCTATCGGCCATCGGCCATCAATTCCATAAAGACCTACCTTTGCGCGCACCAAAACGAACGAGGGAAATGAAGATACGCATCGGCACGCGCGGCAGCAAGCTGGCCCTGTGGCAGGCCAACTTCGTGAAAGGCCGGCTCGAAGGGCTGGGCCACGAGGTGGAGCTGGTCGTCATCAAGACGAAGGGCGACCGCGTACAGGATCTGAGCTTCGACAAGATCGAGGGCAAGGGTTTTTTCACCAAAGAGCTGGAGGAGGCCCTGCTCGACGGGCGGGTGGATCTGGCCGTGCACTCGATGAAAGACCTGCCCACCGAGCATCATCCCGAACTGGTACTGGCCGGTGTGTCGAAGCGCGCCAATCCGGCCGACTGGCTGATCGTGCGCCCCGAGGCCGTGGATGCCGCGCGTCCCTTCCGACTGAAGGAAGGCGCCGTGGTGGGCACCTCGTCGGCGCGGCGCAAGGCCCAGTTGCGCCACTTCCGCCCCGACGTGTCGTTGGTGGACATTCGCGGCAATGTGCCCACGCGTTTGCGCAAGCTGGAAGAAGGCCAGACCGATGCCATCGTGCTGGCGGCTGCCGGCATCGAGCGGCTGGAGCTGGACCTGAGCCATCTCCACGTGCAGCCATTGTATCCGCGCGAGTTCATTCCGGCGCCGGCACAGGGCGTGTTGGCATACCAGTGCCGCCGCGACGACCGCCCGCTGCGCCAAACGCTGCTGGCCATCCACGACGAAGACACGGCACGTACCGTTCAGGTAGAGCGCAAAGTGTTGCAGCTCACCGGCGGCGGATGCCACGCGCCGCTGGGCGCCTACTGCGAGCGCGACCCCAGCGGTCACTACCACCTCTTCGGCGCATGGGCGCCGGCCTGGGACCAACCCGTGCGCTTTGCGCGGCTGTCTTCGACCACCACACACCTGCTGGCCGAGCGCCTGGTGGAGCAATGGTCCAAAGTCTGAATAGCAAGGCACTTACATGCTAAAATTTCAGACTTCCCGCCCTTTTCCTCTGATTGTTCTGCCAAAATTTCACCGCATCCTGTATGATTTGGCAGCTCCTCCCCCTCGTTGGGCGGACTGGCATTGGCATTGATGCGCCTCGGGTGGATGGCATCATGCGACTTGCGCAAGTGGATGTCTGATTGATGGTTTAACCAAAAAACGGAAGAGCCATGAAAAAGACACTGCTGACGCTCGTTGCATTGGTTGCTTTCCTTGCCGGTAGCATTGCCCAGAACGTGGGTGTACGCATTGGCGGCACGATGGCCGATTTCCAGAAGGATTTCGAATACACCGCCATCAGCAACCCCACGGATGTACAGGGCAATCTCGGTCTGAACGTCGCCCTGTTTGGCGAGATGCCGCTTGCGGGTGGTCTGGTGTTTCAGCCTGAGCTGCAGTATGTAGAGAAAGGCGCACGCATCTGGGATCGTGGACACGTGAAGTCGTACATGATCAACAAGTGGCGTTATCTCAGCGTACCCTTGCTGCTCAAGTATCGCGCTACCACGCCCAAGGGCAACTTCTTCGTGTATGGCGGCCCTGAAGCAGGCTATGCCATCAGCGGTACGACCGTGTACAGCCACTGGCTGGATCCGAACAGCGACGCACCCACCCGCTTCAGCGATGAAGTGAAGTACACCTTCGACACCGATCAGGCCGATGACGGGGTGAAGGACAACCGCTTCGACGCTGGCTTCGCAGTGGGTGGTGGCGTGGAGTTCATGATCGGCAAAGGCTACTTCAGCGTGGATGTGCGCTACGGTTTCGACCTGACCGACAACCAGGTATTCGACGGCGATCCCGTCGGCAGCAACCAGCCCGCTCAGAACCGCGTGTTCGGCCTGAGCGTGGGCTACTCGATCCCGCTGCTGTCGGGTAGCAACGAATAATCCGGGTCGGTCGGGAAAGACCACCAGCAACGACAACCCTACCGGCAAAAAAAGACGGAGCTGCTTCCCTACGCGGAAGCGGCTCCGTTCGCTTTTTTGGCTTCCGCCAAAAATGCCCATGAAAAAAGCCTTGCCACGCGACCGCGACAAGGCTTCGGCTTTCCGTTTGTGGAGCTAGAGGGACTCGAACCCTCGACCTCTTGCATGCCATGCAAGCGCTCTAGCCAACTGAGCTATAGCCCCGCTCTTTCAAAAGCGATGCAAAATTAGTACATGCCTTCATTCGTGCAAAATAATCCGGCGATTTTTTTTGTGGATGTGATCGGCCCGGCGGTAGAGACGTTGCATGTGTGGGTGTGAGAGACGTTGCATGTGTGGGTGTGAGAGACGTTGCATGCAACGTCTCTACGTCGCCGCGGGGGGCCGCCATTACCCGTTCCGGGCCACCATGAGGTTGCACCCGCGGATGTCGGCCCGATCGAGGCGGCCGAGCACCTCGAACGTGCCGTCTTCATACACGCGGCCCACGTCTTCGGTGGCGATGAAAGCGACGGTATCCACATTGGCCAGATCGGTGATGGACAGCGTGCCCGGCCGCCCGGGGCGCTCCCATGCCAGCGGGTCGGTGATCTGTGCGGCGCGCACCTTCATGGTCGGCGCCGGTCGGAACAGGCCATGTGCGGGTGCATAGGCCTGCGACAGCAGCTCGGTCATGCCGTATTCGGAATGAATCCGGCTGACGCCAAACGCTTCCTGCAGGCGCGCATGCAGCTCCTCGCGGATCAGCTCTTTGCGGCGCCCCTTCATGCCGCCGGTCTCCATGATGATGGCGCCCTGGAGCGGTACGGGAAACTGCTCGGCCAGGTCGAGCAGCGCAAAGCTGACGCCCAGCAACACGACGGGCTTGCCCTCATCGAGCAAGCGGCGGGCACGGCGTGCCACCTCTTCGAGCTCGTGCAGAAAAAAGCCGCTTTCGCGAAAACGCGACATGCCGATAAACGCATCGGCCATGAAGACCAGCGACGAGCCCGTGCGCTCGAGGTAGGAAGGCAGCAGGGCCAACCAGGCATAGTCGGCCGGCGAGCCGTAGTGGGCCGCAAAGCCGCGCACGGCATTTTCGACGTACCAGCTCTTTTGCCGCAAGGCGTGCCTGCTGGGCGTCATGCCGGTGGTGCCGCTACTGGTGAAGACGAGTTCGGGCTGCCAGTGCCCCGACTGGATGAGCCAGGTTTTGAACAGGGCGATGGGCAGATGTGGAATGTCGGCGGCGCGGCGCACTCCGGCAGGATCGCACCCTGTGAGGCGCAGCCAGGCGGCATAGACTTCGTTGTGTGCCGCCTGATAGCGGAACACTTCGAGCGCCACCTCGTCGAAGGTAGTGGCATCCACCTGCCGCACGGCCTTGAGCAGTTGCTCGCGTTCGTCTTCCCGGTGCATCTGATCTTTTTTCTGGCGCCCTGTCAGAGCGGGTCAGGCGCGTCAAATTTTGCGAATTTGCCAACATTGGCACGCGTTTTCGAGTTTTACGTCCAAATCCCGTTCGGATCATGAAGCAATTGCTGTTCGCTATCGCTGCCCTGGCGCTGCTCCACGCCTGCACACAGCCCCCCGAATATCCCGTCGAGCCCGTGATCGAATACCTGTCGGTATCGAAGAACGTCATGCGCGAGGGCAAGTTCCAGGAAGACACCCTCTTCGTCACCATCGGCTTCACGGACGGCGACGGCGACATCGGCCACGAAAACGCCGACAACACCATTGACCTGTACGTGACCGACCTGCGCACGGGCATCACCGACAACTCCTACAAGGTGCCGTACGTGCCCGAGCTGGGCAGCGGCAACGGCATCTCCGGCACCATCACCTTCCAGCTCTACTCCACCTGCTGCATCTTCGACGATCCGGGCTACGTGCCCTGCGAAGACGTGGCGCCCCAACCCACCGACACCGTGCGCTACGAGATTTACCTCATCGACCGCGCGGGCAATGTCAGCAATACCGTGCAGACCGAGCCGATCATCATCCAGTGCAGGCAGTGAGGTTGGGTCAAGGGTTTGAGCAAGGTTGAGACTGCGCGGCGGATGTTGAGATGGCCTCATGATGAATGAGAAAGCGAGAATCGAGGCCACTGAAAAAAACCCAAATCTCACGCAAAACCTGTTCCGAGTCTTCGGAAACCTGTTCCGAGTCTTCGGAAACCTGTTCCGACCTGTCGGAAGACTTGTTCCCGAAGTTTCGGAGCTTGTTCCGCCCTGTCGGAAACAGGTTCCGACTCGTCGGAAGCCTGCCCCGACCAAAGTCGGGGTTGTCACGCGTCACAGACTTTTTTCAGCAGGGGACAGTCACTCCGTCTCTCTGTCTCTCCCTCACTCCGATCGGTCGCGTCCTCACCCGGTCACTCCACCCATTCGGCAATGAACAGGTTGGTATCGTGGGTGCCGCCGTTGTTGCGGTTGCTGGCGAAGACGAGGTATTTGCCGTCGCGCGAAAACATCGGGAACGAGTCGAACACCTCGTCGAAGGTAATCTGCTCGAGGCCCGTGCCGTCCAGCTTGATGCTGAACAGGTTGAAGCGGCGGCCCGAGCCGGTGTGGTGGTTGGTCGAGAAGATGATGCGCTCACCCGACGGGTGGAAGTAGGGCGCCCAGTTGGCGCCGCCCAGGTGGGTGATCTGGCGCAGATTGCTGCCGTCCACGTTGCACACGAAGAGTTCCATGTGGGTGGGCTGCACGAGCCCCTGGGCCAGCAGCTCCTTGTAGGTGCGCACCTCTTCTTCGGTTTTGGGCCGGGAAGCACGGAAGACCAGCTTCGTGCCGTCGGGCGAGAAAAAGGCGCCGCCGTCGTAGCCCAGGTCGTGCGTCACCTGGTGCAGCCCCGTGCCGTCGATGTTCATCGTCCACAGCTCCAGGTCGCCCGAGCGCGTCGAGGTGAAGACGATCTTGCGGCCGTCGGGCGAGACGGTAGCCTCGGCATCGTAGCCGGGCTCGTCGGTGAGCTGCCGGACGATGTTGCCCTGCAGGTCGGCCTCGAAGATGTCGTAGCTGTCATAGACGGGCCACACGTACTTGCCGTTGACCAGCCGCGGGGTGGCCGGACAGGTGTCGGCGGCGAGGTGCGTCGAAGCGTAGATGATGGTGGTGTCGCCCGGCATGAAAAAGGCGCAGGTGGTGCGTCCCCTGCCGGTGCTGACCATGGGCGGCATGCCGCTGGTCGCACCCTCGGCCACCGACATGACGAAAATCTGGTCGCAAGGCGCGTTCCATGCCGGGTTGGTGGCCTGAAAGACGAGCTTGCTGTCGTCGAAGCTGAAATAGGCCTCGGCATTGTCGCCGCCGAAGGTGAGCTGGCGCAGGTGGCGCAGGTGCTTTTCCTGGTCGTAGCGCAGCGTGTCGGCCACATCAGTGGTACGGGTTTGCGAAGTCTCGTTGCCGCTCTGGCTCTGGCAGCCTGCCGTCAGGCCTGCCACCAGCAGCACAAACAGTCGGATGTACGTGGTCATGAAGTTGGTTTTGCCGGTGAAAAATGCGGGCAGTAAAGGGCCGGGCCTGTCGAAAAAGTCGAGATTGCTCAGTTGCACAGAGGGTCCACCGAGCATGTACCGATTTTCACAGAGTTGAAAAAGCTACAGCTCGACGAGGAATGGGAATGGGGAACCGAGGAATCAACACAATGAGGCCACTGAAAAAACCCCAAATCTCGCGCAACAGCCTGCCCCGACGCCAGTCGGGGACGCTAAGACGCAACGATTCGCAATATGTTTTTTGTTTTAATTCAGATTGTTATTTATGGTGTTACGCGTCACGCGTTACCCCGAAACTCGGGGCCGTCACGGACTTTTTTCAGTAGGCTCACACAATAACTTGAAAAACGACATCTCATCACTCACTCCATCCCTCCGTCACTCCATCTCTCCTCTCTCTCCATCGCCTCAGCGTCGGTTCGGCGGCACATTGACGTGCCCATAGGGGCAGTGCCGGCATTTGTTGCCGCAGCAGTAGCCGCGCTTGCGCAGATAGTGCCCGGTAAGCACCATTTTGCCGTTTTCCAGGTAGAAGTCCAGGCCGGGCACGAGGGTGCCGACCTGGTTGCGCGGATTGTTGTCTTTGTCGCCTTTGGAATCGCTTTGCTTCATCCGGTCTGTGGATTGAGCTTTCTCAGGTGCGTTCGAGGCGCCATTCGGGTTTTTGCGAAAGCACCCACTCGAACGAGCCGAACAGCACGGCCGAGAACACCAGGTTGCCGGCCAGCGTGTTGCCGAAGAACGGAATGGCTGCCGCATAGCAGGTCATCAGCCCTTCAAAGGTGGGCGGATACATGCCGCTGGTGAGCCACACGCCGAAGTTGGACACGAGGAAGAAGAGCACGGCGGCGCCCACGCTGGCACCCAGCACGCGCGCGACGGTCACCTTGCGCAGTGCCCACATGCCGAAGGCCGTCAGCAACACGAAAGCAACGTACACCCAAGCGTTGCTGAACCACACGAAGCCATCGTAGTACTGCGCATAGACTACGTTGTCGAGCACGAGGTTGCTGAGCCACAGGGCCGCCAGCGGCACCAGAAAGGCCCAGCGCTTGCGCGCAAACCAGGCGGCGCCGAAGAGGGCCATGCTGCCCACAGGCGAAAAATTGGGCGGGAACGGCAGCAGCCGGCTCATGGCCGCCGCCAGCACGAACAATACGAGCACGCCAAAACGCAAATTGAGCTGTTGTTTACTCATGTTTTCATGGTTGTTGATGGTTGAGACTTGCTTTTGCCCGTTGCCGAGACGTCCACACTCGGCACGAGACGGATTCCGGAAGTCTGCGGCAAAAATAGCACCTTTTTGGTGGCTCAGTCTTCGAACTGCTTCACGGGTCCCTGGTAGCGCAGCAGCAGCGGGCGGTCGTCGTTGCGGGCGATGAGCCAGCGCGGCAGGCCGCCCACCACCAGCGCCCGGATGTCGCGCACCTCGCCTTCGAGCAACAGCCCCGACTCCATGGGCCTGACGGCGCGAAACGCCGCCCCACCCTGCCCCAGCAGCAGCAAGCCATAGCTGGCATCGTAGCGCCCCACCTCGGGCTTGACGCGGAACAGATTGCCGCCTGCGAGCAGATCGGGCAAGCCGTCGCCGTTGAAGTCGTGCACGGCCAAGCCATACAGGGGTGCAAACTGGGCTTCGTCGGGCAGGGGCAGGAAGGTGAAGCGCCCGCCGCCTTCGTTGCGCATCACCCCGCTGCGCAGCTCGAAGGCTTCGAGCACCAGGCTTTGCTCCAACACCTCTGGCGGAAAGATGTCCTCGATCGTCTGCTCTTTGTAGGCCTCGTATTTCAGGTACTTCTTCTTCAGCTCGGGAATCTGCATCACCAGGTCGTGGCGCAATACCAGCGGATAGGCCTTGTCGCCGTTGTACGTGGTGATGATTTGCTCGGCCGTGCCGTTCTGGTCGAAATCGTTGAGGTAGAGGCGTACGGGCTTGTCCTGGCCGGCGCGGAAGCGCGAGTTGAGGCCGTGGTTGCCGAGCACGAAGTCGATGTCGCCGTCGGCATCGAGGTCGGCGGCCTGCATGCGGCCCCACCAGCCGTTGGTTTTCCATGGCCGGCCTTCGGCATCGAGCACCTTGATTTCGGCTTTCGCCAAACGCTGCCCATCCTCGTTGCGGAACACGGTAAAGGGCATGTACTCGCCCACCACGACCAGGTCCATGTCACCATCGCCGTCGTAGTCGGCCCAGCGGGCATCGGTCACCATGCCGAGGCGGCGCAGCGCAGGCGCCACGGCATCGGTTACGTCCTCGAAGCGACCGGTGCCGTCGTTGCGCAGCAGATACTGGTCGGCGGGGGCGCCGACGAGCAAGGGCACCAGGCGCGCGCCCACGAACAGGTCCACGTCGCCGTCGCCGTCGAAGTCGGCGGGCTGCACGGTGCTGCTGCTCGCAAAGCGCCGTGGCGAAGGCAGTATCTGTTGTGCTTTCGCAAAACGGCCACTGCCGTCGTTGAGGTAGAGCCGGTCGATGAGGGCCGAAGACGAGGCGGGAAACTCATTGCCGCCCGAGCTGACGTAGAGGTCCAGGTCGCCATCGCCATCGGCGTCGAAGCAGGCGCAGTCGGTGTCTTCCGACAGACTGTCGGCGGCGAGGGCGGGTTGTGGCATTTTGCGGAAGCGGCCGCCGGGCAGTTGCACGAACAAGGCACCGGGCTGGCCGCTGGCCCCGCCGATGTACCAGTCGTCGCGGCCGTCGCCGTTGAAGTCGCCCACGCAAGTGCGCGGCCCTTCGGCCGAGCGCATGTGATAGACCAGGCGGTCGCGGTCGAAATCGACGAACGGGTTTTCGCGGTGGCGCCAGTCGAGGCCGCGCTGCCGGGCCTCGTCGGCAAACCAGGGCACGCGGTGGCGTTTGCCGAAAGGCAAGGCCTCGACGGGCAGGCCCAGCGCGGCTGGCGGCAGGGCGTCATTTTCCGAAAGGGAAATAAAAGTATCTACCGGCAGGTCGGTCAGCAGGGTGAGCAGGCTGTCATAGGGCCACTGCACCCAGAGCGTGTCGATGCGGGTCACCGCCCCCAACCCGAAGTGCAGGCGCGGGTCCATGCTCGACTGGAAGCCGCGCATGGGCATTTTTTCGAGGTGCCACTGGCGGCCACCGGCAATGAGGGTGACGTGTGCGCCGATGGCGCCGGTATTGGGCGCGCGCCCCTCGAGTTCGACGGTGAGGAAGTGGCGATCGGGCAGGCGGTCGGCGTGATTCTGATAGACGAAGGCCGGCATGTTGACGTTGTTGACCACCAGGTCGAGGTCGCCGTCGTTGTCGAGATCGCCGTAGGCTGCGCCGTTGGAATGGCTGGGCTGGGCCAGCCCCCACTCGGCCGCGCGGTTGGTGAAGTGGCAGGTGCCGTTGCCGGCAAAGGCGTAGTTGGGAATGCGCTCGGAAGGGATGGCGTCGATGAGTGTTTTGTAGTCCACCCCTTCCTGCCGGATGATCATGCGGGCCGTCTGTTCATTGGCGATGAAGTTGAGGAAGTCCTGGTCGGTGAGGTCCTGATAGATGCCGTTGGCCACGAAGATGTCGCGATGACCGTCGTCGTCCAGATCGACGATGAGGGCGCCCCAGCTCCAGTCGGTAGCCTCGACGCCGGCCAGCCGCCCGATCTCGCTGAAGGTGACGCCGCGGCCGGGCACGGGGCCGTTGTTGAGCTGCAGCATGTTGCGCGTGAACTGGTGGTAGTAGTCGTAGCGCAGATTGAGCTGGTACTTGTCCCAGTTTTCGAAGGTGGTCTTGGTCTTGAGGCGGGCGTCGGGCTCGGGCAACATTTCGGTAACGAAAATTTCGGGCCAGCCGTCGTGATTGATATCGGCCATGTCAGCGCCCATGCTGGCCCCGCTGATCGAGCGCATCTGTCGGGGCAGCACCTCGCGGAAAGTGCCGTCGCCGTTGTTCATGTAGATGTAGTCGCGCTCGAAGAAGTCGTTCGACACGTAGATGTCCTGCCAGCCGTCGCGGTCGATGTCGCCCACCGTGACGCCCAGCCCGAAGCCGATGATACTTCCGTAAATGCCGGCCTCCTCGCTGACATCGACGAAATGGTCGCCCTCGTTGCGGTAGAGCTTGTCGCCGCCCACCGAGTCGCGAATGGGCCGTTCGTTCTGGCGCAGGTTGAACGAGCCGATGGCCCGATACGAGTTGTTGAGCAGGTACATGTCGAGGTCGCCGTCCTTGTCGTAGTCGAAAAAGGCGGCATGGGTGCTGAAGCCGCGGTCGGCGATGCCCCACTGGTGCGCCTGTTCGGTGAAGGTGCCGTCGCCGTTGTTGATGAACAACTCGTTTTCCTTGTCGTCGCCGGCCACGTCGCCCGAGTTGCACACGTAGATGTCGAGCCAGCCGTCGCCGTTGACGTCGGCCATGCTCACTCCCGTGCTCCAGGCACGCGTGCCGCCCACGCCCGCCTGCTCGGTCACATCCTCGAAGCGCCAGCCGCCCCGATTGAGGTACAGGCGGTTGGGATGCATGTTGGCCGTGAAGTAAATGTCAATCCAGCCGTCGTTGTTGACGTCGCCGAGGGCCACCCCGCCCCCGTTGTAAAAGTTGCGGTAGGTGTAAATGTTGAACTTGCGGTCGTACTCGAGCCGGTTTTCGAAATCGATGCCCGTGCGCGCTGCCGGCATCAGCTCGAAGAGCGTGCCCTGCCCGCCGCCGCAGGCCCACACCAGCCCCGCAAGGGCCACCCAGCGCGTCCATCCGATCCTATTGCGCATTGCTTCCCGAGGTTTGGATGCGAAGGTAAGATTCCCTGCTTTCGCAAAAAACCGCCTCCACCCTTTCAACGGCCCGCTCGCGCAAAAACCGGCGCACATACGGGCACCACAGGCCGACTGCCAAGCGCTCCCGACAGCGCAAAAACGCCATTTGTCACATTTTTCACCCGCATGGCTGCGTGTCGGGCAGCCTGACGCCACAATCTGCCGCCCGCCAATGCC
>WFYJ01000002.1 GCA_015490175.1 Saprospiraceae bacterium | reverse complement strand
GTATCCCCATCTGATCCATAAGCTTCAACAGCAAGGGAATATCATCGACACGTTCATTGATTACAGCCAACTGTTTACTCATAATCAGACATTTAGATCAACCCCCGAATTTACTCTAAATTTAAGCGAAACGTGTGTTTAAACTTTAAACTCCAACCCCTCAACCATTGCCACAGGATTTCCCACACCACTTTGATTTGAGTATAGAGTTTGGATCTCCTGAAAAAAACCAAAATTTCACGCAAAACCTGTTCCGCCCAGCGGAAAACTTGTTCCGACTCGTCGGAAGCCTGCCCCGATTTTCGGGATTGTTACGGACTTTTTTCAGTAGGCTCAATTCTCGGTTCTTCGAGTCCTCGGTTCTTCGGTTCCCCAATCGAAAACCTTCATTGTCTATCGTCCAACGACCATTGTCAAAAATTCCCGAGCCGGATTGCGTGGGGTACAAGCGGATTACCGGCTGCCGATGCGGGCAGAGGGCAGCGCGTTGTGCGGGGCAATCCTGAGGCGCATGCCCGGCATGGGGGCGGCATGCCGGAGGACGGGGTTGCGTTCGTAGAGCTGCTTCAGGCCGATGCCGTAGCGGCGCGCTACTTCGGGCAGGGTCTCGTTGCGCTGGAGGCGGTGCCATACCCAGGCATCGAGGGGTTCTTTTTCATGTGGGCGGGGCGTGCGGATCGACGAGATGGCCACAGCAGGTTGCACTACGGGCAGTGCTTCCACGCTGGTGCCGGGTTTGCAGCGGAGGATGCGCCGCGGAGTCCACACGAGCAGCTCACTGCCTGCCGGCGGTTGCAGGGTGGCGATATGGTTCCAGAACAGGAGGTGCAGCGGATGGCAGTGAAACTTGCGCGCCACGTCGCGAAGGTCTTCGCCCTTGCCAAGCACGTAGGTGGTCTGCTGCCATGCATTGGCGGGCGCCTCCATCAGAGGCAGCTCGAGCATGCTCAATGCCGCCGGGTCTGCCCGGCGCAGTTCGAGATAGTCCTGGATGGCCGGCATGGCGTAGGCCGGCAAGGTGAGCCATGCGCGGCGGCCATGCGCGGCGATCACCCCTTTTTTCCAGGCGGGATTGAGTGCCTCGACGGTCCAGGGCAGCAGGCCCGTCACGCTGCAGATCTCTTCTATGGTCAGCGGCTCGTGCAGCTCGATGGTGGCGGTGAGCTGCTGGTCGAGTGCAGGCAATTGCGGCTCGAGCCTGTGCAGGTAGTAGTAGTGGAACAGGTAGGTGGCCGCGATGAATGCCGGCACGTAGTTGCGCGTCTCACGAGGCAGATAGCGGCGCACGCGCCAGAAGTCGGTGCTGTGCGCCCGCTTGACGGCGCGCCGCACGCGCCCGGCACCGCTGTTGTAGGCTGCCAAGGCCAGCTCCCACGAGCCGAATCGTTCGTATTGCTTGCGCAAATGGATCGCGGCGGCGCGCGTGGCTTTGACGGGGTCGAAGCGCTCGTCCACCCACGCGTTGATGAGCAGATCGTAGGAAGCGCCCGTCTGCGGCATGAACTGCCACAGGCCGCCGGCACCCGAGCGCGAGATGGCCGTAGGCACCAGCGCCGATTCCACTACGGCCAGGTACTTGAGCGCTTCGGGCAGGCCGGCGCGGCGCAGCTCTTCTTCGAAGAGCGGAAAATAGACGAGTGCCCGCCCGAGAATCTTTTCGGCTTTGTCGCGTTGCTCGACGAGATAGGTTTTGAGGTAGCCCTTCACGGCCGACACGTAGCGCGGCTCGATGAGGCAGGGCAGTGCCTCGAGCCGCTGCCGGATTACTGCCTCTTCCAGCTCGAGGGGATCGTGGTGCCCATGACCAGAGTATGGCGCAAGCAGGATCAGGAACAGGATCAGCAGTCCGGGGTTTTTCATGAGCATCAGCGTTGAGGTGTGCCGCTCCATGGGACGAAAGCCGTGCCGGAAATGTTGCGTTTGGAGCACTCCTTTTTCGGCTTTCGCCAAATATGGCCTTTTGGGCGCAAGCCCGACACTCAACTGCTGAGTGCCGGATGGGCGCTTGCCGGGCGCTTTTTGCGCGAAGCGACAAACCGGTCAATCAGCCAGACTCGCCAGCCGTGGAAGCAACTCCACCATACCAGGGTGGCGAACGACAGCTCGCCCAGGCGGGTGAAGCCCGGCAGGGCGTGCAGGTTGATGGTCAGCAGGTCGTAACTGATGAAGTCGGTGGCGATGTAGGTGCTGTTGAAAAAATACAGGATGAGCATGCCCCAGAGGTATTGGTTCAGCAAGTGCACCTCGCGCATGGCAGGGCTGAGGGGATGGTGGCGCAATTGCTTGCGCCGGTAAATGACGAACCGCCAGGCGAAATACAGGTAGGCGTAGAAGGTGGTCACGTACAGCACCATCTCCACGCCGCCATAAAAGGGCGAAATCAGGCTGCGCTTGATCTGGCTTTTCAGCTCGACGGGCAGCATGAACAGGGCGAGAAAGTAGGCCACTTGCCCCAGTGGCAGCAGGATGTGTTTGGCGTCGGTCCAGCGCAGGCGATAGGCGGGGAACAGCGTCAGCTTGACGTAGAAGAACAGCAAGGGGCCGAACGCCAGCGTGCAGTACACGGGCAGGTAGAGCAGCTCGGGGTATCGCTCGAAGATGCCCAGCAAGATGAACAGGTGGTACACCAGGTTGAGCGAGAAGGCTCCCAGCAGCAGGGCGAATGCCAGATTGCCCGTGCGACTGCCAGCCCTGCGCAAGGCAAAGCGCAGCGCCAGCACGGGCGTTTGCACCAGCGCGCCGGCCAGTGCCAGCAAGGTCACTTTCCGCAGGATTTCCGCTATTTCCACACTCATCATGGCAGCGGGGCAATGTCAATAGTTCTGGTAAATGTATTCCAGGATGCGTTCCATTTCTTCTTTCCAGGCCCTGTTGGATCCGGGGAAGTTGTTGTGCATGAAGCTGAATATGAGCCAGCGGCCGCGCGCCGTGCGCAGGTAGCCGCTCAGGCAGTGGCGGTTGCGCAAGGTGCCCGTTTTGGCGAAGACATAAGGCCCGTCGGGGCCGGCATACCACTCGGCAATGGTGCCGCTGCGTCCGCCTGCCGGCAGCAAGCCGAAGAGGCGCTGCGCAGGCACCTCGCGCCGGATTTTGTCCAGCAGCATCACCATGGTGCGTGGCGTGGCCAGGTTGTAGCGCGACAGACCCGAGCCATCAACCCACAGGGGCCGATCGGGCAGGTCGGACAGCAGGCTGTCGAGGGCCCAGGCGATGGCGCGGCGGCCGTCGAGTGTGTCGGTGAGCAGGTAGGCGGCCATGAGCAAGAGCTGCTCGGCGATGAAGTTGTCACTATCCTGCAGGAGCAGACGGTAGAGGCTGTCGGCCGGCTGGGCGGCATACAGCACGTGCGCACTGTCGGAAGGCATGAGCGGCAGCGCGAGCACATGCACGGGGCGCCCCAGCGTATCGCTCAACAGTTGTGCGGCCAGTGCCGGCGACCACCGGAAAGGGATCTCGCGCTCGTAGGCCGGCCCCGTCACGGCGGGCGGGTTGTAGGTGAACCGGTTGCGGCACTCGTCGCGCATCCAGCGGGGGTGCTCGTCGGCAGCGACGGCATCGAGGCGCGCCGAATCGGCAAACAGGGCGGGCGAGAGACGAAAGCCGATCTCGGTGCTGTCGTGGCGCACGTGGACCACGTTGGCGTAGAGGGGCAGCGGCGCTTTTTCGGCCTGGTAGTACCAGGGGTAGTCGTCCCAGGCCCAGCCCGGCCCGAAGCGCCTGTCGGCAAAATTGCCCGCGCAGAAGAAGAGCGGCCCTTCGTGCTTGCGCAAAAAGGCGAGCACGCTCGAGTCGGCAGGCAGCCAGGGATGCAGCAGCCCGGGATGGCCCGTGCCCCAGAAGATGAGCGTGTCGCCCGTTTCTTCATACACCAGAGCGGGCAGCCAGGCTTGATTGATGCGATTGCTGAGGTAGAAGGTGAACAGCTTGATGTTGGAAGCCGGCGTGAAATAGTGGTCGGCCTGGTATTCGGCCAGCCATTGGCCTTTTTCCGGGTCGTAGAGGGCGAAGCCCGTGAAGGCCGACCGGAATACGGGCGAGGATTCGATGCGCTGGTGCAGGTCGTGCCGCAGCTTTTTGCCGGCAAGGCAGCCGGAAAGACCCACAGCCAGTGCCATGAGCCACAGGGGCAGGAGCCGCACTGCGACAAAGGAACGGATCGGCGAGGCAAAATGCAATGGCATAGGCGGGCACTTTGTCGGCGAAGTTAGGCGATGGGCGGGCGCGTTGCAAATCCCGGGGTCGGCCTCAATGCTTCAGCCTTGGTCGCTGCTGTGTGCAGGAGCAGGGGGCGCGTCCTGCGGTAGAGAGGAACGACAGGCCGATGGTGCGCGCACAGACAGTGGAGGGAGGTGGCACAAGCAAGCAGGAGCGAGGCATGGGTTCTTTTTTTGCGAAAGCAAAATAGACAAAAAGCGGCAAGGCCGTCGGTCAGTGGGTCGCCGCGGCATCTTCACTCACGAGCGGGAACTCCTCGAAGCGCCACGGATAGCGAATGTCGCACAGGAAAAGGCCGTCGGGAGGCACGCTCCAGCTCGGCACCAGCCGGCGCTGCTGCTGCAGGGCGGCCCGCAGCGCCTGGAGCGAGAGTTTGCCGAAAGCCACGTTGAGGCAGGCACCCACGATGAGGCGCACCATGCCGCGCAGAAAGCGGTCGGCGCTGATGTGGAATTGCCATTCCCGATCGCCGAATTGCCAACGCGCCTCGTACACCTCGCAGCGATAGGTATGGGCCGAGTGGTCGGTTTTGCAGAAGGGAAAAAACAGATCGAACCCGGTCAAGAGGGCGGCGGCAGCTTCGAGCAGGGCCGGGTCGGCCTTGCGCGCGCGCGGGTATTGCCATCGGGTGTGGAGGTGGAAGGGGTCTTTCTCCAGTGCGATGCGGTAAACGTAGCTGCGACGGATGGCGTTGAAGCGGGCATGGGCCTGGTCGTGCATCTGCCAGAGGCGATAGACGGCAATGTCGGGTGGCAGGATCTGGTTGAGAGCATAGGCCAGGCGGGCAGGCACCTTTTCGGGGCCGTCGAAGTGCGCGAAATAGCGGGAGGCGTGCACGCCCGCGTCGGTGCGGCCACAACCCGTCAGCTCCACGGGCCGGCGCAGCACCGTGGTCAGGGCTTCCTCGAGGGTCTGTTGTACCGAAGGCTGGTGGGGCTGGCGCTGCCAGCCGCAGTATCGGGTGCCCTGATAGGCCAGTTGGACGAAGTAGCGCATGTGGCGAAGATAGGCGCACTTCAAATGTGGCTCGAAAAATTTCTCTGGAAAAGGTTGCGCGTTGAACGGGTAGGGTTGAGCGTTTCATTGCCCGCGATATCTGGTTCCCCGGTTCTTTGAGCGATGTGGGGCAAGAGAAAAGCCCTGCATCAGGGGTGCTGGTGCAGGGCTCGAGCGCGATGAGTGTGCAGGCGTGTCGTCACCCGATCACGCTGTTGTCTTTGGCGTGCGACTGGGCATAGAGCAGGGCGGCACCACAGAGCGCCAGATCTTTCATCACCTGGCCCAGTTCCTGTTCATTGCCGCCGAGGAAGCCCTGGAGGTGGACGACGAGGGCTGTCAGCAGCAGGAACAATGCCAGCAACACGGCGGCCAGCTTGTCGTACTTGCCGATGAGGAAGCTCACGGTAGCGGCAATCAGTGCCAGGCCGGTGAAGTACACCACGGGCTTGCCGCCAGGCGTTATGGCTGCCATGTCATCGGCGCCCATGAAGTGCATGATGCCAAACACGGCGAAGGGCAGTGCAAACAGGTACTTGCCAAGGTTGAGTACTGCATTCATAGTTTGCGAGTTTTTGAAAGTTGGTTAAACAATCTCGTTTTGGCTTTCCAGGCGAGTGTATCTACATTGATTACAGGGTGAATTTACACCATTTGTTGTAGTTTGAGAAATGTGCGACAAAATTATCCTTTGCAAAGTCTGGTGTGTGAAAGTTTATGTTTGGTGCAGGGGGTACAAAAAAGGGCGAAGCGCTGCAGCACTTCGCCCTCAGGCGTACCTGAAAAAAGACGCGTCAGGCAGCTTTCAGGTGGGCCAGCTTGCTTTTGGAAAGTTTTTCCTCGGCATACTGACGCGTGACGACGAAGGAGTCGAGTTTGTCCTTTTGTGAAGGCAGCTCGAACATGGCATCGGTCATGATGGCTTCGCAAATGGAACGAAGGCCACGGGCGCCGAGCTTGTATTCGAGTGCCTTCTGGGCGATGAAGTCTATGGCTTCTTCCTCGAAGGTCAGCTCGATGCCTTCCAGCGCGAACATTTTCTGGTATTGCTTGACCAGGGCGTTTTTGGGCTCGGTCAGGATGCGGCGCAGGCTGTGCAGGTCGAGCGGGTCGAGCCAGGCCAGCACGGGCAGGCGGCCGATGAGCTCGGGGATGAGGCCGAAGCGGCGCAGGTCTTGATGCGTGATGTACTTGAGCAGGTTTTCCTGGTCGATTTCTTCTTTTTCGCCGTGGGTGTTGAAGCCGATCACCTGGGTGTTGACGCGGCGGGCGATGATTTTATCGATGCCGTCGAAGGCGCCCCCGCAGATGAACAGGATGTTGGAAGTGTTGACCTTGATGAGCTTCTGTTCGGGATGTTTGCGGCCGCCATGGGGCGGCACGTTGACATCGGTGCCTTCGAGCATCTTGAGCAGGGCTTGCTGTACGCCCTCGCCCGACACGTCGCGCGTGATGGAGGGGTTGTCGCTCTTGCGGGCGATCTTGTCGATTTCGTCGATATAGACGATGCCGCGCTCGGCAGCCGCCACGTCGTAGTCGCACACCTGCAGCAGCCGCGTCAGGATGCTCTCTACGTCTTCGCCCACGTATCCGGCTTCGGTAAAGACGGTGGCATCGACGATAGTGAAGGGCACGTCGAGCAGGCGCGCGATGGTCTTGGCCATGAGCGTCTTGCCCGTGCCGGTAGGGCCGACGAACAGCACGTTCGACTTTTCGAGCTCTACGCCGTCGTCCTCGATGGTCTGGCCGAGGCGCTTGTAGTGGTTGTACACGGCCACCGACAGCACTTTCTTGGCTTCGTCTTGCCCGATGACGTACTGGTCCAGATAGGTCTTTATGGCAAGGGGGGTGAAGTCTTTGGGGAGCGCAAATTCCTGCTTTGCGCTGGGGCCTTTGCCGGGCTTTTTGCGTTTGCCGTAGAGCTCCTCTTCGAGGATCTGTTGTGCCTGCTCGACGCAGACCTCGCAGATGTGCCCTTCGATGCCGGCAATGAGCAGCATTGCTTCCGACTTGTCTCTGCCGCAGAACGAGCAGCGATAGTCCGATTGTTTGGTTCGCTTCATAAGAATTGCTTTTGCTTCGGGTGCCGTTTGCCGAAAGGCAAATTGAAAAGCAGCCTCACTTTTTGGTCCCGTACGGCGGTTTTTCACAGTCGAGGCCGGCCACAGCTCCGCATGTGAACGGGCCGTAATGAAAATGCGGCTCGTACCCGAAAGTTGTGCATGAGCGCAAGATGCCGCTTGCGCAAAACGGGAATGTGTGCTTGTCGATGAAAGGGAAAAAGCAGCGGGATAACCGCGCACTTTTGCCGGTTATCCCGCCCGAGAGAGTGGTGTTACTTGTTCTTTTCGAGTTGCTCCTTGGCCTTGTTGCGGGCCAGTACTTCGTCGATGATGCCATAGGCTTTGGCCTCTTCGGCACGCATCCAGTTGTCGCGGTCGCAGTCTTCTTCGATCTTCTCGTAGGGCTGTCCGGTATGCAGCGAGAGGATTTCGTAGAGCTGGCGCTGCATGTCCTTGATGAGCTTGTAGGAGATCTCCATGTCGCTCACCTGGCCTTGCATGCCACCCAGCGGCTGGTGGATCATGACGCGGCTGTGGTACAGGCCGGTGCGCTTGCCTTTGGTGCCGGCAGCGAGCAGCACGGCCGCCATTGAAGCGGCCAGGCCCGTGCAGATGGTGGCGATGTCGGGCGAGACGTATTGCATCGTGTCGTAGATGCCCAGGCCGGCGATCACGCTACCCCCCGGGCTGTTGATGTACATCTGGATGTCGCGCTTGGGATCGGTAGAGTCGAGGAACAGCAGCTGTGCCTGGATGATGTTGGCCACGTGGTCGTCCACGGGCGTGCCGAGGAAGATGATGCGATCCATCATCAGACGCGAGAACACGTCGAGCACGGTGGCGTTGAGCTGGCGCTCTTCGATGATGTAGGGCGTGACGTTTTGCGCACCCAGCGCCGACTTTACCGTATGCTCGGCATACTTCTCCACATGCATACTGCTGAGCCCCAGGTGCCTGGTGGCGTACTTCAGGAATTCGTCTTTTCGAAACATGGGTTGGCTTTGTGTTTTTTTCGGAAAAACGGGGATGTGCGGCCTGCCGGCAAACACATCTTTCAACACTTCAGAAGCAGGAGGGTTTATTCCTCTTCTTCCCGGGGCGGAGCGATGAGCTGCTCAAACTCTTCGAGCGGCACGGTCTTCTCTACCAACGTGAACTCTTCCTTAAGCGGCTCGAACAGTTTGTGCTCCAAGGCCTCATCGGCGGCGCGTTCCACCTCCTTATGGTCTTGAAGCAAGCGCTGCAGCATCAGGTCGATGAAGCGCGGGTCGTTGAGGCCGTATCCAATAAGCATCTGCCGCACGCGCATGCGCATGTGGTTGATGATGTCTTCGGGGCTGACCTCGATATTGTACTTTTTGGCCAGGTTGTTTTTGATGAGCGACCAGCGCAGGTCGCGCGCGAAATCGGCATATCCCTCTTCGATGATTTCGTCGGTATTTTTTTCATTTGACTCCTTGAGCCAGCGCTTGAGGAACTCATCGGGCAGGGGGAGTGTCTCCTCGTTGTGCAGCTCCATGAGGTACTCGTAGATGTCGCGGTACAACTTTGTATTGCTGTGTCTTTCGTAGTAGGCACGGAAGTCTTCGCGGATCTGTTCGAGTGCTTCTTCTTCGCTGTGCACCTCGTCTTCACCGAAGACATTGTCGAAAAACTCCTGATCGAGCTCGGCAAGTTTTTCGCGCTTCACTTTCTCGAGCGTGAGCTCATAGGCAGTACCCGGTTTTTCGGGCACTTCTTCGCCTTCCTCTTCTTCGTCGGGTGCTTCCCAGTCGAGGATACGCTCGTTCACGTCTTCTTCGCTCCAGTCTCTGGCGAATTCATAGATGTTGTCCACCTCGATCGTGTCGCCGGGTTTGATGGCAGCCAGCTTTTCCTGGTAGGCGGGCGCGATGTCTTCCCAGACGATGAGGAAGTGGGGTTGGTGCGGTTCTTCTTTGTCGGTCTTTTCAGTGCCGGAGAAAAACAGGTAGTCGCCCTCGCGGTAGTCGCCCTCCACTTCTTCGGAGGTAGCGTGGGCTTGGCGGAGACGATCCAGCTCTTCGCGCACCATCTCGTCGGTGATCTCGGGCATGTAGTATTCGAAAGTCTTTTCTTTGGTCAGCCCTTGCACCTCGAACTCGGGCGCCATGCCGATGTCGAACGAGAAGCGGAAGTCTTTCAGCTCATGGGGGTTGAAGTCCAGCTCCTCCTGTGAAGCAGACGGGATGGGCTGGCCGAGAAACTCGGTCTCGGCGTTTTTCATGTATTCTTCGAGCTCTTTGGTGAGCAGGTTGTTCACCACTTCGACCAGCACGGAGCGGCCATACATCTTCTTGAGCATGGTGAGGGGTATCTTGCCCTTGCGGAAACCTTTCATGGTGACTTTGCCCCGAAACTCCTTGAGTTTTTTCTCGAACTCGGCCTGGTACTCTTCGCGGGGGATGTCCACGTGGATGGTGGCCTGCAGGTTGGCCTGGTCTTCTTTCGTTACTTTTGGCATAGCCGTGTGCTATTGATTATGGTTGCGTGTAAATGTGGTGTCGTTATTATTGCGAGGCTCGACGGGCACCGTCGGGCATCTTCTGGTACAAACGGGGAGGGGGACAGTGGCAAACATGCAGATTCACCCTCGCTGCGTTGATTGGGTTGCGGTCCGGCGGGACCGCTTCGGTTTGGTGCGGGTGGAGGGACTCGAACCCCCACGTCACAAGGACACCAGATCCTAAGTCTGGCGCGTCTACCAATTCCGCCACACCCGCATTTGCCGCAAGGCACCGAAACAGGAACGACTTTTTTGGCAACATGATCGGGAACCGTTTCTGCAAGGGAAAGTTGGCCGGTCGTGTCGCTGCTGAATTCGATGCCGAAAAGGCGGCTTCCGCATTGTAAATGAGCGTTTGATGGCCCGCTTTTTTCAAGCGCCCGCAAAGATAAGACGATATTTCAAACAAAAGGACGGACATGAATCCAGTGGCAGACAAGGTTTTTCCATGAGTCGAAGCCGCTTTTTGCATAGACTGTGCGTTGACGAAGAACCGATTGTCGTCGAGCGCAACTCAGTGATCGGGCGGCGGGTTATGAAATAGTCGGGTCATGTGTATCGGTCTGTTGGCCTTTTATTGAACGGATTTTATGGCTGAAGTACTTGAGAAAATTTACCAGAACGAAGAGGAACGCAAGCTGATCCTGCGCGAATACCGCAAGCTGCTGCGTACCCTGCCGTCCTCTGCCACCGGGGAGGATCGCGATAACGTGCGCCGTGCTTTCGAGCTGGCCGTACAGGCGCATGCCCAGCAGCGGCGCAAGAGCGGCGATCCCTACATCCTGCATCCCATCGAGGTGGCGCGCATCTGTGCCGAAGAGATCGGGCTGGGCCCCACGGCCATCGTCGCGGCCCTGTTGCACGACGTGGTGGAGGACACCGACGTCACGCTCGACGACATACGCAAGGAATTTGGTGAACGCATTGCCCGCCTGGTCGATGGCCTGACCAAACTGGATCACACCTACGACTCGGAAAGCCCCCAGGCCGAGAATTTCCGGAAGGTGCTGTCTTTTCTCGTGGAAGACGTGCGCGTGGTGCTCATCAAGATTGCCGATCGCCTGCACAACATGCGCACCCTGGGCGCCATGCCCCGCCACAAGCAGCTCAAGATTGCGTCGGAGACGAGCTACATCTATGCGCCGCTGGCCCATCGCCTGGGGCTGTATGCCATCAAGAGCGAGCTGGAAGACCTGTGTCTGAAGGTGACGGAACCCGAGGCCTATCAGGACATTGCGCGCAAGCTGCGCGAAACCAAGGAAGAGCGCAATCAGTACATCAAGCGGTTCATCGAGCCCATCAAGCGCAAGCTCGACGAAACGGGCCTCAAATACCGCATCCTGGGGCGCCCCAAGTCCATCTCATCCATTTACAACAAGATACGCACCAAGCGGGTGTCTTTCGAACAGATATACGACCTGTTTGCCGTGCGCATCATCCTCGATGTGCCGCGCGAGCGGGAAAAGGCCGCTTGCTGGGAAGTCTATTCGGCGGTGACAGACGTGTATCGCCCCTTGCCGGAGCGGCTGAAAGACTGGGTGTCGAACCCCAAGTCGAACGGCTACGAGTCGCTGCACACGACCGTCATCGGCCCCGACGGCAAATACGTGGAGGTGCAGATACGCACCGAACGCATGGACGAAGTGGCTGAGAAGGGATTTGCCGCCCACTGGAAGTACAAAGGCATCAACGCTACTTCGTCTTCGGTGTTCGAGGTATGGCTCGACGAGGTGCGCGAGTTGCTCGAAAACAAGGATGCCGATGCACGCGAGTTCATTCACGACTTCAAGACCAACCTCTTCACCCAGGAGGTGTACGTGACCACGCCCAAGGGCGAAGTCAGGGTGTTGCCCAAGGGGGCTACGGCCCTCGACTTTGCCTTTCACATTCACACCGAGGTGGGCTACCACTGCCGTGCCGTGAAAGTCAATCAGCGCATCGTGCCGCTGGGCTACAAGCTCCAGAATGGCGATCAGGTAGAGGTGCTCACCGACCAGCGGCAGAAGCCCAACGCCGATTGGCTCAAGTTGGTAGTGACGGGCAAGGCACGAGCGCGCATTCGCCGAGCCCTCAACGAAGAGCGCCGTCGTCAGGGCGAAATGGGGCGGGAGGCGCTGCAACGCAAGCTGGCCAACCTGAAGGTCGACGATTTTCTGCAGGCCGTCGATACGCTGGTGCGCTACTACGGCTATGCCTCGCACCTGGACCTGTACTATGCCATCGCCACCGAACAGGTGGAGATCAACGACCTGCTGGCCGATTTCGAGCTCAAGGACCGCAAGCTGGTGCCCCGCCAACAGCCTGCCGATGCGGAAAAGGCTGCCTCGAGCGACCAGCCGGCGGCACGGGTGCTGCCCGAGCGCAGGCCTTCGCGGGCAGGCCTGCTCATCGACGGCGAACCGGCAGAACACTACAACTACACCTTTGCGGCCTGCTGCAATCCCGTCCAGGGCGACGACATCTTCGCCTTCATCTCGCGCAATGGCGGCCTGAAGATCCACCGGGCCAACTGCCCCAATGCCACCCACCTGATGGCCAACTACGACTACCGCATCCGGCGGGCCGAATGGGTGACGACTTCGAATACGGAGTTTGTGGCCGAGTTGAAGATCACCGGCATAGACGATGGCCCGGGCGTCATCGAGCGCTTGTCGCACGAGCTGTCGAGCAAGTTGCGCGTCAACATCCGGTCGTTTTCCATCGAGGGGCGCGAAGGCTATTTCGAAGGCACCATCAAGCTGCTGGTGTCGAATGTCAACCAGCTCAACCTGGCCATCCGAACGTTGCAACACCTCGACAATGTCTCTTCCGTGGTGCGCGTGCGGTAAGCCGGCTTCTGGTGAGCAACCGACATCAACGATCCACCTGCAAAGCACTTCTCAACCAATCGGGCTAACTTTGTATTGTATCAGAGGTTCGAAGATGGGGCAGGGCCCTTGTGCTTGCCGTGTCGATAGGTTTGGTGTTCAGGGTTTAAAGTTTAAAGTTTAAAGTTTTTAATGTTGACTATCAGCATTTTGTCGAATGCTCGGTTCTTCGGTTCCTCGATTCCGCATCCATTGAAACCGCACAGCCTTCGGATGCAGCAAACGCAGTTTGAACGCAGTTAATCGGGGACACTACCCCCGATTTCTTTGTTCCGTCTATCGCTAAACATCGCCAACTCATGTCAGCACGCAATCAGGAAGAGATCATCAAGGAGGTGAAGGAGATTTTTGCCCGGCACCTGGAGCGCAACAATTGCCGCAAGACGCCCGAGCGCTTTGCCATCCTGGAGGAGATCTACCGACGCGACGATCATTTCGATGCCGAGTCGCTTTATATCCATATGAAAAACCACAACTACCGCGTCAGTCGGGCCACGGTGTACAACACGCTGGAGCTGCTGGTCAACTGCGATTTGGTGAAGAAGCACCAGTTTGGCAAGAACCTGGCGCAATATGAGAAGTCTTACGGCTTCAAGCAGCACGACCATCTCATTTGTCTCGACTGCGGGGAGGTGCTCGAGTTCTGCGATCCGCGCATCCAGCAGATCAAAGACATGATGGGCGGCTTGCTGGGCTTCGAGGTGACGCATCATTCCCTGAACCTCTATGGCCGATGCCGCCGTGCGGAATGCCCGAACCGCACGCCCGAGCCGGCAGCTTCTTCCGAGATGAACGACGAATGAGCGATGCACGGTCCGCAGGTGAATATGACAGGCGGCTCGTGAAAAAGAGGTGACGCGACAGGGCCATTTGGCTATTTTTGCAACGCATGGTCGTGGCCGCCGCGCGGTGATATTTGCCGAAAGGCAAAAAAAACGACAAAGGGCAAGCATGGATGAAGCGAACCTGGCGCAAGGGCGGCCAGGTTTTGTTGTGAAAATGGGCTGCTCGAGGATGCCTCGCAAAAGCGCTGCTGCAGCCCGATAACGACCAATACACATGAAAACCAGAGTAGATGTCATTCTCGGCCTGCAGTGGGGCGATGAGGGTAAAGGCAAGATCGTGGACTACCTGGCGCCGCGCTATGACATCGTGGCGCGCTTTCAGGGGGGACCCAATGCCGGCCATACGCTCAAGTTCGAAGGCAAAAAATTCGTGCTGCACACGGTGCCGTCGGGCATCTTTCGGCCCGGGTTGCACAATCTCATCGGCAATGGCGTGGTGATCGACCCGATCACGCTGGTGCGCGAGCTGGAAGGCCTCGACGAGGCCGGCGTGCGTTGGCAGGAGCGGCTGCTTGTAGCGCGCAAGGCGCATCTGATCCTGCCCACCCATCGCTATCTGGATGCTGCTTCCGAGGCGGCCAAAGGCAAGGAAAAGATCGGCTCGACGTTGCGCGGTATCGGCCCTACGTACATGGACAAGACGGGCCGCAACGGCTTGCGCGTGGGCGACCTGTTGTCGCCGAACTTCAGGGACAGGTACGCGCAGTTGCGCGAGAAGCACTTGCAACTGTCGAAGATTTACCCACCCATCGAGTTCGACCTGGAAGGTGAAGAGCGCAAGTGGTTCGAGAGCCTTGAGGTGCTGCGCAACATGCAGTTGGTCGATGGGGCATGGTTCGTCAACGAGGCCCTGAGCCGCGGCCAGCGCATCCTGGCCGAGGGGGCGCAGGGCAGCATGCTCGATATCGACTTTGGCACCTATCCTTTCGTCACTTCGTCCAATACCATCACGGCCGGCGTGTGCACGGGGCTGGGCGTGGCGCCTCATTGCATCGGTGAGGTCATCGGCATCGCCAAAGCATATGCCACGCGGGTGGGCGGCGGTCCGTTCCCTACGGAGCTGCACGACGCGGCAGGCGAGCGTCTGCGTCGCGAGGGCGGAGAGTTTGGAGCCACGACGGGGCGGCCGCGTCGTTGCGGGTGGCTCGACCTGGTGCAACTGCGCTATACGACCATGCTCAACGGCGTCACGCAACTGGTCGTGACCAAGATAGACGTGCTGAACACCTTCGCGCACATTCGCGCAGCCACCCATTACCACATCGAGGGGCAACGCACGCAAAAAATGCCCTTCGACCTGTGTCAGACGGCGGTGGAGCCGGTATGGACCGACTTTGCCGGCTGGCAGCAGTCGCTCGAGCAGGTGACGCAATACGAAGACTTCCCCGCTGAGGCGCGCGCTTACCTGGCGGCCATCGAGCAGGAGCTGGGCGTGCCCATTACGATGGTATCCACGGGCCCGGAGCGGCATCGCCTCGTGCTGCGCGAAGCGGTGGTCAGCCGCTGAGGGCCGTGCCTTACGGCCTTTCAGCCACGATGATGTACTGGTAGTCGAGTGAGGTGTCGTCCGATTCGACGATGCGGTAGCCTGCCGTTTCCAGCTCTTCCTCCACCTGATACAGCGGGATGCGGATGCGCGCCGGAGGGTCGGTGATGGGGATTTTTTTCTTCTTGAAGTCGATGATGAAAATGCGGCCGCCCGGCTTGATGCTTTTCTTGAGATTTCTGAGGTACGCCACGCGGTCGGGCAGGTACAGGTAGGTGTTGACCATCAGCACGATGTCCACCTCGCCCGAGTCGAGGTGGGGATCCATGGGCTCGGCCAGGCGCGTCTCGAAGCGGTCGAGCTGCTCGACCATCTTGAGCGAGTCCATGAAGTGGATGAAGCGCGGGTCAATGTCGATGGCGATGACGCGCCTGGCGCGCATGGCCAGGCGCCGTGCGAAGTAGCCCGAGCCGGCGCCGATGTCGGCCACCACCTTGTCCGACAGGTCGCCCATCTTGCCGATCACCAGTTCGGGTTTTTGCCAGAAGACGCGATCCTTGCTCTCGTAGGCCTGCACCTGCGCTTCGAAGCTGTGGGCATCGGTGATGGTGTGTGCAGCCAGTGCTGCCGGGCTGTCGGGGGCCTGCTGTTCGGTAAACGTCACCTGTTCCTGTTGCTCGCTGCCGCGGTGGCTGCATCCGCTCAGCAGGGCGATGCTCACCATCAGGGCTGCGAGTCCTGTCCAAAGTGGTTTCATTTCGTCTGGTTTGGTGCGTGTGGTGCCCATGGGGGTTCCTTTCGGAAAATGGTGCCTGACGCCTTATTGCATCTCTCCTTTTTCGCCGGTGTAGAGGGCCATGTCGGCCACGCGTTGGATGCCATTGCGGCCTTCGCTGCCCAGGATGCGGCGCGCCCGCACGAAGGTACGGCGACGCTCGGCATTGAAGTCGGGGTCAGCCGGGTTGAGGCTTTCTTCGCGCACGCGGCCCGCCGCGTGGATGAGGCGCCCCGCGCCGGTATGGATGGCCACGTGCCAGATGCGTTCGGGCAGGGAATCGGTGGCGGGGCGACCGAAGAACAGCAGGTCGGCAGGCTGGAAGCCGGCCCAGGTGCTGGTATCGCCCTGTACGGGCAGGCCCGTGTGTACCTGCTGTGAGGCGTCGCGTGCGAGCACCAGGCCGTTGAGGAAAAAGACCGTTTTGGTGAAGCCGCTGCAGTCCATGGCGCGCGGCGAGGTGCCGCCCCACAGGTAGGGCCGCCCCATCAGTTCGCGCGCCGTGGCGAGGATGTTTTCGGGGGTGGGGTTGCGCGTGGCCAGCCATTTGCCGAAAGGCAGCCAACTGCCGGGCGGCACGAAGCCTTCGCGCCCATCGGGGAAGGCCACCTGCGCCCAGCCCTCGCTGGTGCCGCGCAGCGCCAGGATGTTGCCGGCAGCCAGATCCGAAATTTTGGCGGAAGCCCGGTCGGGGCGGGCATAGGCGTAGTCGTAATCGGCCACGCAGACGATGCGGTCGGCTCGTTGCCATTGCCGGAAGGCTTCGGGCGTCAGGGGCGTGAAGCCATCGGCATCGAGCCAGCCGAAGTAGTCGTCGGGCGTCTGCACCAGCCACCAGTCGCCCTGGCGCTTGTACACGCGCAGAGGAGTGCCCAGCAGGGCCTGCGTGGCCAGCTCGGCAGAGTGTTTGGGCCGGCTGCGGATGTTGCACACCGACAGGTTGACCAGGCCGAAGACCTTGCCATTGACACTGCTGTCGGGCAGCAGGCGGAGGCTGTCCTGCACGCGGTAGCCTGCGGCTTCGAGTTTTTGCGTCAGCAGGCGTGCCGCCTCGGGATGGCTGGTCTCGCCGCGCAGCGTCACCGTCTTGCCTTGCTGCCGCACGTCGAGCTGCCACCACACCACGCGGCGGTCGGGGGCCAGCTCCTGTCGGGCTGCTTCGAGGGCTTCGGCGATGCGCGGGTCGGGTCCGTTTTGCCGACAGGCAACAAATGAAAGCACGAGCAGGAAGAAGAGCAAGGAGCGCATGGGCTTACATTTTGATGAAGGGCAAAACTACGTGTCCGCTGGCATGCACGAGGTACAGGTATGCCTGGCCTTTCGGCAAATGCGACAGCGCAAGCGACTGGCGGCCTTGCCCTTCGAGCAGCAGCGGATAGCGGCCGAAAATGCGGCCGTCGGACGTGCAGAGCCAGGCGGTGAGGCGGAGTGGGGCCGTGGTCGCATAGTGCAGGGTGAGGCGCGTGTGGGCGGGGTTTGGCGAAAGCCATACCTGCTGCAGGCCGCTGATGGCGTGCGTGCCGGTCTGGAGGGGGGTGAACAGGAAAACTTCATTGCTCCAGGGCGAGGCTTCGGCACCGAGCAGGGCGCGGATGCGGTAGAAGTAGCCCGTGTTGGGGGTGAGGCCTTCGTCGGTCCACTCGAGGGTGTCGGGGCCGAGCGCAGCCACGAGCGTGTAGTTGTCGTTGAACGATACGGACCGTTCGATCTGGAAGCCCGTTTCGTCGCCGGGGTCGGTCCAGCTCAGGTGGATGCGGGTGGGTGAGAGCGCTTCGGCCTGCAGCTCGGGTGCAGGCAGTACGACCTGCGTACAGCCGTTGGCGATGTGGTCGGCCACGTCTTGGCGCAGTTGGGGCAGACGGTCGTAGAGGGCCTGCCCGGGGCACTCGGTGGAGCAACCGTCGCGGTGGCCGCTGATGCGGTGCAGCACGAGGCCCGAGGCGGGGTGGTAGGCCGAGCCCAGCGGGTCGAGCCCTTCGTCGCAGCTCTTCCACGCCAGCAGGTCGCGCAGGGTGGCCAGGGCCGTGTCGGGCGGGGTGGTGTTGATCCAGGTGCCGATCATGCACACGCCCATGGCGCCGGTGTTGGTGCCGCAGAAGTGTGCGCCCAGTATGTTGTCGCCGCGCCCTTCGAACAGGGTGCCGTCGGGGGCGATGAGGTAGTTGTAGCCGATGTCGTCCCAGCCGTTGACATTGACGTGGAAGTCCCAGATGGAGCGCACTACGGCTGCCCAGTCGCTGGCGGTACTCGACGAGGCCGAGTGGTGCACGATCATGTGGCTGAAGGTGGTGGCTATGGGCGTGGCATCGGGCGGGCAGGTGCCGTCGGGGCACCAGTCGGCCCGCGTCTGGATGGCCGGCAGCGGGCAGGGGCAGTCGCGTGCCGAAGCAGTGGTATGTGGCCGCGGGCCGGCGGAGGCGAGCGACGCGCTATGGCCCGGGCTGTACACGTGCATGCGCAGAGGCATCCCCTCGGGCCAGTGCACGGCGCGCAGCTCGAACCAGTGGGTGCCGGCCGGTGCGAACAGCAGGCGGCTGACCGTCTGGTCGGTCGCCGGTCGGTCGCCGGCTCGCGCATGCGGATCGGGGCTGACGGCCTGCCAGGCACCCATCTTTTTTCGGCTTTCGCCAAAACGGATGTGAAGCTCGACAGGCTGATCGTGTGTCCAGGTGAACGACACGGCATAGAAAGGCGTAGGCT
Source organism: Saprospiraceae bacterium (assembly GCA_015490175.1). Lineage (GTDB taxonomy): Bacteria > Bacteroidota > Bacteroidia > Chitinophagales > Saprospiraceae > WFYJ01. The sequence goes on along the minus strand of WFYJ01000002.1, from coordinate 10,656 downwards.
CGTCGAGTGGCCATGCATCCGTCAGGGCGCGCCCTTCGAGGGGCACGATGTTCAGGTCGGAGGCAGTCTGAGCAAGGGCCATCCACGGCCAGGCAAGCAGCAGGGCTGGAAGAAGTCGCAAAAGCATGGGCATTGTTTTTTGAGGGTGGTGTCTTTGAATAGATGATCGCGCATCCCGAGAAGGAACCGGTTGCAAAAAGTGTTTAGGGTTTAGAGTTTAAAGTTTAAAGTTTTTATTGTTGATTGTCAGCCTTTTATCAAATACTCGGTTCTTCGGTTCTTCGATTCCTCGATTCCTCGATTGCTCGGTTCCTCAGCCATTGAAACCGCAGCCTTCGGGCGCAGAAAACGCAGTTTGAAATCAGTTGATCGGGGACACTGCCCTTTTGAGATCGCAGTCACGTGTCGCAACGCAAGCGCATCCGGCATGTGGAAAATGGTTTTCTTTGCGCCGTCATTTGCCTGCGCAAACCGAACGCAACATAAAAAACCGAAGCCAAATGATCCGAATTCTCGCCAACGATGGTATCCATCCCGACGGAAAAGCCATGCTCGAAGCGGCAGGCTTTCAGGTGGACACCGAGAAAGTGCCCCAGGACAAACTCGCCGAGGTGCTGCCCGCCTACGACGCCATCATCGTGCGCAGTGCCACCAAAGTGCGCCGCGACCTGATAGATGCCTGCCCCAACCTCAAGGTCATCGCCCGTGCAGGCGTCGGCCTCGACAATATCGATGTGGACTATGCGCGCCAGAAAGGCATTGCCGTGTTCAACACGCCGGGTGCGTCGTCGCGCGCTGTGGCCGAGCTGGTGTTCGGCCATCTGTTGGCGTTGGTGCGCATGCTACACCTGTCCAACCGCGAGATGCCGGCACGGGGCGATACGGCCTTCAAGGAACTGAAGAAAAAGTATTCGAAAGGCATCCAGCTCGGCGGCAAAAAGCTGGGCATTATCGGCTTTGGCCGCATCGGGCAGGAAGTGGCGCGCATGGCGCTGGGGCTGGGCATGGAGGTGCTGGCCGCCGATCTGGTAGTCGAAAAGGCCGACATCGAGCTGCCGGTAGCCGGCCTCGACACGCCGCCCGTAGTGACCATCCGCACCGTGCCGCTCGACGAGGTGCTGGCACAGAGCGACTTCATCTCGCTGCACGTGCCCTTCACGGGCAAGCCGCTCATCGATGCAGCGGCTTTCGCCAAAATGAAAGATGGCGTGTTCATTGTCAATACGGCACGGGGCGGCACCATTGACGAAGCAGCATTGCTCGATGCCCTGGCCAGCGGCAAAGTGGCCGGCGCCGGCCTCGACGTGTTCGAAAACGAGCCCACGCCGCGCCGTGCACTGCTGGAGCATGCACAGGTGTCGGTATCGCCGCACATCGGCGGCTCCACCCAGGAAGCACAGTCGCTCATCGGGCGCGAGCTGGCCGAGCAGATCATTGCCTTTTTCCGGAAGGGGTGAAGTGTTTGCAGGGGAAAAATTGCGTGGATCGCCCACCCTTGTGACGAGGGAGGGCTATTTCTTACATTTGTCCAAATGTTTCACCCGAACAACTATGGAAATACGCACGCAGCTTTTTCATGGCGATGCCAGAGAAGTGCTCAAGCAGCTTCCGGATGACTCCGTGGATCTGATTTTCACTTCGCCTCCTTATGCCGATCAGCGCAAGAAAACCTATGGCGGTATTCATCCTGACGAATACGTAGAATGGTTCTTGCCCATTTCGGCCGAGTTGCTGCGTGTATTGAAGCCGACGGGCACTTTTATCCTGAACATCAAGGAAAAAGTGGTCAAAGGCGAGCGCAGTACCTATGTGATCGAGCTGATCCTCGAAATGCGCCGCCAGGGATGGCTCTGGACCGAAGAGTTTATCTGGCACAAGAAAAACTGTTATCCCGGCAAATGGCCCAATCGCTTCAGAGATGCGTGGGAGCGGTTGCTTCAGTTCAACAAGTCCCGCAAATTTCACATGTATCAGGAAGCAGTGATGGTACCTGTCTGCGACTGGGCCAAGACCCGTTTGCGCAAACTCAGTGAGACAGATCTGAAGCGCGACGAGTCGAAGGTGGGAAGCGGCTTTGGCAAGCGCATTGCAAACTGGATCGGCCGTGAAAAGGTATATCCGACCAATGTGTTGCATTTGGCCACCGAATGCAGCAACAAAAAACACAGCGCTGCCTTTCCCGAGGGCTTGCCCGAGTGGTTTATCCGGCTTTTTACCAGGCCGGGAGACGTGGTGCTCGACCCTTTCATGGGTTCAGGCACAACCAATATGGTGGCCCAGCGCCTTCACCGCCATTCCATTGGCATTGACATCAAAAAGGAGTATTACGACATGGTGCGCGCCGAGCTGGAGCCGGTAAAACTGGTACTTTTCGAACCGAATGAGTCTTATGGGGCACTTGGCAATGGCTGAAATAAATAGCTGGGTAGAAGCACATATCGGCGAGTTCCACCAGAAAAAATTGAGCGGCTGGAAAAGCTTCGAATCGAAGATTTGCTCAAGAAAAAGAATCCCTGTCTTTTTCGTGTCAAGCAGCTCGATACCCCCCGGGCGCTCGTCAGAAGTTTTGCAGACGCTTTTGTGAGTTCCCATGAGGAAACTCTTTTTGGCAACTGGTTGGAACAACTGGCCATCTTTGTCAATGGCAGAGTATTCGGTGGACGAAAATCCGGTATCGAAGGGATCGACCTGGAGTTTGAGCGTGAGGGGGTACTCTATTTGGTCAATATCAAATCCGGGCCGAACCGGGGCAATTCTTCTCAGGTTGGCCAGATGAAGGAACAGTTTCGCAAAGCCAAACAGCGATTCAGAACCAGTGGCGGCTCGTTACATGTGGAATGCGTGAATGGATGTTGTTATGGAAAAGGCGTGCGTGACAAGGGCGATTACAGGAAACTGTGTGGACAGGCCTTCTGGGAATTCATTTCAGGAATGGAAAATTTGTATATCGACCTGATCGTGCCGCTTGGGCACAATGCCCGAAAGTGGAACGATGCATATGAAACGAAATACGAAGCCGTGTTGAGCCGAATGATCGCTGATTTCAGGGCAAAGTTTTGTCTGCCGAACGGCTCGATTGATTGGGAAAAAATTGTTCGCTACAATTCCGGAAAATGAACAGATTGCTCGTTGTGTGTTTTGTCGCCAGCATGGCAGCACTGTCTGCCTGTACTTCGGATTCGGCCTCGCAATCCGCTGATGAGGCCACGCCGCCTTCCTCATCCGAAGCAAGCTCGTCCCCTGACCCCCTTACCACCCTCAAGCAGCAGGCCGTACCCGAAGAAGACATACCGGCGCGGGTGGCCGGCCGCATCGCCATCGTGGCCGAAGAGATCTACCGCGACGCGGCCAATGGCAGTCCCCTGTGGAAAAACCCGCAGGTGACGGTCGAGGATTGCGTGCTCACCATCACCAACGAGGCCGATGGGCAGCCCTCGCGCTTCGTGGTGCCACTCGACAAACTCGACGTGCGCAATGGTTTTCGCCTCATTCCCGACCGAGAGGACAACCCCTATCCCGGCATTGCCATCCGGACCGTTGATGAAGAGCCGGTAATTGAGGTGACCTGGCACGGAAAGACGCAGAAAGACAACGAGTTCACCTTCAAGTTGCAGACGCGCGAGCAGTTCGAGCGGCTGGTGCCGGCACTGGTGCATGCCGTGCACCTCTGCAACGGCACGATCAAGTGAGAAAGGTCACGCTGGTTGGTGCGGCGGCATCCTGGCAGGGTGCCGCCGTGCTGTTTGCTGCAGGCACAAAAAAGTGGCACTTGCTTTCATCCGGACGGAAAGGCAGGGCGTTTTTTGCAAAAAAGACGGCCTTCGTGCCGTTTGGACACAAAGCAAGCCTGGCAAAGTTGGCCGGGCCGAGGGAAATGCTTTAATTTCCACCGAATTTTTTTGATGAGTGGAAGTGCCTGAACCCATAATCGGGATACCAATGAGTGAAGTGAACACCTTTTTCAAGTCGGCTTTCTCTGTGGACAACGTGATCTTCGGCTTCGACGACGGAGACCTGAAGGTCTTGCTGATCAAGCGCGGGACGAGCCCCTACAAGGGCATGTGGGCACTTCCGGGCGATCTGGTCTATCCCAACGAAGACATTGACACGGCGGCAGCGCGCGTGCTGGAAGAGCTGACGGGCTTGCGCAACGTATATCTGGAGCAGGTAAAGGCCTTTGGCAAGGTGGATCGCCACCCCATCGGGCGGGTGATCACGATCGCTTACTACTCGCTGGTCAAAATCAGCAATTACACCGTGACGCCGGCTTCGTTTGCGCGCAAGGCACAGTGGCACAGCATCTCCGCCATCGGCAAGCTGGCTTTCGACCACAACGAAATTCTGGATGCCTGCTTCGAGCGCCTCAAGCAGAGCGTGCGCACGCGCCCTATCGGCTTCGAGCTGTTGCCGCCCAAGTTTACCCTTACCCAGTTGCAACACCTCTACGAGGCCATCCTCGAAACAGAGCTCGACAAGCGCAACTTCCGCAAGAAGATCCTTTCGATGAACTTGCTGGTCGATCTTGGCGAGAACCAGGAGGGCGTGGCGCATCGTCCGGCCCGCCTCTATGCGTTTGACCCGGCGCGGTACGAGCAACTGGTGGCCGAAGGCTTCCATTTCGAGCTCAAGGAAAGCCGCCGAAAAATGAACCCGGCCAGCCTCGGCGGATGATGATTGAGTGACGGCGGTAGTGACGCACGGCAGTGCGTCTGACACGGCAGTGCGCCTGGCCTGTGTCGATTTCCACCGATTTGACCGATTCCACCGGTTTCACCGATTCCACCACAGGAAAGCGCAATGCGCTTTCGCAAAAAACACAGCGGCGGCACCTGCTCGGGCAAGGTGCCGCCACTCTTTTTGCGCGTGAGCGCGCCTGTGTGGCATCAGGGGAAGATGCCCATGGCCATGTAGTCGCTGCCGATCTTCTGGATGGCCGACACGAAGGCGGCCGTACGCATGTCGGTGATCTTTTTGCGGCGCTTGTAGAGTTCGTGGATTTCCTGGTAGGCCGTCACCATGGTCTCTTCGAGGCCCGAGCGCACCAGGTCGATCTCGTCGGCGCCGCGCGCGATGAAGCGGCGTTCCTGTACGCCGATGGTGTGGCCGGTGAGGCGCTCGACCAGGTCGATGAGCGTGGCATACTGGTTCTGGTTGAAGCGCTTCTCCATGCGGCCAAAGCGCATGTGCGACAGGTTCTTGAGCCACTCGAAGTAGGAGACCGTCACGCCACCGGCGTTGAGGAATACGTCGGGGATGATGAGTACGCCCTTGTCGAGCAGGATGCGCTCGCCTTCGGCGGTGATGGGGCCGTTGGCTGCTTCGGCTACGATCCTGGCCTTGACGCGGGGAGCGTTCTCGAAGGTGATCTGGTTCTCGAGCGCGGCGGGCACGAGGATGTCGCAGTCCACCTCGAGCACCATGTTGCGCTGCTCGCGTGGATAGCGCACCTTGGCACCGGGGAAGTCGTAGATGCCGCCGTGTTCCTGTTTCCACTTGAGGATTTCGTGGATGTCCATGCCGTCGGGGTTGTAGATGGTGCCGTCCACCTCACCGACGGCTACGATGACGGCGTCGCCTTCGTCCTGTGAGATGGTAGCGGTGTGGGCCCCCACGTTGCCCAGGCCCTGGATGGCCATGCGCTTGCCGGCGATGCCGGGCGTGAGGCCCAGCTTTTTCATGTCGCCCACATTGTTGCAGGCCTCGCGAATGCCGTAGAACACGCCGCGGCCGGTGGCTTCGGTGCGTCCGCGTATGCCGTGCTGGTGCACGGGCTTGCCCGTCACACAGCCTGCCGCATCGATTTCTTTTTCGTTGAAAGCGCGGTAGGTGTCGTAGATCCACGCCATCTCGCGTTCACCGGTGCCGTAGTCGGGCGCCGGCACGTCAATCGAGGGGCCGATAAAGTTGCGGCGCACCAGCTCGGTGGTGTAGCGGCGCGTGATCTTTTCCAGCTCGTACTCGGTGTATTCCCAAGGGTTGATCTTCACGCCCCCCTTGGCGCCGCCGAAGGGTACATTCACGATGGCGCACTTGAACGACATGAGCGTGGCCAGCGCCATCACCTCTTCCTGGTTGACGTGGTTGCTGTAGCGGATGCCGCCCTTGGTCGGCAGGCGGTGGTGGCTGTGCTGGACCCGATAGGCCTCGATCACTTTCACCTCCTTGCCCACCTTGATGGGAAAGCGCATCCGCAGCACCGAGTTGCACACCTTGATTTGCTCGAGGATGCCGGCTGGCAGATGCGTGTGGGCGGCCGCCTTGTCGAAGAACTGGAGCACACTTCCGTAAAAGGAAGCGCCCTTAGCCATTTTGGTCATGGTCGGAAATTTGGTTTTCCAATCTGGTTAGTTTCCTGTCTATGTAAATCAGATAAATGCCAATGCCCACAAAAATGACGGCCATTACGGCTACCACCACGTAAATCATGCCCGTTTGGCGCAGGAAGTCGGTCTGTTCGGATTGGGACCAGGCCGAGGCGAGGGGAAGCAAGAGGAAGACCAACGAGGCAGCAAGGTGCAGTTTCATGATGCAAAATTTGAATGCCGGTTTCGTGTGGGCCCTGCCTGAAAATCGCGTGTTCGAAAAACGGGCGCTAAGCTCGACATAAATTGCCAACTCATGACCCTTTCAAGCAGCATTTGCGTGCAAAATTGGCATGTGGCCACAAACCGCGCAAGAAACCGGGTGGAAACATTTTTGAATTGAAAATCAGATATTTAAGACCATATGAAAAGCCTTCGTGCCGGCTTTTTCGACATTTTTGATGACAAAATTCACTACGACGTCCAGTCCTGCTTGCGCAAAAAGCTCTCATTCCTCATCGAGCAGGCGCTCTTCGAGCCGGTTGATGCGCCAGAGCAACTGGCTGATCCAGTAGCCGATGAGTGTCCAGCCGATGACGGCAGGGTAGAACACCAGGCGCATCGTGTTGTCCAGGTCCTCGCTGCCGATGGCGGGGTTGCCGCCGTTGCCCGGGTGCAGGCTGTCGGTCAGCCGCGGGATGACGAAGATGAGCGGTATGAGCGCGGCAAAAGCGAACACATTGTATGCCGCCGACACGCGGGCGCGCACCTCGCGGTCTTCGAGGCTGTAGCGCAGCACGAAGTATGCCAGATAGACCAGCAGGGCGATGGCCGTCATGTTCTGCTTGATGTCGCCGCTCCAGGGGCGCCCCCAGGTGTAGTTGGCCCAGATCATGCCTGTGAAGAGGCCCAGCATGCCGAGCACGATGCCCGTCGTGGTGAGGGCCGCAGCGTAGGCGTCGTCGGTGGGCTGTTGGCGGCGCAGGTAGCGAATGCTGTACACCACCGAGCCGATGAACACCAGAATCATGGCAAACCACATGGGCACGTGGAAATAGGTGTTTCGGATCGTCTCGCGCAGGATGTTGCGGAAAGGAAAGGTCAGTGCCGGCCCTTTGTGCAGGCGGGCCATCTCGGGGCCGCCCTGCCACACGACGGCCTGCGGGGCCACCGTGTCCTGCCGCACGAAAAGCGCCTCGGGCAGCAGTGTGACGCCGTCGATGGGGTTGTCGATCACCAGGGTGAAGTTGGCCACTTGTTTTTCGGTGGGCAGCAGCGGCGGCAGCACGAAGGTGGCCACGAGGTGGCGGTCATCCTGAACGGCTATCCGGCTTGCGGCGAGCGTCAGGGAGTCGTCGAGCATCAGCCAGGCGCGCAGCTCCTCCTGTGCTTGCGCAAAATGGGTATTGTACCCTTCGACATGCATGGCCACCGTGTCGCCGGCATCGGCGCTGAGGGGCGTGCGCGCCGAGATGCCCGAGTGCAGCGGTACCACCATGCCCATGACGATGCTGTACAATACCAGTACCAGTCCGAGGTATTTCCATCCTTGTGTGCGCAACCAGTGCATCATGTTCTTGAAATTGTGTGTTCGCGGTAGAAAATCGCGCTTCCGCCCCTCAGTCTCTCCACAAAAAGGGGAACAGCACCATGGCCAGCCCCATCAGCATCAGATCAATGCCCAGCAGGATCATCACGTCTTTTTCGATACCCGTGCTTTCCGTAAAACCCATGGCCGTCAGCGACAGCTTGATCAGCTCCATGAGCACCGGGATGACCAGCGGAAAGCTGAGGATGGCCATGAGCGTGGCGCTGTGTCGGGTGCGTGCGGCGATGGCCGAGATGAAGGTAAAAATGATCCCGAAGCCCAGACTGCCCAGCCCGATGATGCCTGCGAACATGCCGACTTGCTCGACGGGGTTGCCGGCCACCATGCCGAAGACGATCAGCGTGAGCAGCCCGATGAACAGCAGCAACAAAGTGTTGTACAGCACCTTGGCCATGAGCAGCGCCAGCGGGTTGACGAGCGTGTAATAGTACAGTTGCCGATAACCGCTTTCCTGTACGAAGCTCTTCACCACGGCGTTTACGGAAGCGAACAGCATGATGATCCAGAACACGACGTTCCACAGTGGCGCTGCCAGCTTTTGCTGAAAGCCCGAATAGACGATGAAGATGGTGGAAAGGACATACAGCAAAATGCCGCTTAGAGCATAGCGCTGCCGCCATTCGAGCACCAGCTCTTTCTGAAGCAGATACCATATTTCCCGGGCGGTCTTCATGCGGCGCAAAGATAGTCTTCCACTGTAGCTTGCAGCCATGGGGTCCGGGACCGATCGGCCTTTTTGACCATAAGCTGATGCACGGGGCCGGAAAAGTCGTGCACGCGGCAATGCAAAGGCCGTATCTTCGCCCTGCGAAAAAGCCCAGTTCCCACACACCCGGCTTTCTGGTACAGTTATTTCCCGAATTGCTTGGAGACCATCCCGACAGCGCCAGGCCCTGCGCGCAGGGGCCCATATGGTCGAATCCCGATTTCGGTGTAGTGCGTACAAACCCCATACGGCAAATGAGTGGCCTTTCGGCAAAAAACGCAACGAGCAGGTACCGATCCGGGCGAGCCATGCTATGGCTCTGGCTGCTCTTCGTCTTGCCGGCCGTGGCCCCGGCCGAAAGCCCGCGCTTCTACGAAGCACCGGCGCTCAACGGCGACGGCGTCTTTTCGCTGCTGCGCCGCTACGGCCTGGACCGCCATTCCTGCAACCACGAGCAATTTTACAAACTCAACAACCTGAAGCGCAACGCCCCGCTCATCGTAGGGCGCTACTACAAGCTGCCCATAGCGATCTATACTTTCAACGGGCGTACCATACGCTCCACCATCGGCATCGACGACTACGATCTGGCGCTGCGCATCCAGCACTACAACGAGGCCATGCATCGGGCCGGCCTGCGCGAGCACGACTTCCGCGAAGACAAACAGCTGTGGGTGCCCTGGCATCTGTTGCACTGCCCCGAGCCCGACATCCCTTCGCCGGCCACGCCGGCCGGCAGCCAAGGCGAGGTGACCAGCATGGGGCCACGAGCCGGGACCGACGACAAATCGGCTTCGGCCTCGGCCGTGCGCGGTCGCATCTTCCCCATCTTCGGGCCGGGATACCAGTACGTGCCGCTGCAAGACAATCGCCTGCGTGGCAAGGTGTTCTACGTGGTGAGCGGTCATGGAGGCCCCGACCCCGGCGCCCTCGGCAAGCGGGCCGGCCACACCCTTTGCGAAGACGAATACGCCTACGACGTGGCGCTGCGCCTCGTACGCATGCTGGTGGCCCATGGCGCCACAGCCTACATGATCACGCGCGACAAGAACGACGGCATCCGCGATGAGCGGCTGCTCGAATGCGATACCGACGAAGTGATCTGGGGCGACCTGACCATCCATCGCGGCCAGAAAGCCCGCCTCTTTCAGCGTTCCGATGTCATCAACCAGCTCTATGAGCGCCACCGCCGGCAAGGCGTGACCGACCAGCTCACCATCGTTATTCACGTGGATTCGCGCAGCAAAAAGGAACGCACCGACCTGTTTTTTTACTATCATCCCGATAGCGAGGAAAGCAAACGCGTGGCTCAGGTGTTACACCGTACGATGGCGCGCAAATACCGGCGCTACCGCGCCAATGGCCAGTACCACGGCACCGTCACGGCGCGCGACCTGCACATGCTGCGCGAGGTGCGCACGCCAGCCGTCTATATCGAGCTGGCCAACATCCGCAACGCGTGGGACCAACGCCGCATCGTACTGACCGAAAACCGCGAAGCGCTGGCCAAATGGCTGTACGAAGGCCTGCTCGGTATGTACGGGCATTAACCGCACACGCAGTACAATCCGTACCTTTGCGCGCATTTTTTCCCGCAGGGTTGGAAGTATATTTGCATTTATACTCAACGCAATTCGGTTCGGGAATTATTGACAATGGTCAATGGACGATTTTTTCCGAGATGGAGAGAGGAGAGATGGAGTGAGGGAGTGACCGACCGCGCAAACTGCGTTCAAGCTGCGCTTTCTGCGGCCGAAGGCTGCGGTTTCAATGGATGAGGAACCGAGGAACCGAGGAATCGAGGATTTGATTCAAGAGCCTTCTGAAAAAGACTGAAAATCATCCAGTTACACAGAGTGCCACTGAGCACGCACTGATTTTCACAGAGTTGAAAACCCTCAACCCTACACGCTCAACACTCAACCAGGTCAAAAACTGCGTGCAAACTGCGTCTACTGCGGCCGAAGGCTGCGGTTTCAATGGATGAGGAACCGAAGAACCGGAGAATCGAAGAATCGAGGATTTGACAAAGCATTGAT
>WFYJ01000001.1 GCA_015490175.1 Saprospiraceae bacterium | reverse complement strand
CGACTTTGGTCGGGGCAGGTTCCCGACTTGTCGGGATGACGCGTAACGCGTGTCCACTATAGATAACATATTGATTTAAAATAAAAAAATACATCGCGAATCGTTGCGTTCCCGATACTCGGGACAGGCTTTTGCGTCCCCGACTGGCGTCGGAGCCTGCCCCGGTTTACCGGGGACAAGCTTCCGACGAGTCGGAACAAGTCGTTGCGTGAGATTTGGGGTTTTTTCAGTGGCCTCAGGAATCGAGGATTTAACAAAATACTGATAGTCGATGCAAAAACTTTAAACCCTCAACGCTCAACCCTCAACGCTCAACCTGATTAAAAGCTGCGTACAAACTGCGGTGCTCTGCGGCCGAAGGCTGCGGTTGCAATGAATGAGGAAGCGAGAAACTGGGTGTTTTACAAAAAAACTGATAGTCAGCAAGAAAAACTTTAAACTTTAAACCCTAAACTCTAAACCCTCAACCCTCAACCCTCAACTTCAAGCTTCTGCATGGCACCTTTTTTCAGTGGCTTCAGGCTTGCAGCCAAAAAGGAAAAGCAGGATGTCGTCGCGTGGTACGGCATCCCGCTTTTCTTTTTGTGGCAGAAGCGATCAGAGTCGCTGAAGCGAAAAATAGAAGGTGCTGCCCTCGCCTTCTTTCGACTCGACCCACATCTTGCCGCCATGGCGCTCCACGATCTTTTTGCAGATGGCCAGGCCCACGCCCGAGCCGGGGCGGTTGCTGGCGGGGTCGAGGCGCTTGAACAGCTCGAAGATCTTCTCCTGATAGGCCGGTGCGATGCCGATGCCGTTGTCCTGCACGGCGAAGATGTGATGCTCGGGGGTGCGGTGGTGGGTGATACGGATGCGGGGCGGTATGCCCGGTTTGGCGAATTTGATGGCATTCTCGATGAGGTGCAGGAAGAGCAGGCGCAGGTACTTGCGCGAGCCATGAATGAGTTTGGGCGGGTTTTCAAACTCGAGCACCGCTCCATGTTGTTCGAGCAGGGGCGCCATCCTGGTTCTGACCTGGCGGATCAGTTGTTGGAAGTCGAACACGTCGAAGTGGAGCGGCTTGCTGGCCACGTCGGCGTAGTGGATCATGTCGGTGAGGACGAGGTTGAGGTGCGTGGCGCTGTCGTGGATGAACTGCAGATAGTCGCGGCCTTCTTCATCCAGCACTTCCCGGTAGCGCCGCAGCAATAGCTGGCTGAAGTTGCCCAGGATGCGGATCGGCCCTTTCAGGTCGTGGGCGGCAAGCTGTGAGAACTGTTGCAGCCCTTCGGCGTCTTCTATGGTCTGCTTGAGCTTTTCGTTCTCTTGGCGCATGGCCTTGATGCGCTCTTCGAGCAGGTGTTTTTTCTTGTGAAATTGGGTGATGTCGTTCAGGAGCAGCAGCCCGCCGCCAAAGCGGCTCTGCCGCCATTGGGCCGAAAAGGTCAGTTTGAGATGCCGGGTTTCCTCGTAGAAAGGCGAGGTGACGTGCGTTTCGTACTCGAATTTGTCGATGCGGTGCCGCAACATGTGCTGCAGCAAGTCCTGGAAGTGCTGATCGGCGGCAAAGGGCAACTGCTCGAGCAGCATTTCGGCGAGGTCGTGGTTGAAGGGCAGCCCCACGAGATCACAGAAGGCAGGATTGGCCTTCAGAATCTTGAGCTGGTCGTCCACTGCGGCCAGGGGCACAGCACTGTTTTCAATCAGCGAATGATAGAGGATTCCGTGCAGGTCCTGTCTGGTAGTTGCGTTCATTCCGGTAAGGGGTTGGTAGTGTGTCTATGAGATTCTGGTTGGCGGCAGGTTCCCGGAAGGTGCCGAACAATCGTCTCGTCCGGCAGTGTTTGATCGAAAGGCAGTGCTTGGTGGGTTGGTATGGCAACGATATTGAATATGCGGTGAGACGCGCAGCGTGTTCTTTTGTTTTTTGTGACTTGAAAAAGCAGCCGGGCGCAGCCCGCATTGCCGGTTTTTGCGCTCCGTTCTCCTCTGAAGGGGGCGGTAAACACGTAAATGCGCCTTTTTTTGTGACACATTACCTTGGAGGATTATCCTTTTCCCTGTGTGGGAAATGGTCATTCGGGCGTCAGAGGAAAGGCACCCCTTGCGCCTTGCCCGTACAGTCCGTTTCCCTGCGAAAGAAGGGGAATGGTACATTTGCCATCGGCAGCCCCTGGCGACAGTAACAAACAGAGGCGAGGCGACGTTAGAGGGTGACGCCGCAGTTTGTGAGGAGTGAAGAGTGAGGAGTGAAGAGTGAGGAGTGAGGGTGCGACAGAGCGAGGGGGCACGCGGTAGTTCACCGATTGCACCGATTTGACCATGTTCGCCATTGACTTTCCCGAACCGGTTTGAGGTGAGCATGTCTTTGAAAAACCATACGACCATATGAAGATGGCAAAATGGATGTTTACGGCCATTGTGGCCATTGGTCTGGCATGGCCTGCCGAGGCGCAGCAGACCGCCGTGTTTACCGAGGCACTTGCCCTGTGGAAACAAGGGCAGGATTATTACGCGCAGGGCCTGTACGGGCAGGCCATGGAGGCCTTTGCGCAGGCCGTGGACCGGCTCGAGCCCGTGCACGATACCGACTACGAGCTGTTGCGCATGAAGGCCCGGTTCGGCTATGCGCAGTCGGCCCTGCGCTTGCAGTTGCCCGATGCCGAGCGCTACATCCTCGACTTCATCCGCACCTATGAGCCCGATCCCGTGGCGACGCAGGCGCTCATCGAGGCAGCCAACTATTTCTTCGATTCGAAGGACTACGACAAGGCCATCGAGTTTTTTGCGCGCATCCCCGGCTGGGAGCTGAGCGACGAGCAGAAAGCCGAGGTGCGCTTCAAGATGGGCTATGCCTTTTTTGCCAAAAAGAAATTCCGGGAAGCCAAGACCAACTTCCGCGAGATCCGCCACATCGAAGGGCCGTACTACTATCCGGCCAACTACTACTACGGCCTGTGCGAGTTTTTCGACGGCAACTACGATGCGGCGATCAAGAGCTTCCGTTTGGTGGAGCGATCGCGCAAGTATGCCGGTCACGTGCCCTACTACATCGCCCAGATCTACTTTGCCCAGGGGCAGTTTCGCCAGCTCATCGAATATGCCGAGCCGCGCCTCGACGAGCGCGGCTTGCGCAAAACCAAGGAACTCCACCAGCTCGTGGGGCAAGCCTGGTTCGAGTTGGGCGATTTTGCGAAAGCGGTGCCCCATCTCGAATACTATGCCGAGCGCACGGGCCGCATGCGGCCCGAGGAGTTCTACCAACTGGCGTATGCCCAGTACAAGGTGGGCAAGTATGCGGCTGCCGCCAAAAACTTCGAGCAGCTCGCCGACGAAGACAGCCCCATGGGGCAGTACGCCATGTTTTACCTGGCCGACTGCTACCTCAAGACCAACAACCGCACGGCAGCGCGCAACGCCTTCGGTGCCGCCGCCCGCATGAATTACGACCCCGATCTGCGCGAAGAAGCCCTGTTCCACTATGCCAGGCTCTCGTATGAGCTGGGCTTCGACAGCGACGCGCTGGCTGCCTTTCGGCAAATCAAGCCCGACTCGCCCTGGTACAGCGAGGCGCAGCAGGTGATGAGCGACATGTTCATCAGGACGCGCGACTACGAGCGGGCCCTGGCCATCCTCGAAAGCATGCCCACCATGTCGCCGCAGATGCGGCGCGCCTACCAGACGGTGGCCTTCAACCGAGCCGTTCAGTTGATGCAGGCAGCCAACGACGAGCAGGCAGAGAAATATTTCCTCAAGTCGCTCGACGCGCCCGTCGATCTGGCCCTGAAGGCGCAGGCGCGTTACTGGCTGGCCGAGATCGCACATCGCCGCAAGCAGTATCAGCGCAGCATCCAGCTCGCCAACCAGTTCCTCAGTGAGGCGCGCAGCCTGACGGGCCTGCCCGATGAAGCCTCCATCTACACGGGCACCTACCTGCAGGGCTACAACTACCTGAAGCTGAAAAACTACAGCTCGGCACAGGGATACTTCCAGGACTGCGTGGCGGCCATCAAGCGCAACCGCGCCCTGATCCGCAGCGAGTATGTGAAGCAGGACGTGCTGGGCGATGCCACGCTGCGCGCGGGCGACTGCCTGTTCAAGCGCAAGCGCTACGCCGAAGCCGTGCGCTTCTACGACGAGGCCATCCGCAACGGCTATCGCGGTTTCGAATATGCCATCTACCAGAAGGCCATCATCGAGGGTCTGCGCGAAAACATCACCGAAAAGATCATGGCCCTCGAGCAACTGGTCAACAACTATCCCAACTCGCCCTTTGCCGACGACGCCCTCTACGAGCTGGGCAACACCTACCAAGATGCCGGCCAGCTCAACCGGGCGCGCCAGCCGCTGGAGCGCCTCATCAGCGACTACCCGGCCAGCCCGCTGGTCAACAAGGCTTTGCTCAAGCTCGGCCTCATCGCCTACAACGCCGGCTCGCTCCAGACGGCCATCGAGTACTACAAGCGCGTCTTCGCCAACAACCCCACGGCCGAAGAAGGACAGTCGGCCCTCAAATCGCTCGAAGAGATCTACCTGTACGACCTGGGCCGGCCCGACGAGTACTTCGCCTTCCTCGAAACCATTCCCAACTTCAAAACCGACAACTACTCGCGCGACTCGCTGTCGTTCAAGGCGGCCATTGCACCGTATGAGGAGGGCGACTATGCCCGCGCCATCCAGCAGCTC
Source organism: Saprospiraceae bacterium (assembly GCA_015490175.1). Taxonomy (GTDB): domain Bacteria; phylum Bacteroidota; class Bacteroidia; order Chitinophagales; family Saprospiraceae; genus WFYJ01. The sequence continues at coordinate 30,375 of WFYJ01000001.1, read as the reverse complement.
ACCGACTATCTGCGCAAGTTTCCCAATGGCAGCCACGCCCTCGAAGCCCTGTACGCGCGGGGCGACAGCTACCTCGCACTCAAGCAGTACAGCCAGGCGCTGCAGGACTACCGCAAGGTGATCGAGCGCGGCAAGAGCCGATTCTACCTCAAGGCGCTCGAAAAAGCAGCCATCATTGCCGAGGAGCACGAAAAAGACTACGACCTGGCCTACGAGTATTACCGCAAGCTGATGGACGAGGCCGTGTCTGACGATCAGCGCCTGCTGGCCTATACCGGTGCCCTGGCTTGCGCCTGGGAGACGAAGCGCACCGACGTCATCCCCGACCTGGCGCGCAAGGTGATCAACCACCCGGGCGCGTCCAACCTGCAGAAAGCCAAGGCCTATTTCTACCTGGGCAAGGTGGCTTTCGATCAGAAGGACTACGACACGGCCCTGGCCGCCTTCGAGCACGTCGAAGCGCTGAGCGACAACGTCATGACGGCCGAGGCGCGCTACCTCATCGCCTACATCTACTACCTGAACCGCGATTTGGCGAAAGCCGAAGAAAAGTGCATGAGCAACAACGCCGCCAGCGGCGCCCACAAATACTGGGTGGCCAAGAGCGTGTTGCTGCTGGCCGACATCTACATGGAGCGGGGCGACCTGTTCAGTGCGCGCGCCGCACTCGAAGCCCTGCTCGAACAGTACCAGGACGGCGACCCCGAAATCCTGGCCGAAGCGCGCCGCAAGCTCGAACAGGTCAAGCAGGCCTCCGGTGCGAGCAACCGCCTCAGCACCGAAGGCGAAGAGCCGTTCCTCGAAGAAGGACACTGATTTTGTGAGGAGAGAGGAGAGAATGAGTGAATGAGAGATGGAGCGACGGAGCACGCAGTAGTTCACCGATTACACCGATTATACTCAACGCAATTCGGTTTGGGAATTATTGCCGATAGCCAATGGACGATTTTTTCCGAGATGGAGGGAGGAGAGATGGAGTGAGGGAGGGAGTGAGTGAGGGAGTGACCGACCGCACAAACTGTGTTCAAGCTGCGCTTTCTGCGGCCGAAGGCTGCGGTTTTGATGAATGGGGAACCGAAGAACCGAGGATTTGACAAAAAACTGATAATCAACAATAAAAACTTTAAACTTTAAACCCTGAACTCTAAACCCTAAACCAATACAACAGGATTTCCCAAACCACTTTGATTTGAGTATACACCGATTGCGCCATCAAAAAGCCGGATTTTCCCAACCACTTTGAAGCGAGTATATTCCTAAACAACACCATCATGACAAAGCACATATTGTCGCGATACGGAAGCCTGCTGTGGGTGCTGTGGCTGGCACCGCTGGCCCTGCAAGCCCAGGACGACCTGCCGGGCGAGCAGGTGGAAGTGATTGCCAACTTCGAGGCGCAGTTGCTCGAGGTGGAAAAGCTGCCGCTGACGCCTTCACTGCCTCCCGCCGACACGACGCGGCCGCGGCTGCAGTATGAGCTGACGCCGCGCACCCTTTCGATCGACTATCCGCCGCCGCGCATCCGGCCCCTGGCCTTCCGGGGCGAACCGCTGCCCCCTGTGTACAACGGATTCGTGCGTGCGGGCGTGGGCCTGCCCAAGTCGATCTACGGCGAGGCGTCGTACCACGTGCTGGCCGAGAAGACGGCCGACCTGCTGTTTCGCGTCAAGCACCATGCGGCCGACCTGTCGAACGACGAGGTGGAGAATCAGGCTTTCGCCCAAACGCAGCTGGGCGCCAAGGGCACCTGGTACAGCGAGCAGGGCTTTGGGGTGAAGGGCCACCTCGACTACGATTCCGATCGCGTGCATTTCTACGGCTACAACTTCGATGGCAGCGACACCACGGGCATCCCTGCCGATGAGGTGCGTCAGGTGTTCAAGACCTTTTCGGCCGGAGCTTCCATTTTCAACGCTACCCGGAACGTGGGCGACATCAATTACGACGCCGGCTTCGACCTCTACCTCCTTTCCGACAATTACGCTGCCCGCGAAACGGGTTTCCTGCTCAACCTCGACGCCACGAAGTGGATTGCCGAAACGCATCCGCTCCACCTCGGCGTGCAGGTGGACCTTACGGGCTACGAGGATACCACCACGCAGAAGTTGAACACCTACACGCTCAACCCTTCGTTTGCGTTCCACGGCGACGCTTTCAAGGTGAAGGGCGGCCTGCGGCTGGTGAGCTTCGAGCAGGAGTTCAGCGTGTATCCCGACGTGGAAGCCACCGTCCAGCTTGCAGGCAACAAGCTGATGGTCTTCGCTGCCGCCCAGGGCGACCGCGAAAAGAACACCTTCCGCTCACTGAGCGAATACAACCCCTTCATCGCTTCGCGCTTTCCGGCTTTGACGCTCAAGACCACTGACTATCTCGATTTCTACGGGGGCATCAAGGGCAACCTGAACATCGTGGAGTACAGCGGCAAGGTGGGCTTCAAGCGCGCCAATGACCTGCCGCTTTTCCTGCTCGACACCACCGACACGAGTATCCGCCGGCGTTTTGCGACGGTGTACGACACGGCCCGCATTTTCTACCTGGCCGGTTCGCTGTTGGCGCGTCCCTTCGAAGGCATCGAGGTGGGGGGCGCCGTGCGCCAGAACGTGTACGACCTGAACGCGCAGGCCAAGCCCTGGCACCTGCCCTCGCTGACGCTCAACAGCTTCGTCACTTACTCGGGCCTCGAAGGGGCCTTGCGGGTGCGCAGCGACCTGTTCGTGGAAAACGGCGTGCCCGTACCGGGCACCGACGGCACGCCTGAAAACCTCAACGGCCTGTTCGACCTGAGCCTGGCGGTAGATTACCGCTTCACCGACCACATCAGCGTGTGGATGCAGCTCAACAACCTGCTCAACAACAAGCGGCAGCGCTGGCAATACTATCCCACTTACGGTTTGAACTTCCTGCTTGGGGCCTCGGCCCGCTTCTGAAAAGTCCACCAGAGGACAGTGGCGTCTCGTGCAAGGCCCTGCGGACGACGATCCGCGGGGCCTTGCGTATTTTGGCGAAAGCCATTTGCTCACCTCCAAAATCCGTTTGTGTTCATGCGAAACGAAATCATCGCTTTCACCCTGATCTGGGCCGTGGCCATGGGTGCGCTTTCGATGTGGTGGCCCCGGGCGTGGTGGGGCTTTGCGCTGTGGGTGCCCTGGACGGCCGTGCTGGTGTACGACCTGGTGCAGCGGCGCCATGCCATCCTGCGCAACTTCCCCATCGTGGGGCACGGCCGCTACTTCATGGAGGAGCTGCGGCCCAAGATTTACCAGTACTTCATCGAGAGCGATACCAACGGTACGCCCATCAGCCGCGTGTTTCGTTCAGTGGTCTATGCCCGCGCCAAGCGGGAGCTCGACACCAATCCCTTCGGTACGCAGCTCGACGTGTACGAGGAAGGTTACGAATGGATGAACCACAGCATTCGGCCGGTGCCGTTCGAGGAAGTGGATCGCCGGCCGCGCGTGCGGGTAGGCGGACCCGATTGCAGCAGGCCCTATGAGGCCAGCATATTCAACATTTCGGCCATGAGCTTCGGCGCGTTGAGCAAGAATGCGGTGATGGCCCTGAACAAAGGCGCGGCCCTGGCCGGCTTTGCGCACAACACCGGCGAGGGGGGCATCAGCCCTTACCATCTGTCAGGCGGGGGCGACCTGATCTTCCAGTTCGGCACCGGCTACTTCGGCTGTCGCACCCCCGACGGTCGGTTTTCGCCCGAAGAATTTCAGAAGCGCGCCGCACTCGACCAGGTCAAGATGATCGAGGTAAAGCTCTCGCAAGGTGCCAAACCGGGGCATGGCGGCATCCTGCCCGCACGCAAGAACACGCCCGAGATTGCAGCCATCCGGGGGGTGGAGCCGGGCACGGCCGTGCTGTCGCCGCCCTGGCATACGGCATTCACTACGCCCGTAGAGCTGATGGAATTCATCGCTCAGTTGCGCGAGCTGGCGGGCGGCAAGCCGGTGGGCTTCAAGCTGTGCATTGGTCGCTGCAGTGAGTTCATTGCGTTGTGCAAGGCCATGATCGAGACGGGCATCAAGCCCGACTTCATCACCATCGATGGCGGCGAGGGTGGCACGGGAGCTGCGCCGCTCGAGTTTTCCAATTCGGTGGGCATGCCGTTCCGCGAGGGGCTGGCTTTCGCCTACGATGCGCTGGTGGGCTATGGCCTCAAACGCGACATCAAGCTGTTTGCTGCGGGCAAGATCCTGACAGGGTTTCACATCTTTCGCGCCATGGCGCTTGGCGCCGACGCCTGCTACTCGGCTCGCGGCATGATGCTGGCGCTGGGCTGCATCCAGGCGTTGGAATGCAACCGCAACACCTGTCCCACCGGCGTGGCCACCCAGAAGCCCGAGCTGGTGCAGGGGCTGGTGGTGGAAGACAAAGCGCAGCGCGTGGCCAACTTTCACGATGAGACGGTGGAAGCCTTTGCCGAGTTGATGGCTGCGGCGGGCTTGCGCAGCCCCGACCAGATCAACCGCACGCACATATTTCGGCGCATCAGCGTCCATGAAATCCGCCGCTACGACCAGATTTATCCCTATCTCGAGGAAGGCTGTCTGCGCGATCGCGACACGGTGCCGCCCCACTGGCTCTTCGACGTAGAGGAGGCCGACGCCACGCGCTTTCCCTGTGACTGATCACGACCACAAACGCGCATAGAGGGCGCGCAGGTGGTCGGCTTCCTGCTGCCAGTTGAGGTGGCGGCGGGCCTCGAGGCAGCGCTGGTGCATGGTGCGCCACTGCTCGGGCTGTGCGGCCAGCCGCTCGATGGTTTGCGCGAGCAGGGTGGGGGAGAGCCGCTCGAGCAGCAGTCCCACGCCATGGTCCGCCACGAGTTGCCGATATTCCGGGAAGTCGGGATGGAGGGCCGGCACGCCGGCGTGCATGTAGTCAAACGCCTTGTTGGCGAGCGAGTAGTAGTAGCTGAGACCCTTGTGTTCGAGCAGGTTCAGGCCCAGCCAGGCCTCGGGTGTCAGCTTCCGCAAAAGAGCGGGCGGCACCTTGCCGAGAAAACGGATGCGCGCCGAAGCGGGCGAAGCAGCAGCTTTTTGCCGCAAGGCAGCCGACCGGTCGCCCTCGCCGGCGAGCCACAGCTCGAACGTGTCGGGCAAGCGCGTCATGGCCTCGATGGCGCACTCCAGCCCGCGCCCCTCATTGAGCGCTCCCTGATACAGGATGACGAAGGGCGGCTCGGGCGGCCGCGTGCGCACGGGTAGGCGCTCGTCGAACACGGGCACGTTGCGCACCACCTCGAAAGGGCGTCGGTACGTGCGGGCGAGCAGGTCGGCCAGGCGCGGCCCCACGGTATAAGCCAGGCGCGCCCGCGGGATGCCGTAGTGGGCCACGCGCCCCCACAGCCAGCGCACCAACGGGCGCTCCACCACCTCGGGCACTTCCGTAAAATGTTCATGTGCGTCGAATACCAGCGGGATGCGTTTGGCGGAAGCCACCTGAGCCGCAGGCAGCAAAGTGTCGAGGTCGGCGGCGGCGATGGTGTCGCATTCGAGCTGGCGGAGCAGGCTCCACAGCTTCCGGTTGTATTCGAGGTAAAACAGTTTGCCCTTGTGGTGGCGACACGACAGGCGCACCTGGTGCCAGGGTGCGGGCTGGAGCGGGGGCGAGTCGGGCAGGGCGCGCCCCACGAGCCAAACGTCGTATCCGCCCTCGGCCAGCGCAGCGGCGATGCGCTGCATGCGTTGGTCGAAGCTCAGGTCGGTCGTTACGGTCAGGACGATGCGCTTCACGTGTCGGCTTTTTGCGGGGGCAGCGAGAGCAGGTCGCCGTCTTTGATCAGCAACCCTTCGTCCACCATGTGTTCGATGGCGTGCAGCATGCGTTGCTGCCGCTTCGGGCTGAAGGCCTCGAGTACCTGTGCCACGGTGAGCGGCTGGTGGTGCAGCAGCGCCCGGATCTTTTCGACGTATCGCCTGAGGTCGTCGGGCGCCAGCTTCGTCTCGTGCCGTCCCAGGCATACGTCGCATTTGCCGCAAGGCCGGGCCTCGGCTTCGCCGAAGTAACGCAGCAGTTGCAGACTGCGACACTCGACCTCGGTGGCGTAGCGTATGGCCGCCGCGATGCGTGCTTGCTGCCGCTCTTTGAGGAAGCGGTAGCGCTGAAGATCGATGGTCAGGTTTTCAGCGGGCACGCGCTCGTGCAGCAGCATCAGTTGCGGCGCTTCCTTCTGGGGGCGGTAGTCCACCACCTGGTGTTCGTGCATCACCTTCAGTGCCTGCTGCAGGGCGCGCTGTTCCATTTCAAGCAATCGGGCCAGCTTCTGCTCGTGCAATCGCACGTAGTCGAGGTGGACGCCCTGCAGCATGCGCAACAATGCTTTCAGCACCCGCTCCAGCTTCGGATGGCGCAGCAGGTAATCGTACAATTGCTCGCGCGAAACCAGCACCTTGATCGTGGCCGGCACGTACACTGCCTCGTTCATGGCAATCCAGCCCTCCTGTTCGAGCACCTTGAGGGCGTGCCAGGCAGGCAGCACCTCCAGATTGAAGCGCTTGCAAAAAGTGGACAGGTCGAAATCGAACGACTGCAAGGCGCCACCGCCTATCGGCACGCCCAGATGGTTGCACAGGGCGTGGTACACGCGGCGGATCTCGTGCAGCTCGGGCCACGATACGGCGAGCTGGCGCTCCAGTCGTTTTCTGTCTTCGTCATGGTACAGCAGCACGGCCCACGCCTTTTTGCCGTCGCGGCCGGCGCGGCCGGCTTCCTGGAAATACGCTTCGAGGCTGTCGGGCAGGTCGAGGTGGACGACGGTGCGCACGTCGGCCTTGTCGATACCCATGCCGAAGGCGTTGGTGGCCACCATCACGCGCGTCTGCCCTTTGATCCAGGCTTCCTGTCGCTGCGAGCGAGTGGTATAGTCCAGACCGGCATGATAGAAGTCGGCGCGGATGCCGCGTTGCCGCAGCCAGCGGGCTACCTCGCGCGTCTGGCGGCGGTTGCGCGCGTACACCACCGAGCTGCCCGGCACTTTCTTCAGGATGTCGAGGAGCTTGGCGAGCTTGTTTTCTTCGTGGAGCACGACGTAGGTCAGATTGGGCCGTGCAAAGGACTTCCGAAAGACCCTGTGGCCTTCGCCAAAATGGAGCTTGTCGCAAATGTCGCGAGCCACCTCTTCGGTGGCCGTGGCCGTCAGCGCCAGCACAGGCACTTCGGGCAGCACCTCGTCGCGAAAGGGGCCGATCTCGAGATAGGGCGGCCGGAAGTCGTAGCCCCATTGCGACACGCAGTGGGCTTCATCTACGGCCAGCAGGCTGACCTTCATCTTGCCGATGCGCACGCGTGCCAGCTCGGTCTGCAGTCGCTCGGGCGACAGGTACAGCATCTTCACGTCGCCGTAGATGCAGTTGTCGAAGATGCGGTCGATGTCGGCTTTGCGCAGGCCCGAATGGATGGCGGCGGCGCGGATGCCGCGGCGGCGCAGTTGCATCACTTGGTCTTCCATCAGCGCAATGAGCGGCGAGACGATGATGGCCACCCCTTCGCGCGCCAGGGCCGGCACCTGGTAACAGAGCGACTTGCCGCCGCCAGTAGGGAAGAGGGCCAGCGTATCGTGCCCCTGCATTACCGACTCGATCACCTCGCGCTGCAGCGGGCGGAAGTGCGCGTATCCCCAGTATTGGCGCAGTATGTCTTCGAGTGTGGGCAAAGGCAGGCCGGTTTGTTGCGGATTCGTCGCCCAAATATGCCGCTTTCGCAAAAATGAAAACAGGCATCCCACCAACGCGGAATGCCTGAAGCAAGTTTCAAGGCTCTGGATTGGATTGCCAACTTGCTGTTGTGGGCAATGGGTGAGGAATCGTAGCACCGAGGGCTTGACCAGGCACTTCCCAGTCAAGACAAAAACGCTCAACCCTACACCCTCTCTCAACTCAAAGGCCCTATTCTTTCTCCCGGTCCAACCGATAGACCTGTTTGTTCATCGAGCTGTAGCCCATGAACACCTCGCTGTGATCGTCGGGCAGGTTGCGTTCGAAGCGGCAATCGGTCAGTTGGGTGCGGCAGCGGCGGCTGGCATTCACGTCGTAGATGCCGCCTCCTCTGGCCAGTGCCATGTTGTGGCGGAATGCCGTCTGTTCGGCAGTGATCACGCATTCGCCGTTGCCGGCGGCATTGACGAGGGCGCCGCCGTAGGTGGCTTCGTTCTCCTCGAACAGGCAGAACCGAAAGACGGGCCTGGCCAGTCCTCCCTCGCGGGCATCCGTATAGACGGCGCCGGCATCCACGCCGGCCTTGTTGCCCTCGAAGCGGCAGTGCAGGAAAACGGGTGCGCAATGTCCACCTCGCCCGTTCAGATAAACGGCGCCACCCACGCGAGCAGTGTTGTTGCGGAACACGCAATGTGCGATGACGGCGCGGGCGGCACCTCGGCTGCCATCGACGTACAGGCCGCCCCCGCAGCGGTGCGGATGGGCGTCGGCGCCTTTGTCGAAGGCGTTGCCGTGGGCGATGATGAAGCCATCGAGACGGGTGTCGGCATCACTGGCGCCGATGGTCACCACGCTGTACACGTTGTCTTCGATGCCGGGCTGTCCGATTTCGCCACTCAGAATGGTGGGATGAGCTTCCGGGTCGCGCGCTTCGAGCGTGCTTTCCGTACCGGCAAAGCCGCCATACAGGGCCACGCCGGCAGGAATGAAGAAGGTAGCCGTGCGGCTGTCGCCAGGGCGGTACGTGCCCTCGGCCACCCAGATCTGGTCGCCGGGATGGGCTTGTTGCAAGGCCTCGCTCAGCGAGCCCAGGGCCTGCTGCCACGAGCTGCCGTCGCCGCTTGCGCCGGCGCGTACGAAAAGCGTTCGTTGTTGTGCGTTGGTTTGGGTCAGACTCATAGCAATCCCTGCCACAAGCCATAATAAGTTCAATCGTTTCACGACGGGTGCCTTTTGGTTTTCAAAATCCACATTCCCAAGCCCACACTACTGGCTTGCTCGTCGTTTTTGGATTGCAAGGGATTTTTTTCCGGGATTTTATGGGGGCAGGAGGCAGGGGTAGGTGTCTCGATGCGTTTCGGAGCGTCCAAAACCAAGCCAAAGATACGTTGCTCCCCTCTGGCATGCAAATAATCACCTGTCGCGCACCACAAATCGCTGCGCTGCCCGCCAGCTTGCGGCGCCATCTGTGTACACTGCTGATACATACGCAAATCAGAGTGGTTTGGGAAAATTCGAAAGCAATGGTTGAGCGTAGCATTTTCACACTCGAGCCCCCTGAAAAAACTCAAAATCTCACGCAACGACACAAAAGCTTGTCCCGAACATCGGGGACGCAACGATTCGCAATGTGTTTTTTGTTTAAAATAATTTGTTGTAAATTGAGAGTATTTGTTATGCATTGCGTGGTTGCGTTGTTACGGACTTTTTTCAGTGCGCTCATTCTTCGGTTCCTCGGTTCCTCAGCCATTGAAACCGCAGCTTTCAGCCGCAGAAAACGCAGTGCTGACGCAGTTTGCGCAGTCGCTCACTCCCTCACTCCATCTCTCTTCTCTCCTTCTCAAAAATACCGGTATTCCTTGCGGCCCGAAACGGACGGCTCTGCCCGATGCTTTTTTGTGTTCCAGTGCTGCAGGTAGCGCGTGAACACCACGCCGGCAAAGAAATACCAGTCTTTGGTGTTCGGGTTGCCGCGCATGCCGTCTTCGGGCAGCCCGGCCGTGGGGTCGGGCGAGCGGTACGACAGTGCGGCAGCCAGCGGATCCATGGCGCCGAGCTGTTCCAGGTCGGGATACTTGCCGCTCACGTCGTCGAGATAGTCGGTGAAAGTCTTGTGCGCCAGCACCTGAAAGCCGATGGTGTAGTAATCGTTCACGCGCCAGGTGTAGCCGATGCCCATGGGAATGGACACCTGCAAGCGGCTGTAGCGTGGCTGGTCCGACAGGCCCGGGCGTCCCTGCCCCTCGGTACCCAGCGGCTGCAGATCGACCCACAGGCCGTTGTAGAGGGCTTGCGGATTGAAGTAAAAACCGCTGATGCCTATGACCAGATAGGGAGATGTGCTGAGCCGGGCCCCCTCGCCAAACCACGCCAGGTTGACTTCGGCCATCAGCCCCAGGTCGAAAAGCGTGGTGCGAAAGCTGAGGTTGCGATTGCGTCGGCTCTCGATGGAAGCATAGTCCGCATCGGATGCTTGAAGCCTGCCCCGAAGGAAATGGCCCCGTATGGCCAGGGCCGGACTGAAGTGATAGCGCCCTACGAAGCCCGCCGCCAAGCGGCTGTCGGCCACCTCGTAATGGGCCTGATGCAGTTCCCCTGAGTAGTTGGATACGCCCACGAAGCCGCCGATCTCCAGCGATTGCTGTGCCTGTGTCCGTGGGCTGTTCATGGTCAGTGCGATGGCACACCACAGGAGTGCCACCAGGTGGTAGTGGTGGGTCATGGTTAAAACTTTTGAAGATTTGTCCAAGGGATTACAGGGAAAGAGGCTGCATGCATTCCGTGCACGACAGCTCGCTACCTCTCTTTTTCGAGGCACGTGTTTGTTCCCGTGTTGTCTTGAGCGGTGAGTGAAACCAGTAAGGCGAGCTTGACCGGCTGTTTCTGGCTGTCAGGGCTGTAAGTGCGTGCAATGGAGCTCACCCGGAAGGATGAGCTGGAATTACGGTGGACAAATTTATGTTCAAAAAATCAATTTGTAAAACACTTGATCATTAATGATGTATGACTGTTTTGTTTTATACGACTTCAAGCCCGCCTTATCCTCTTGATCAAAATATGGTTAGGCTTGCGTGCAATATTTAATACAAGCATCGGGGAAGTGGAAAATTTTCTGAAAATGGCAGTCGGAACGGCCTGACTGGCCGTATTTCGAGGCTTTTTGGCGAGGGGGCGTCATTCCTCTTTCAGGCGTTCGAGGAGCAGGCGGTTGGTCAGCCTGGGGTCGGCTTTGCCGCCGGTGCGCCGCATGATTTGCCCCATGAAAAAGCCCGTCAGCCCTTTTTTGCCCTTGCGCCAGGCGACCACCTTGTCGGGAAAAGCGGCCAGCACCTCTTCTATCACGGGCACCAGGGCCTCTTCGTCGCTTTGTTGCAGCAGGTCGTGTTTTTCCGCAAGGGTGCGAGGCCGCGTGTCCGGATGCGCACACAGGAGGGGGAAGAGTTCCTGCCACGCCGCTGAATGGGATATCTCGCCCGCTTCCACCATTCCGATCAGCTCAGCCAGCGCCGGCTTGGGTGCGGGGAAGGAGTGGAGGGGTACGTCCTGTTCCTTGCACCAGGGCAGGATGCGGTTGATGATGAGGTTGGCTGCTTTCGCAAAATGAGGCGTGTGGTCGGCCAGCTCGAGGAAAAAGGTGGCCGTGTGGCGTTCCTCACTCAGCAGGCCGGCTTCGTAGTCGCTCAGCCCGAACTGTGCGCGCATGTGCCGGTATAGCTGCCACGGCAGGGCGGGCAGCGCTTCCCGCACGGCAGCGATGTATTCGTCGCTCAGCACGAGTGGCGGCAGGTCGGGCTCGGGAAAGTACCGATAGTCGTGTGCTGCTTCCTTGCCGCGCAGTGGCGAGGTGGTGCCGCTGGCCGGGTCGAAGTGGAGGGTGTAGCGCCTCACCTCTTGCCCGGCTTCGCGCAGGGCGATCTGGCGGCGGGCTTCGTAGGCAATGGCACGGCGGGCGTAACGCATCGAGTTGAGGTTCTTCACTTCGCAGCGCTCGCCAAAAGCCGTGTCGCCGCGCCGCCGCACCGAAATGTTGACGTCGCACCGCAGGCTGCCCTGTTCCATGTTGCCGTCGGAGATGCCGAGCCAGCGCACCAATTGGCGCATGCCGCTCATGAAGGCATCCACTTCGTCGGCGCTGCGCAGGTCGGGCTCGGTGACGATCTCGAGCAGGGGCACGCCGGCCCGGTTCAGATCAATGAGGGTGTGGCGCGGATCCTGGTCGTGGATGCTCTTGCCCGCGTCCTCTTCCATGTGGATGTGGTGGATGCGCACCTCTTTCCATTCCTCGCCCAGCTTGATGGGGAGGGCGCCTCCCCTGCAAACGGGCATGGCATCCTGTGTGATCTGGTAGCCTTTCGGCAAATCGGTATAGAAGTAATTTTTCCGGTCGAAGGAATTGCGGTGCGAGATGGTGGCGCCCAGTGCCAGCCCCAGCATCACGGCGGCGCGCACCTGGGCCTCGTTGAGCCGGGGCAGCGTGCCGGGATGACCCAAGGAAACGGGGCTGGTCTGCGTGTTGGGCTCGGCGCCGAAGGTAGTGGCGTCGCCGCAGAATGCTTTGCTGCGCGTGCCGAGCTGCACGTGCACTTCCAGACCGATGACGATTTCCCATTTCGATTGGTCAGACATGATCACTGCTTGCATCGTTTGCGAAAGCGGAAAGATATGGTTGCAAAATTCGGTGCGCCGACCTCAAACGACCAGGTGCAAAAGTCGGGCCCCGCTACGTCATCCACCGTCGTGCCAGGGCAGCGGCTGCAGTCGCGCTCCCCGGTGTTTGAACAACCGCAGCAGCCCCTTGTGGCCGGGCAGGTGTGCGGCGCCCACGGCAATGAAGACCGGTTGGCGTTGCATCAGGGGCCATGCCCGCGCAGCCATGCGTTCGTTGCGCGCATCGATAATGGTTTTCCGCGCGCGCCCCGACTCTTTGCGCACCAGCCGGTAGAGCATCTGTATGCGCCCCTCGAGGTACAATTGCCTGCGCTTGCGCAAACGCCGCCGAAAAGCCGACGGGTTGCGCGCAATGCGCATCAGTTCGCGCACTTGCAGGTCGAGCGGCACCTCGAGCAGCTCGGCTGCCTGTTCGGCTGCCGTCTCCAGCCCCACGCAGGACTTGCCCATCGCCCGGGCCATTTGCCACAGCTCCTCGTCGAGGGCGCGGCCCTCGATGTCCAACACCTGGCGAGGCAACAGGCTGATGAGGGCCAGCGGCGGCAGATGGTCGAACAGCGCCATGTCGATGCCAAAGGACTTGCGCATCATGCGGCGCACCTTCTCGTACCGGGCCGGCGGCAGGGCCTGCCGCAACGACCACCCGGGCGGCGCCCAGCGGGTGGGCATCTGCGGCAGCTCGTCCAGCGCCAGCTCGCAGGCGACCAGCGCGCACTGGCTCACCAGTTGGCGCACGCGCGCCGCACAGGGCAGCTCGCTCAGGCCGGGCAGATGCATGGTGCCCAAAACGAAGGAAGGAGCAGCAAGCGCGGCTCCTTCCACTTTCCACAGAAATGTTTGCTTCTTGTGCTTCTGGCTCAACCTGTTGTTCAATTGTGCCTCTCAGGGTTGAGGCCACTGAAAAAAACCCAAATCTCACGCAACGACGCAACAGCTTGTCCCGACCAAAGTCGGGGACGCAACGACACGCAATGTATTTTTAATTTTAAATCAATTTGTTGTAAGTTAATCATACCTTCCATATGTTACGTCGTTGCGTTGTTACGGACTTTTTTCAGTAGGCTCAGGGTTCGTAATCGTAATCATACGGCAGAATGCTGGACTTCTTCACCGTGGAAAGCGTCATGAGCGTCTTGAGCCGTTCGATCTCGTCGATCTGCGAGAGCTTGAAGAGCAGTTGCTCGTAAGTGGGAATGTCTTTGCAGATGACCTTGATGAGAAAATCGGCTTCGCCCGTGATGATGTAGCTCTCCACGATTTCGTCTATGGTCTTGATCTTTTCGAGGAAGCGATTGAGGGCGTCTTCTTTCTTCCATGCCAGCGACACCAGGACGAAGGTCATCACATTCAGTCCCAGTGCCTGCGGGTTGACCTCGGCATGATAGCTGAGAATGACGTTGTTGTTTTCCAGCTTTTTTACGCGCTCGAGCGTGGGCGCCGGCGACAGGCCAATGCGGCGCGACAATTCCAGGTTGGTGATCTTGCTGTTTTCCTGCAGGATGCGCAAAATCTTGAGATCAATCTTGTCCAGTTTGTCCGGCATGATTTCGTTGAGGTTTGTTGAACGGGCAGTTTCGCGGGCCAAGTTACGGGGGTTGCAAACAAAATCCAAAAAATATGCCGTTACACCCGTCAATAATTTTATTCTCAAAGCTTATTGCCCACTTCGATGCAATAAAATTTTGACAAATCGGTTGGCCGGAACGTACCGGCCCCTCCGCTCCGGCCCGTCCGGCCGACCGGGCTGATCAAGGGTAGTTGTATCAACAACTTCATGATTTTCAAATTAAAACAAAATTTAATTTTCCATCTTATTGTGTATATTGCAATATGTGATTAAATTTGGCCGGACGACAATACAAAAGTCTTTCCTCAAACATCACGTCACCACCACGCTCCGAGCGTTTGCCAACCCCTTAAGCTTTGCATTCACCTTCAAACCCGCCTGAAAGGTTGTATTCGCCTGCAGGCTGCTGCTGCGTTTTCCCCGACGAATTTTCACCCTTCAAACACAAAAACTATGAACAAACAAATCACCCCCCGTCCCATGCACAACACGTCCAGGTTGTTGGAAGACCTCCATAAAGAGGCTACCTATTGTGCTCAAAACTCCATCGGCTACATCATCCTCGAAGACGAAGTACTCAAGGGCAATGAAATCACTATCAATGGTAAGGTGGTGAAGAATTTCGGGTCTTGTAGTTACTTGGGGTTGGACCTCGATTCACGGATGAAAGAAGCGGCAATTGATGCTACTCGGAGGTACGGCCCTGCTTTTTCTTCCTCGAGAGCTTTTTTGTCTTCACCACTCTATAGAGAGTTGCAATACCTTTTAGAGCGTATTTTTCAAAAGCCCTTGATCATTACTCCTACTACTACTCTTGGTCATATTGCTGCGATTCCCTCTCTATTGGATGTACAGGACGTCGCGATTCTGGACCACCAGGTTCATGCAAGTGTGCAAAATGCTGTGAGAATAGCTAAATCAGGTGGGGTACATGTGGAAATGATTCGCCATAATAATTTGGAAAACCTGGAATGGCGGATTAAAAAGCTATCAAAAGATTATCGGAACATTTGGTATTTTCTGGATGGCGTATATTCAATGTTTGGGGATATTGCTCCGTTGAATGCCTTGCTTGAACTGTTGGAAAAGTATGACAATCTCCATCTTTATATTGATGACGCCCACGGAATGAGCTGGTGTGGAAGGAATGGGTGTGGGGTCGTTTTGGATCGCATCGCATTTCATGATCGAATGGTGCTTGCCACAAGCTTGGGAAAGAGCTTTGCTGCTTATGGAGGTTGTTTGGTGTTCCCGAATAGGGAATTGAGAGATTATGTGAATAATACTGGTTCAACGATGTTTTTTTCCGGACCTGTTCCAAACCCTTCTCTTGGGGCAGCTATCCAGTCAGCAAAAATTCACCTTTCTGATGAGATTGGTCAGTTGCAAGCCCAATTGCAAGAAAGGGTAAAGAAAGCTAATGACTGCTGTAGGCAATTGTGTTTGCCTTTAGTCGAATTTGAAGACACACCAATTTTCTTCGTGGCAGTGAGCAAGCCGCAAGTGGGCTACAAGGTTGTACAAAAAATGCACGATCGAGGGTTTTATTTGAATATTGCAACTTATCCCAGTGTGCCTATTAGAAATACAGGCCTTCGCTTTACATTAACAAATCATCACTCATTGAAAGATGTTGAAGAGTTTACGTTTAATTTGAAAGAGTCCTTGGATGAAGCATTGAAGGAGGAGGGATTTTCCTACCAAGAGATTTTTGAAGCATTTAAGATGAAACTGCCTTCAGTCGCTATTGTTTAGTAACCAGTAAGAATTAGGTTAGCGTAGGTTTCAAGAAAGGGATGTCTATGTAGGGCATCCTTTTTGTTTTGGTGTGAAAATTGAGGAATGAGGAGCACAGATTTCATAAACCTATGAGGAAGATAAAGGAGATCAAGGACAGGTTGGCTTTCTGGTTGGTCCCGCAAAATTTGAGTAGGGAAAAGAAGCCCGTAGAGTATTTCCGTGTCCACACCCTTGTTGAATTGCACATCTATCTGGTTTTTACTATTTTGGTGATGATTTTCACTACTAATGTGTTTACACCTGAAAATAAGGATGTGCCATTGTTAGGGGCGTTGTTGGGGCTGATAATTTCTCTGGTTTTGCTGAAAACTACCCAAAGCCTTGAAATCACCGGTAATTTCCTTGCCGCCGGCTGGTTTTTTGTGCTCGTTCCGGCCATTCTCCAGACGGGAGGTCTGTATTCCGACAATATGCTGTGGTTGGCTCTGGCGCCGGCCATTGCCGTGTTGTTTTCCGAGCGGCGATGGGGGTTTGTCTGGGCAGGCGTGCTGACGCTGTTCAGCCTGGTGCTGCTGATCCTTCACCTGCAGGACGATGCAGGATTCAAGGAGCAGCTCATGCGCTTTACGCCAGACTATTACTTTTTGAGCTTCACCCTCTTTTTTGCGGTTCTATTGGGCATCGTCTATATCTTCGAGACGGGCCAGGCGATGATCATTGACAAGCTCCAGGAGCAGAAAAAAATCCTTTCCGATCAGCAGGTGCAGATCAGGAAGCAGTTGGATGCCTTGCGGGAGGCTCAGCGCAAGATCGAAGAGACCAACAAGCAGTTGGAGCAGTTTGCATATGCGGCCTCGCACGACCTGAAGGAGCCGTTGCGCATGATCGGCATGTACACCCAGTTGATCGAGCGGCAGCTCCAGGGGCAGCTTGCCGAAGACACGCAGGAATTCATGAAGTACGTGCGCGATGGGGTCGGCCGTATGCAGCGCATGCTCGACGATCTGCTCCAGTATTCACGGACGGGCCGCCACAGCGACATGCAGGACAACGATCTGAACGAGCTGCTCTTTACCGTGCTTTCCAACCTGACGGTAGCCATGAAGGAGAGCGGGGCCTCCATCTGTTCCAATCTGTTGCCCGTGGTGCATGGCTCGACTACCGAATTGATACAGTTGTTCCAGAATCTGCTGTCCAATGCGCTGAAGTTTCGCAAGCCGGACGTGGCGCCGGAAATTCGCATCACGGCTACCGAAGAGGGAGGCCATTACCTGTTCAGAATTGAAGACAACGGAATAGGTATTCCCGAAGACCAGCAACATCGCGTGTTCGACATTTTCGAGCGGCTGCATGCCCAGTCGGACTACGAGGGCTCGGGCATCGGCCTGGCCACGGTGCGCAAGATCGTTTCCAATCTGGGCGGCAAGATCTGGCTCCAGTCGAAGGAAGGCGAAGGCACGACCTTCTATTTCACCATCCCCATGAGCCGCATTCGTCGCGGGCAGACAACGGGTGCTGCAGACGGCCGCGTCATTGCCTGAGCTGCACCTTTCCCCGCCGGCTCACGCGTTCCGGGCTTTCCCTTTTTTGCTGAGGCTACTGAAAAAGGTGCCATGCAGAGGCTTGAAGTTGAGGGTTGAGTTGAGAGTTGAGGGTGTAGAGTTTAGGGTTTAGAGTTTAAAGTTTAAAGTTTTTCTTGCTGATTATCAGTATTTTGTCAAACACCCAGTTCTTCAGTTCTTCAGTTCTTCAGTTCTTCAGTTCCTCAGTTCCTCAGTTCCTCAGTTCCTCGGTTCCTCGGTTCCTCAGCCAAAAAACCGCAGCCTTCGGCCGCAGAGCGCCGCAGTTTGCACGCAGTTTTTTTAACTCTGTGAAACTCAGTGTGTTCTCGGTGGATGCTCTGTGTAACTGAATGATTAGCAGACGCTTCACTCACTCTCTCTCCGTCACTCCATCCCCAAATGACTCTCGCCAAAAACTCCCGAACCGAATTGCGTTGAGTGTAATCGGGGAGACGACCAACGCGATGATCATCAAAGCTGCTCCCCGCGGTGGGTGTAGAGCTGAATGGTGAGCTGATTGCCCGACTGGTTGCGGTATTGTTCGAGCAACTGGATCAGTTCCTCGCGGTCGCCCGTATAGAGGCGGAAGAAGGGATGTACGTACAGCTCTTCGGCAGGAGGATGGAAGGTCGGTTGTCCTGCGGCGTCGATGGTGAAGTAGCCGTAATGTCCTTTTTGCAAGGGCATGGGTTCGGACATGGTTTCGAGCTCGCCGAGAAAGTCGGCAGCCAACTGGTCGAGCTGTGGATCGTCGTAGCCCGCATAGCCCCAGATGGCATTGGTCGGTATGCGATAGAGCGTGTCGTGCAGCAATTCGATGCCCTGGCCCGAGGGCAGGTGCAGGCTGTACCATTCGGGAGTTACCTCGAGCGTGCCGGTGTAGGCCAGCACGTCGTTGATGACGATTTCCAGTTTGTAGTCGTTGGGAATGAGGTATCCGAGGCTGATGGCCGTGGTGAGCGGCAGGGGTGGCGTGATGCATTCGTCGGCGGGCGGGTTGAGGCTGTTGAGCTGCAATTGGATGTTGGTGCCCGAGTGAAACAGATCGTAATCGAGGGAATAGTTCTGACAGGGCAGGGGCTTGAGGGTAGTCAGCAGCAGCTGCGCCTGGCGCGTCGAAAAGTCGAGTTTTTCGAACAGGTCGAGTTGGAATGAGTCTTCCAGGTCAATGAATACGGGTCTGGGCTCGTCGTTGAAGCGGCAGCCGCTTGCCAGCAGGGCGAGCAGACTGATGGCCCGGAGAAAGCGTGCGTATGTGCGGAGCGCGATAGTCATGTGTTTCGGGGTCGTATTCATGGTGAGGCATGCTTGCTCAGGCAAAACGCCCGAGGGGGCCATGTGCTGCCTGCCCGGGCAACTTTTCCCCAAATGGTTCTGCCCGCGTTGGCGCGCCGGCAAATGTCCATAAATACTCAACGCAATCCGGTTTGGGAATTTTTGACAATAGTCAATGGACGATTTTCTGAGATGGAGAGAAGAGAGATGGAGTGAGGGAGTGACCCACTGCGCAAACTGCGTCAGCGCTGCGTCTTTTGCAGTCCAAAGACTGTGGTTTCAATGATTGAGGATCGAAGATTTGATTCAAGAGTCTGCGGAAAAAAGTCGAAAAATCATTCAGTTACACAGAGCACCCACAGAGAATGCACTGAGTTTCACAGAGCGCGCACACTGCGTCCATCTGCGGCTGAAAGCTGCAGTTTTGCTGAATGAGGATTCGAAAAACCGAGGACTCGAGGAATTGATTCAAATGCTTGATAATCAGTTACGAAAAGATAAGTATTTTGAATTTAATGCCAAATTTTGTCCTTTAGTACAGCCCTGATCGGTACTGCCATATTTCCCAAACCACTTTGAAGTGGGTATATGCATGCGGCAGTGCTTTCCGCCTGTCAGAGCTGATCGAGTTGCTGTAGCAGCCACTGCTTTTCCGAGAGGGTCATGGGCTCGGCCTTTTCGATTTCCTGGCGCAGGGCTTCCCGTTTCTGTTTGTTGAAGGGGTTGAGGCGCACCAGCTTGCGCGTAAGCCGGACAAAGTTCTGGAAGTTGGCGCGATGGTAGCCCATCACTTTCTTGCGCTGCATGTAGGTGCGCATGCTTTGCAGCAGGCTTTCCAGGGCCTCGAACTCGCCTTCCTCGTAGTACATGCGCAGCAGCATCGTCTTGGCGCGCAGGTTGATCAGTATATCGTCGAAGTCGGTGCGGGCCAGCAGGCGCATGGCCGTGTCGTAATCGCGGCGTGCGAAGTGCAACTGTGCCTGGCAATACAGCACCGTGCTTTCGCGGAACTTGCTTTCCAGCAAATGCTGGTATTCGTCTATAAAGCGCGCTACCCACTCGAACTCGCCCAGATAGACGCCATTGGTCACCACGTTGCGGAACGTCCATGCCGAGATGCCGCGCTCTTCGATGAGGATGCCCTGCTCGAGGCCGGCGCGGTATAGCTCGAAGGCTTCCCGAATGAAGGGTTCCTTTCCGGCGTTGATGCGCCCGATGCAGTAGTTGATGGCAAACAGGTAGATGTCGCGCATCTCGCCTCTGGGGAATTTGTCGTAGTGCTGTCGGATCTGTTCGCGCAAGCGGTAAAAATGTCCTTCCTCATCGCGTTCCGAAAGGGTGTGATAGATGTGGTAGTACACGGCGATGGCCGGAAAGCGCAACAGGTCTTCCTGTTCGACATAGCGCAGCACCGGCTCCAGCAGGCCGATGCGGTAGTCTGCCTTGTACACCGTCTGGTGAGCGAGCATCAGGCAGCTTTGCCGCAGCTTGTCCACGATGTAGGTAAGGTCGAGCGCATCCGACATTTCCTGCAGGTTCAGATGCAGGCGCTGGAAGCCGCTCAGGTAGCTGTATTGCTCCTGCTCGATGAGATACTGGTTGCGGAAGTACAATTCGTTGCGCCAGGGCTGTTGCTCGTGCCGCTTGCGCACCTGCTTCATCGTCGCTTCGAAAGCCTTGTCCAGCCCTCGCTTGCGAAACACGCCGGCCAGCATGGTGAGGGCCCGCACCCGATCGGCATTCTGCTCGTCGTGCAACAGCATCGCCTCCACGGCCTTGAGCAGGAAGTGCATCACCTGGCGCATGTGCCGGTCGTCGTACGGCCGGCCGGGAAAGAGGCGAGCCCAAGCCGCCTCCTTCGACAGGGCGTCCGGATCGTCGAAGGGCACTTGCGCATGGAGCCAGGCAGCCAGCTGCTGCACGTCTTCCCGCTGGTTGTGGGCTGGAGATTGCAGCCATTTGTGCAGTTTGCGCCATTCCTTGCGGTCGAGCGTACGCAACAAAGAGATCAAGCGGCTCTGGTACATGAAGTTCTTTTCAACAAAATGCAGGAAAAGGGTAAATGTTGGTTTTTGGGTTTTTGTGTGATTTTCAATGTTTTATAAAAACAGTTAAGATTCATGTGGTTCAAATATCTCAAAATTTTGCTCAACAAATGCCGATTTTTGTCTTTGAACAGCAGCGGAGGACTGCGCACATTTGTATCGTCATCGAATAGCAACGGATCAACCTGCCTGTCCATCATGAAAAGAACGAATGCAATCACCGGGCTTTCCCCCTTCAGCCTGATCGGCGTGGTTGCCTTCGTGTGCCTGAGCCTGACGATGCAAGCTCAGGGTGGATGGGAGTTGTACTACGGCGGGTCTGCCGAAGACTATGGCGAGGCCGTCGTTCAGACGCGCGATCACGGATTCCTCATTGCAGGTTACAGCGAATCGTTCGGCGACGACAACGACCTCGACGTATACCTCATCCGTACCGACGTGGATGGCGAGGTGGTATGGATGAAAGTGGTGGATGAAGGCTGGGTAGAACACGCTTTTGACCTCGTTGCCGCGCCCGATGGCGGCTACATCGTCGTGGGCGACATCGCCGCAACCCCCGGTCAGTCGCCCGACATGTACATGCTGAAGGTGGACGATCGCGGCAACGTACTGTGGAGCCGCCAGTTTGGCGGGGCAGGCGCCGACCAGGCATTTGCCGTGACGCAGACCCCCGATGGAGGGTACCTGCTCGCCGGGCGCAGCAACAGCTTTGGCTCCGGGCAAGACGATATCTACCTCGTGAAAACGGATGCCGAGGGCAACTTCGAGTGGGACCAAGTGTACGGCGGCGACGACGATGAAGTGGCCAACGACGTGGTGATGCACAATGGCGGCTATGCCATTGCGGGCGTCCGCTACGAGCCCGGCAACCCCAGCCCCGACGCGTGGGTGCTGCTGCTCGATGCCGAGGGCGCGCTCATCAACGACTACGTGATCGGCACGCCTGCCGAGCGCGAGGAAGCACTCGGCTTGGCACCAACCGCCGACGGCGGCCTCATCATCACCGGTCTGTGGGGCAACAACAGCGATGCCTTCCTGCTCAAGACCGATGCCGACGGCAACGAAGAGTGGATGGAGACTTACGGTGCCGGCTTGGCCGAAGTGGGCCGTGCCGTCCGCCAGCTCGACGATGGCGGCTATGTCGTGGCCGGCACGGGTGAAGTCAACGCCTTCGACGCCGACATTTACCTGTTCCGCACCGATGCCGATGGCCAACTGTTGTGGGACAAATACATCGGGCGCAACACCCACTGGGACGAAGGCGCCGACCTTACACTTACGGCTGATGGAGGCGTGGCCATTGCCGGCGTGAACTCGTTGGCCGCCGTGTTCATCAACGACGTGTCGCTCGTCAAGGCCGACTTGCAGGGACGCGTCAAGACCAATTACTTCGTCGGCCAGGTGTTCTTTGACAAAAACCAGGACTGTACCCTCGACAGTGGCGAGCCCGGGCTCAACGGATGGATCCTGAAAGCCATCGGCAGCGACGGCAGCGTGTACGCTTCCTCGGATGCCGACGGCCGCTACGCCATGCGCCTCGATATGGGGCAGTACGATCTGGTGCTCGTACCCAAAAACGCCTACTGGAGTGCCTGCATCGACACCTTTCACAATGTGCAGGTGACCGAGGCCTACGACACGCTCACTTTCGACTTCCCCGTCCACGAAGCCGTGTCCTGTCCGGCCATGCAGGTAGACGTGAGCGCCGGTGCGGCGGTGGTGTGTGCGTCGAATACGTGGGTTGTCAGCTACTGTAACGAAGGCCCCGTCGATGCCGACAACGTGCGTGTGGATGTCGTGCTTGGGCGCGGGCTGACCTTCGAGTCGGCTTCGATCGCTCCCGCTCTGGTGCAGGACAGCCTCGTGCGGTTCGAGCTGGGGCCGGTGGCCTCGGGCGATTGCGGTCGCTTCACACTGGATGCCTTCATGGACTGCGACGCCATGGTCGGCCAGGTAGCCGAGGTGCGGGCCCACATCGTGCCCGACAGTATTTGCCTTCCGGCAAATCCCGCCTGGAGTGGCGCCAGCATCCGCGTGACGGGTCGCTGTGATGCCGACTCCGTGCGCTTCACCATAGAAAATGCCGGTGCAGGCAATCCTGTGCAGCCGCTGAAGTACATCGTCATTGAAGACGTCATCCTGCGCAATCAGGAGACCCATCAAACGGCCAGCGGCCAGGCCATGACGGTGAGCTTGCCGCGCAATGGCGCCACTTGGCGTCTGGTGGCCGAGCAAGCGCCGCATCATCCGGGCCGCAGCTACCCCACCGTCGCAGTGGAGGGTTGTGTCGCTGCGGGCACGCCCTTCACCACCGGCGTGGTCACCCAGTTCCCTGAAGACGAAAACGACCTGTTCGAGGCAATAGACGTGCAGGAAAGCGTGAGCGCGGTAACCGACGCGCCCCTGCTCAGAGGCTATCCCAAAGGCTACGGTGACAGCATGTATGTCACCAGCACAACCCAGATCGATTATCTCGTTCGCTTCGAAAACACGAGCGAGGACACTGTCACGCGGGTGGTGATCCGCGACACGCTTTCTCCCTGGCTCTTGCCCGAAACGGTCGAGAAAGGGGCATCGTCGCATCCCTACGAGTTGCAAGTGTACGATCGCGGCATTGTCAAGATCGTGATCGAAGACGTGATCCTGGCAAGCAGCAGCTCCGGTTCGGGAACGTCGGGCGGATTCGTGCAGTTCCGCATATCCCAAAAACCGGACAATGCCCCCGGCACCCATATCTACAACCGGGCTGTTGCCTATGTCGGGTACGACGCACCCGCGCCTACCGAGCAGACGCTCCACATCGTGGAAGGTACCACGCTCACCGACTTCCTCGTAGTGACGGGCGTGTTCGGGCCGACGCTGCCGGATGTGGAAGTGCGGGTGTGGCCCAATCCGTTTGCGGATGCCTTTGTGCTCGAGGTGGCAGGTGCTGAAGAGACAGCGCTGCAATGGCAGCTCAGCGATGTGACCGGGCGGCCGCTGCGCTCGGGACGATTCGAGCAAGGCCATGCCCGCATCACAGGATTGCATTTGCCGAAAGGCATATACATCCTGACCATACGTTCAAACGAAAGCATTGTGTACACGGCCAAAGTGGTGGCCCAATAGATACGGTAATTATCCCTTGAATATATCCAAATCCGTAGCTGAAAACGTTCAGCCCGCCTCCCAAAAACCGATTACAGTACCCGGTGGCTCCCGGGCCGCCGGGTGCTTTTCCCGCCAGCAGCTCTGGGTGGGACTTCAAAAAACCAGAAACGAGCTCTTTCGGGAGCTCCCAAATTTGGATTCGTTCTTTTTATGAGATTATAATTTGTTAGTAGCATTCCGCCGCACCCTGACCGGTGCGGCCTTTTGGAACAGAAGTGCCCTTCGGGGCTCAAGGATATTCAAGGCGATAATTAACCTCCGGGCCGCTTTTTCGGAAACTGCTTGTCTTTCTGCCGGGCTTTTGCGGCCCAGAACCCTCGCCTCGAAATAATTACGCTTCATCTGCGTTTTACATGTAACAGGTCGTATGCACCCATTCCGATCCCACACCTGATTGCGCTGACAACTGAAACCTTGAAGCCATTTTTTGAGTATCAACAGGGTACAGATGTGTTAAAATTTACCTAAGATGTGCGTTTGGCGCACTTTTTGGCAACAGAAGCGTGAACATGATGGCGCCGGACCCGTTTTGAAGTTGGATTCGTTTTTTTCATGAGATTATAATTTGTTAGTAGCATTCGGTCGCACCTTGAAAGGGGTGCGACTTTTTTTTACCTTTGCCGCATCCTTCCCCTCTTTTCCCCCTTGCAATCCCGTGATCTGTTTGCCTGCGTGCGCTTTCGGTGTGTGCGTGCGATGCGATTTGGCGACCCGGTGATGCCATTTTCAGCCTGCTCTGCACCGTTCAGCGAAATTTGCCCCCCTCTGCGGCAGTCCCGCCGCAAATTGCCCCCGATTGAAGTGCAAATCATATTGTTCACCAAACCTTTGACCATGAAAAAACTGCTTTTCCTCGCCACCCTGCTGCTGGCTCTCACGAGCCTTCAGGCACAGAACCGCAACAACACCGTGCAATCGGGTAACGAAAACCAGGCAGCCATCGAACAGAGCGGCCGCAACAACACCGCGAACCAACTGCAATCGGGCGACCGCAACAAGGCTGTGATCCAGCAGACCAATGCGGTAGGCAACACCGTCAACCTGAAGCAGTCGGGCAATGACAACTCGGCCGGCATCTCGCAGACGAGTGGTGCGAAAAACAACCTCGTCAATGTGGAGCAGGCCGGCAACAAGAACCAGGTATCGAGCCTGCAGGCCGGTGCCGAAGGCAACAAGACCAATCTGACGCAAACGGGCGATGCCAACACGATCTCGGTGCAACAGCTGGGTGCCGGCGTGCGCGGCAACGAGATCAACGTGAGCCAAGCCGGCAACAAGAACCAGGCGGGCATCAGCCAGTCGGGCAACGTGGTCGGCAACAAGATCAACATAGGCCAGACGGGCAACCGCAACAGCGCCGCCGTCGAGCAGGCAGGCGACAACATCTCGGGCAACACGATCAACATCGGCCAGTCCGGCGATCAGAACGCGGCTACCGTGAGCCAGGCCCAGTCGGCCCAGAACAACCTGATCAACATCTCGCAGGCGGGGGATCAGAACACGGCGGCAGTGGGACAGCAACGCACCAAGGGTACGGTGGTCAACATCAGCCAGGGGGGCAACCTCAACGCGGCCAGTGTGTCGCAGCAGGATGCTACCAGCACCGTCGTGGACATCAACCAGGGTGGCAACAAGAACACCGCCAAGGTAGAACAGGTGAAGACCTCGGCAAGCGAGGTGACCATTGACCAGGCCGGCGACAAGAATACGGCAGGCGTGCTGCAGGAAAACACCACGCAGAGCAGCGCCGTGATCGTGCAGCCGGGCAAGTCCAACACGGCTACGGCCGTGCAGAGTGGCGCCAGACTGAGCTCGACGGTGATCAAGCAGTCGGGCAACTACAACACGGCCAAGACCTTCCAGACGGGAGTAAACAACCAGAGCAACATCCTGCAGAGCGGTAACAAGAACACGGTGACCGTGAAGCAGACAGGCAACTGAGGACGCAGGGTACTTTGACGAGCGAAGCAATTTTACCCAAGATGACCAGAGCATGGGATCCCGCCACGGCTTTGCCGGGCGGGATCCGTGCTTATGGGCTTTCGGCCTTTTCCGCAAGGGCAAACCACTCGAGCTCTTTCTCTTCGAGCTGTGCCTCCACTTCGGCCAGTTCTTTCGACAGCTCGGCGATGCGTTCGGGGGTGAGGTCGGGCCGGGTGAATGCTTCGTGCAGCTCGGCCTTGTGCTGCTCCAGCTTTTGGATGGCTTTTTCGAGGCGGTTCATGGCCTTGCGCTCCTCGTAGGTGAGCCCGCCGTGGGCGCGCTTTTCCCCGGGGTTTTTCCGCGCTTTTGCGGAAGCGGCATTGGTGCGACGGCTGGCTTCGAGCTCGGCCCGCTGCCGGTTGCGATACTCGGTCCAGGTGCCGTTGAAATCGCGGATGCGGCCTTCCCCTTCAAATATGAAGAGGTGATCTACCAGCTTGTCCATGAAGTAGCGGTCGTGCGAGACGATGATCACGCAGCCCGGGAATTCGGCCAGCCACTCTTCGAGCACGTTGAGCGTGAGGATGTCGAGGTCATTGGTAGGCTCGTCGAGGATGAGGAAGTTGGGGTTGCGCATCAGGACGGTGAGCAGGTGCAGCCGCCGCTTCTCGCCGCCGCTGAGCTGCGAGACGTACACCTGTTGCTGTTTGCGGTCGAAGAGGAAGCGCTCGAGCAACTGGGCGGCCGTCAGTTTTTGGCCTTTCTCCAGCGGGATGTATTCGGCAATGTCGGTGACCACGTCGATGACGCGTTTGTCTTCGGCCAGTTGAATGCCTTCCTGCGTAAAGTATCCAAAACGCACCGTGGATCCCACCACGATCTTGCCGCTGTCGGGTTTTTCCAGGCCGGTGAGCAGCCGCAGGAAGGTGGTTTTGCCCACGCCATTGGGCCCCACAATGCCCACCTTTTCGCCTTTGCGAAACTTGTAGGCGAAGGTGTCCACGATCTTGAGGTCGCCATAGGCCTTGCTGATGTAGTGACACTCGAGGATCTTGCTGCCGAGGCGACTGCCCTTGATGTCGATGCGGATCTCGCTTTGCTCGATCTTTTGCGAAGCCTTTTGCTTCAGTTCGTGGAACGCATCGACGCGGGCTTTGGGCATGCGCCGGATCCATTCCAGCTCGCGGCGCAACAGCTTGCGGGCTTTTTCCAGTTCGGCGCTTTCGGTCTCGTGGCGAGTGGCTTTTTTCTCCAGGAAGTCGCTGTAGTTGCCCGAATACTTGTAGAGGCGACCGCGATCCAGTTCGACGATGGTATCGCACACTCTTTCGAGAAAATAGCGGTCGTGGGTGACCATGAAGATGGTGCGATTGGGGCGGGCCAGGTACTCTTCGAGCCATTCGATCATGTCGAGATCGAGGTGGTTGGTAGGCTCGTCGAGGATGAGCAGCTCGGGCTCCTCGATGAGCAGGCGTGCCAGGGCCAGCCGTTTGCGCTGACCGCCCGACAGGGTGCTGAGTGGCTGCGTCAGGTCGGTAATGTTCAGTCGGAAGAGCACTTCTTTCATGCGCGCTTCGGCATCCCATGCCTGCAGATCGTCCATGCGGCCGAGCAGCCGCTGCATGGTGTCGGCATCGGCACGGTGCAACAGGCCCTGCTCGTAGTCGCGCAAGGCCTTGATGGCCGGATGATCGCTTGCGAGCACGGCATCGAGGACGTCGTGGGCGGCTCCAAAGTCGGGTTCCTGAGGCAGGTAGCCCATGCGGATGTCGGGATGGATCCACACGCGGGCGCCCTGGCCTTCGGGGCGCTCTTCGCCGGCGATGACGCGCAGCAGCGTGCTCTTGCCGCTGCCGTTTTTGGCGACGAGCGCCACCTTTTGTCCTTTGTTGAGCTGCAGGTCCACGTCCTGGAACAGGACTTTCTCGCCGTAGGAGCGGGATACGCGTTCCAGAGTCAGGTAATTCATTGGTGCGGGCATTGGTGAAAGGGCAAGGGCGGCCTCCGGCTGTGGAAACCGCCCTGTCGGCCATGGATCAGTGATACCGTATCAGGTCGTGCATGATGCGCAGGGTTTCTGCGACATACACGTCTTTTTTCAGGTTTTTGATCCATTCTTCGTTGCGGGCCTTGCGGCCTTCGTCGCTGTTGATGTGGTCGAGGTCTTCGTCGAGATTGCGCACCGTGTGGATGACCTCGCGGTCAAAGAGCTTGTCATAGGCTTCGAGGTAGGCCTCTTCGGCCTCAGTCTCGGCTTCCCATTTCTCCAGCGAGAGGGGGTGGCTGGTGTGGTCCTGCTGCTCTTTGACCCACTGTGCGTGGGCGAGGATTTTCTGCCAGACGGTGTCGCGGGCGAGCCGCGCTTCGGCGGCCTTGCGGATTTTGTCGAGGTGCTTGACCACGTACACGTCCTGCTCATACTTGACGGGTTCGATCTGTGACCAGGGCAGCGGGTAGTCCTGCTCCTTTTCGCCCACGTCGATGTACTGGTACTGATCGGGCAGGTTGATGTCGGGGGTGACGCCGCGCAACTGGGTGGCACCGCCGTTGATGCGGTAGAATTTCTGCATGGTGATCTTGATCTGGCCCAGCGGCTTGAGGTCGTTGTGGCCGGGCAGAGCGCGGTCGAGGTCGAAAAAGCGCTGTACGGTGCCCTTGCCAAAGGTGGACTTGCTGCCCACGATGACGGCGCGGCGGTAGTCCTGCAGGGCGGCCGCCATGATCTCCGAAGCGGAAGCGCTGAACGAATTGACCATCACCACGAGCGGGCCGTCCCAGGCGACACCCGGATCTTCGTCGTCGAGCACGACGGGCCGCCGCCCGCGCGACTTGACCTGGACGATGGGGCCTTTCTCGATGAACAGCCCCGTCATCTCCACCACGTCGCGCAGCGAGCCGCCGCCGTTGTTGCGCAGATCAATGATGATGCCGTCCACATTGTGGTTCTTGAGTTTTTCCACTTCCCGGGCCACGTCGCGCGCGCACTGGCGGCCCGAAGGGTCTTCAAAGTCGGCATAGAATCGCGGCAGCCAGATGTAGCCGATCGTCTCACCATGTTCGTTTTCCAGCAAGAGCGATTTGGCGAAGCCCTCTTCGAAGATCACCACATCGCGCACGATGGTAATGTCCTTGATCGAGCCGTCGGCTTTTTTGACCGTGAGCGTCACTTTGGTGCCCTTGGGCCCGCGGATGAGCTGCACCACCTCGTCGAGCGTCATGCCCGTCACCTCGACGGGCTCTTCGCCTTCCTGGGCGACCTTCAGGATGCGGTCGTTTTCTTCGAGCCCGCCCTGCTTCCATGCCGGGCCGCCCACGACCACTTCCACTACTTTGGTGTATTCGCCATCGGCCTGGAGGCGGGCGCCGATGCCTTCGAGTTTGCCCGACATGCTGATGTCGAAGTTCTGCTTGTCAATGGGCTTGTAGTAGCTGGTGTGCGGGTCGAAGATGTTGGTGATGGCGTTGAGATATACGCTGAGGTGGTCGGGGCGCTTGCGCTTCTTGAGGCGCGTGTACCAGTTGTCCATCATGTCGAGCACCTCCTTGCGCGCCATGGCTTCCAGCTCCTCGAACGTCTTGCCTGCCAGCTCTTCGTCTTCGCCTTTGGCTTGCTGCTCCTGCTTGTCGTGCAGGCGGGTCAGCGTCTCGTACTTGAGCCATTTGCGCCAGTATTCGCGCAGGGCCGCATCGTCAAGCGCCCAGGGGCGCTTTTCGCCGTCGAGCTCCACGGTTTCCTCTTTCGAGAAATCGAAGGGCTGGGCCAGGATCTCGCGATACCATTGCTGCGTCTTGTCGAGGGCGTTCGAGAACAGTTGTACCGACAGGTCAAAAAACTCATAGCGGCCGGCTTCAGCCTGGTCGTCGATCTGGTACTTCCATGGCGCCAACTGCTCGATGTCTTGCCCGGTCAGCCACCGCTTGGCCCCGTCGAGGCGCTTGAGGTACAGATCCCACGCCATGGCAGAAAAATCGTCGTCGATCGGTTTGGGCGAGAAGTGAAAGCGGTTGATGCCTTCCAGCATGGTGTGGATCAGCACGGCTTCTTTCTCGGCATTCTTCAGCGGCTGATACCAGCCAACCCACATCAGCCCGGCCACGACCAGACTGAAAAAAATCGGTCCGCGATATTTCATGACAAATTTTTTGATTGATTCCATTTTGCGTTGCTCAAAACCACTCGTACAACGTTCCTTTACTGCTCAAGTTGCCTGCCAGCAAGAAGAGAGGGCCCAAGATCGGACATAAAGATATCTGCCTTGCGGCAAAAGCTGCCCGCGTGACTTCCTTTGACACTTTTTAACATCTGCTACCTGTTCGGTCAATCGGTCCAATCGGTGAGCGCACCAAAAAAGGCGCCATGCGGAAGTTTGAAGTTGAGGGTTTAGAGTTTAGAGTTTAAAGTTTTTCTCGTTGACTACCAGCTTTTTGTCGAATCATCGGTTCCTCGATTGCTCAGCCAAAAAACCGCAGCCTTCGGCCGCAGAGCGCCGCAGTTTGCACGCAGTTTTTTGCAACTCTGTGAAAATCAGTGCATGCTCAGTGGCGCTCTGTGTAACTGAATGATTTTTCGACTTTTTCAGCAGGCCTCTTGAATTGAATCCTCGGTTCTTCGCGTCTTCGATTGCTCAGCCAAAAACCGCAGCCTTCGGCCGCAGAAGATGCAGCGTTGACGCAGTTTGCGCGCTCGGTCACTCCCTCACTCCATCTCTCCTCTCTCCATCTCGGAAAATCGTCCATTGACCATCGTCCATCGTCAAAAATTCCCAAACCGAATTGCGTTGAGT